>DATHPZ010000073.1:0-22775 GCA_035483355.1 Chthoniobacterales bacterium | reverse complement strand
GGCCGGTCCGGACAATCCCCACAGGATAACGAGAAACGAGATCAAGGAAACCACCGAGCTGATCAGGCCGACCGAGAGGCTCAGCACATAGCTGGTGAATTGGTTGAGATCCTCTGCGATGCGCTGGTCGGGGTTGTCGGTTCGGCCGCCCAGTTCTAATTGATAATAAGCCCGGTTAGCGAGCCAGGCGCCCAGATATCTGCTGGTCAACCAGCGGCGCCAGCGGATCTGGAGCATCTGACTGAGGTAAAGGCCGTAGACAGACATCGAAATGGCGAACAACACCAAAATGCAGAAAAAGCCCAGCTGACGGAATAGCTCTCCGCTATCGAAGGCCTGCAGCGCATTGTAGAAGGATCGGTTCCACTCATTGATCCGTACGCTGATGTAGACATTGCCCAGATTCAGCCCTATCACCCCGATCAAAAGCGCCCACGCAGACCACTTTTCTTCCGACGTCCAATAGCATTTGGCGAGACGCCACGCGGCGCGTGTAATGTTTCGCCTTGCTGTATGCATCGTTGTTCTATTTATCGACTGTTTTCTGCAACTCTTTAAGAGAGCGCTTCTAGCAGCCGATAATTCACCTCACTTGGAGAGGTTCATGAGGTTAACAGGGTCGATTCGCAGATTTCAGAAACGATTACGTGCACTATGCAAGCTCCAAGGCAGAAAGGTTGGTTCCGCACCCTCGACTTAAGCATGGAGCGTGATGGCGGTGACCTCAGGCGGGCAATTGAATCGCGCGTTGACGTGAATCGTTCCGATTCCCCGAGTCGTGTAAAGTTGAGCGTTTCCGACCCGATACAAACCCATGTCGTAAATTTCCCCCATCGGCGGAAGGACCAGGGCACCCACGACCGGTAGTCGCACTTGACCTCCGTGACTATGGCCCGAGAGCTGAAGGTCCACCGGGAATCGGGGAACAATCTCCTGAATAAAATCGGGCTCGTGGACCGCAACGATGGTTGTGAGATCCGCTCGTCTATTTTCGAAGGCCGCGTCGGGCGAAGGTGTTCCACCCCTCGCGGAATCGATCCCGGTGAGGTAAATAGAATCGTGTCCGCGCTGAATGGTAATACCCTTATTGCGTAACAATTGCGTACCAGCCTGCGCCAAGGCTTTGGCAACGATTTCCGGTCCTTTGCGATGATCGTGATTACCTAAAACTGCGAACGTATCTAGTGCAGGATTGAGCTGACTTAGAACAGGCACGAGATCAAACGCCGCCGCAACATCGAGCCAAACAAAATCGCCCGTCAGCAGGACGAGATCCGGCCGGAAAGAATTGGCGAGCCTAACGGCGTCCTGGACGACCCGGATCGGAGTGAAGGGATAAAGGTGTATATCGCTGAACAACGCGATTCTGAAGCCTTCGAACGCAGTGGGTAACCGCGGGATCCGGATGGGGCGTTCTTCCATGGCGACACGATGTGTTGCAATCCGCGTTGCGTAACCAATCTCCGCTGCACTTGGAATTCCAGCCGCGATGCCCACACCTCCGGCAATCTGCAAGAACTGGCGTCGTGTCATATTCATAAGTTTCCTGATCAGGAGGTGGTCGCGGCCTGTTCCTTTTGCCGGGTAGTCGTGCTCCAGTTGGTGATCTCGCTCGACATGAGGGCCTCGATACGCTCCGCCATAACGGCGTCGGGGTTTGGCGCACTTTCATAAGGTCCGGCCTTGGCTAGCCAAAGGTATTTCTCTTGGGTTAGTTTCTGACAGGTGCTCCGGTAGGAAATCCAGCTCTGCTGGTGCTGGCTCAAACTCTGCAGGCCTTCAAAAATGACAATCAGCACTCCCAACCCACCGGCCACCGCGGCCGGAGCGCCGACGCTGGAGGCAAATGGAATCAGAGCGCCGGCGATAATCTGAGAAATCTTAAGGATCTTGAAACGGCGCTGGTTATAACTGCTTTTCTTGTCATACCAATCGATTTGATCCTCTAGCCGCTTGAGCGTTGGATTTGGCGTATCTGTAATGTCAGTCATATTCAGCGTGTCAGGACGAGCCGGTTATTCTACTCAATTTTTCTTTTCGATATAATTTGGAATTACGTTGAACGCGAAAGATGAAATTGTCCGGGTAGCACGATCGCTCAATAATCACAAAATCCCAAACGCGGGTAGTATTATCAGCCAAAGCAGTGACGATCGGTCGATCATCTGTACTGAATTTCGCTACAAGCAACGTCATGGTCGCGAGGGAAACGGTCTGGGCGTCCCCGGACTTGGGCTGTACCGTCAACGGAAGCTGTTATGATTAACCCTCGGCTGAATCCTGCGTCCTCCCTTTAACGACCGGTGGTCTATACTCTGGCTCACGAGCGCTCTTCGGGTATTGGAGCGTTGCGGTTGTTGCGGTGTTGGGGTGTTGCGGTGGTGGGGTATTGGGGTATTGGGATATTGGAGCGGTGGGGTATTGGAGGGTTGGGGTATTGGAGTGGTGGGTGTTGAAGTCTTACGCGCGCTAACCCTGGGGTGCTCTCCTGACTGCTTTAATTGTACAGGATTGGGGCACCACATAGACGCTTCTAAGATCAGGGCTGATTCTGATGGTCTTTGCCCATAGGCCACAGGGGCTGCAGGACTGGACTCAGCCCGGCGTTTCTCATCTGTTTAGCGTCGTGTCTTCGGCCCCAATTGAGCACTCGGCTTACTTTGATTTGACCAGCCTCAGCCTCCAAAAATACGAGGAAGGAGAGGTAATCCGTTCCAACGCGCGTTTCATCTTCGAGCTTGTGGCCTTTTCCCCCTCCACTCGTCTCCTCGTCCTCGTCCTTGATTTCTTATCGGGCGTAGTCATACGGAGCCCGCGCACTGCTGAAGCTGAAGGGGCACCCGTTGCTATTCCCCATTGACCCGGATTCCTGGTATTCCTATAGTGATTTTTCCCGTCCAGGGACAAGTCGCTGATATTTTTACAAGGCAAGCAATATGGCTCTTTCAATTGGAACGAAGGCTCCGGATTTTTCGCTCAGTACCAAAACGTCCGACGGAGTGAAGCTGGTCAAGCTCGGTGACAGTTTTGGGAAGAAAAATGTGCTCCTGCTGTTTTTCCCGATGGCGTTCACCGGAACTTGCACGGCTGAACTGTGTGAGACCAGTGCTGGGCTCGACGCTTATCAGGAAATGAACGCCCAGGTCTACGGGATCAGCGGAGACAGCCCCTTTTCGCTCGAAGTCTGGGCACAAAAGGAGCAGATCAATGTCCCGCTCCTGAGCGACTACGATCATGAAGTAGCGAGGGCTTACGGAGTCGCTTACGATAGCTTTGCGGCCGATCGCAATCTGCCAATGAGCGGAGTCGCCAAGCGTTCGGCGTTCATTATCGATCGGAACGGGGTCATTCAATATGCCGAAAGCTCCGACAATCCAAGGCAGCTCCCAAATTTCGAGGCCATTCAAGCGAAACTCAATGAATTAGCTTAATCCAAAACCTATGATCCCGAATGATGCGGTTCGCTCCTTTGACGCTGGGGGAGGCAAAAAAGGAATTTATTATTCGTTGCCGGCGCTTGAGGAAGCCGGTGTTGGAAAAGTCTCCCGGTTGCCTGTCAGCATTCGGATTGTTCTCGAATCAGTGCTCAGGAACTGTGACGGGAAGAAGGTTGCAGAGAAAGATGTAGCGGTGCTGGCGAACTGGAACGCGAAAGAACCGGCGAAGGAAGAAATTCCATTTGTGGTGGCGCGGATTGTTCTTCAGGATTTCACGGGTGTCCCACTGCTGGTGGATCTTGCGGCGATGCGAGCGGCGGTGGCCAAGCTGAAAGCTGATCCGAAGATCATTGAGCCGTTAGTTCCGGTCGATCTTGTCGTCGATCACTCTGTGCAGGTCGATTTTGCGGGGTCGCCGGAGGCACTCGGCTTGAATCTCGACATGGAATTCAAACGCAATCTGGAGCGTTACCAATTTTTGAAATGGGGGCAGCAAGCCTTTAAGACTTTCGGAGTGGTGCCGCCAGGGATCGGTATCGTGCACCAAGTCAATCTGGAGTATCTCGCGAAGGGGGTGTTAAGTTCGAAAACCGGACAAGGGGAAGTCTTTTACCCTGATACACTGGTCGGAACCGATTCGCATACGACGATGATCAATGGTCTTGGTATTGTCGGATGGGGAGTCGGCGGAATTGAGGCTGAGGCAGGGATGCTTGGGCAACCGGTCTATTTTTTGACGCCGGAAGTTGTCGGGGTGCACATGAGCGGGCGCCTGCGGGAGGGGGTCACCGCAACTGATCTGGCGCTGCACGTTACCCAGTTGCTTCGTGCGCGGAAGGTGGTTGGCAAGTTTGTCGAATTTTACGGGGAGGGAGCGGGGACGTTGCCGCTTTTTGATCGCGCGACGATAGGAAACATGGCTCCGGAGTACGGAGCGACGATGGGCTTCTTTCCGGTCGACAGTGAATCGGTCAACTATCTTCGGATGACGGGGCGGAGCGAGGAAGCGTGCGAACGCTTTGAAAATTACTTCAAGGCACAGGGAATGTTCGGTATGCCCAGGAAAGGCGAAATTGAATACAGTGTGGATATCGATCTCGACCTGGCGATTGTGCAACCGAGCGTTTCGGGCCCAAAACGCCCACAAGATCGGATCAATCTCGCGGAACTGGGCCAGACCTTCCGCGGTCTCTTCATCAAACCGGTCGCAGAAGGCGGGTACGGAAAAAGCGAAGAACTTTTGTCCAAGCGAACGACGGTTTCGGTCAACGGATCGAAGCCTGGTGCTGCGGCGCCGGGCGCCGGCAAATCCGGTGAGGTGGGGCACGGCAGTGTGTTGATCGCCGCGATCACCAGTTGTACCAACACGAGTAACCCGAGCGTTATGCTAGGGGCCGGATTGCTCGCCAAGAAAGCGGTGGAAAAGGGGCTGACGGTCAATCCGACCGTCAAGACGTCAATGGCCCCAGGCTCACGCGTGGTGACCGACTATCTGGCGAAGACCGGTCTGCAGCCTTACCTGGACCAGCTCGGATTCAACATCGTCGGGTACGGTTGTACCACCTGCATTGGGAACTCAGGTCCGCTTCATCCGAACATCGAACAAGCGGTGACCGACAACGACTTTGTTGCCGCAGCGGTCCTTTCCGGTAATCGCAATTTCGAGGCGCGCATCCATCAGAATATCAAAGCGAACTTTCTGATGTCGCCTCCTTTGGTGGTTGCGTTTGCGTTGGCCGGACGAGTGAATATCGACATGGCGCAGGAACCGATCGGCACCGATCGCCAGGGAAGCGATGTCTATCTGAAGGATCTCTGGCCGACCCTGGAGGAAATCCATCATGCAATGGCGTCGGCACTAAAGCCAGAAGTGTTCCGTCAGCTTTACGCGGATTTTGCCAGTCAAAACCCGAAATGGAATGAGATCACTTCTTCGACGGGTGACCTTTATGCGTGGGACGAAAAAAGCGATTACATTCAGGAACCACCATTTTTCGACAACTTCTCGATGCAGATCGGCAAGATAGAAGAGGTGCGGGACGCCCGCCCGTTGGGCATCTTTGGGGACTCGGTAACGACCGATCACATCTCGCCAGCCGGTGCGATTAAGAAAACGTCGCCGGCCGGAAGATACCTGATCGATCGGGGGGTTCAATCGATCGACTTCAATAGTTATGGCAGCCGGCGAGGGAACGACCGGGTGATGACACGCGGAACGTTCGCCAATGTGCGAATCAAGAACTTAATGGTGCCGGGCGTTGAAGGCGGAGTGACGATCTATCACCCGAGCGGGGAACAGATGTCGATTTTTGACGCCGCGGTTCGATATCAGAAAGAACAGACTCCTTTGGTGGTAATTGCCGGACACGAATATGGCACGGGCTCGAGTCGGGACTGGGCGGCCAAAGGTACACGATTGCTCGGAGTAAAAATGGTCGTCGCCGCCAGCTTCGAAAGAATCCACCGCAGCAATCTCGTGGGGATGGGGGTCTTGCCACTGCAGTTCCAGGAGGGCGTTAACGCGCAGACATTGCGTCTGGACGGTTCGGAAACCTACACTGTTCTTGGCCTTGCGGACAGTATTCGGCCGCGGCAGGAGGTGATTCTGGAAATCAAGCGGAAAGATGGAGGGAGGGAAGAGGTTCCATTAATTCTGAGAATCGATACCCCGATCGAAGTCGATTACTATCGTCACGGCGGTATTCTGCCCTTCGTGTTAAGAGAAATTCTGCAGAAGAATTGATTTGGTCTGCCGGATGACCCACAGGTTGCCTGGGATGACTTGAATAATCCAGTCGAGGGCAGGAGCAAATACCGGCTGATCTGGAGAGGGCATTTGGGAGGGCATTACCACCAAGTCGGTGCCGCTGGACTGGATGAACTCGCAGGCCGTAAACCCGGTATTTCCACGCAGAAGATGATAGTCGAGCTCCAAGTCCGGCCGCTGTTCGTCTTGAACCCACGATTCCAGCGTTTCTTCCACCGACAGGGCACCATTGCCGACTCCAAGAGCTTTTTCTTTTGCCTCGGCGAAAGTGGTTTGAACGTAGAGGATCGTAATTTGACGGGCTCCACTTCGTTCTGAGAGATTGAGCGCGGCACAAAGAACATGACGGCTAGGTTCCGACAAATCTGGGATCACCACGAGGATACCCTCAGGGGGTTTCGGGTTTTCTTTCGGCTCGGTATATAACAAAAGATCGCAGGGAGCGCGCCGAAGAAGTTCACGGGCGACGTCGCCGGTAAAATTGCGGTGCACGCTTTGTGTTTCCATCGCCCCTGCGACTAACAGGTCGATGCTTTCTTCGTGCTGAACTTTAAGGATGGCTTCGGCCGGTTCTCCGGGCTCGAAGCGAATCGCCGCCTCGCTATCGAGTTGCAGGTCGGAAAGCGCGGAACGGAACCGGTCTTCCTTCTCCTGGGTGAACTCATCGGCGTGGATCAGGCATAGCGGCGCCGAAAGAGAGCGGCTGACTCTACCTGCTTCGGCAAGTACGGCCATGAAGCGAGGGGAAAATGTTGTCGCAACTCCTACACGGCGATACACGCCGGGGAGGATACGTTAGTTCTCCCCAGCCAACAACTCGGTTCTCTGGAGAATTGCGGTTTTTCAGTAAGGCGGCGGCGGGCAGAAGCGTATCCGCGTATTGGCGTGCCGGCGTACGACGAGCCTCGAACGGCTGAAATGGCGAACGCCGATTCCCCTTTTAATTTAAATACTTGCTTCGCAGATACTCGATACGATAGCGGGCCTGTGTGGGCTCGCCTGTGGCTTTGCGCATTAACTCGGCAGGAAGATATCTTCGGCCGTGTTGATGAATATTCTCGCGCAGCCATCGCAGTAACGGCGCATAATTTCCCTGAGCAAGTTGATCAGGCAACCCCGGGATAATCTGTTCAGCCGCAAACATCAGTTGTGCAGCATTGAGGTTACCCAGGGTGTAGGTCGGGAAATATCCCAGGGAACCCAGACTCCAGTGAATATCCTGAAGTACGCCGCGCGCGTCGTCAGGGACGATCAATCCAAAAAGTTCATGGAAACGGGTATTCCACGCTTCAGGCAGATCCTTGACCTTCAGTCGCCCCTCGACCAGCGCAAGTTCCATCTCAAACCGGAGCAGAATGTGGAGGTCGTAAGTCACTTCGTCCGCTTCGACACGGATAAAAGAAGGGGCGACCCGCTGTACGCAGTCTGCAAGACTGGCCGGAGAATAGCGGGCCAGGTCCGGTAAATATTTGCAGGCCGTCGCGTGCCAGAGATGCCAGAACTGTGGGGTGCGCCCAACATGATTTTCCCAAAGTCTTGACTGGGATTCATGGATTCCCAGGGAGACGGCGTCACCGGAGGGTAAGCCAACTCGATCTGGGGGCAGACCTTGCTCGTAAAGGGCATGGCCCGTCTCGTGCATGACACCATATAAAGAAACCTCGAACCGCCGTACGTTATAGCGAGTGGTGATCCGCTGATCGTGTGGACCGAGCGTTGTCGCAAAGGGATGCATCGTCGTGTCGATGCGTCCCGCTGAAAAATCATAACCAAAGGCAGTCGCTATCTCCTTGGATAACGTTTGTTGGCCATCGATAGGATAGTGGCCATCCAAAAAGTTCTCCGGCGCAGACTGGTCCGGGATCTGACTCAGAAGATCTACGAGAGCCACGCGTAACTCGTCCAGGACTGGTCTGACCTGGCCGGCCGTAATGCCCGGCTCGTAGTCATCGATCAACGCGTCGTAAGGAGATTCTCTATATCCCCAGAGATCCGCCTTCTGACGCGTGAGCTCGACAATTTTCTCCAGATTCGGTTGAAACAAGGAAAACTTGGACTCCGCTCGAGCCTGAACCCAAGCTTCTCGAGCAATCGTTCGCGTCTTCTCGAATTCCTCAACTAAGGCAACTGGGATTTTGGTTGCGCGATCGTATGATCGCCGCCATTCGCGGATATTTGCACCTTCCTCTGACCCAGGATCGAAGCCGAACTGTTCGGCTGCTTTGAGCCAATCCCCCACGCAAGGCTCGGTAAATAGCGTGTGGGCTTTTGCCTCGAGATAGCTTAGCTGGTCTGCTCGGTAAGGAACGGCCTTCGAAGGAAGGTAGGTTTCGAAATCCCATGAAAGCACCCCGGCGACCGACCTCAGCAGGTAGACCTCACGGGAGCGTTCACAGAGTTGCAGATAAGCTGCGGACGACATGGGCTGAACCTATTCCGTCTTGCTCAATGGCTGCAACTGCTTTATAAACCGCGGTCTATGGAGATTGTTATTGGTATAGCCGCTGGCGTGGGCGCTTTCTTGTTCTGTTATTGTTTGCTCGGTGGTCTCTACACCCTCAACCAAAACGAACGCGCTGTCGTCACCAACTTCGGCCGGGCCGAACGCCTCGGGACCGCGACCAGTCTGGATCTGCCAATCTCCGAGAATCTCCGTCCGGAAGAAAGGGAACGCTATGTCTATCCGCAGGTTCGCGTGATCGGACCAGGTGGCCCTTATTTCCGGATGCCGTGGCAGCGAGTGTTCAAGGTATCCGTGTCGATCCAGACTCTCAACGTTGCTTTTGATCCCGATGTCCCGGAAGCGAATCAAAAAGGGACCGTCCTTGAGGCGGTGACCAAGGATCAGCTGAACATTGGTTTAACCGGCCAGATCCGTTATCGTGTCAGTGAACAGAATCTCTATGCCTATCTTTTTGGCGTAAAGAGGCCGATCGCCCATGTCATAGGATATTTTGTTTCTATCTTAAGAGAACGGATAGCGAATTACGAAGCAACACCGCCGCCTGAAACCGATCAACCACTGATCGAAAAGGCCAACGCCAGTCTGGCAAAAGCGGGGGTGTCGATCAACGATCTTCGGAAGAACCTCAACCATCTCAACATCCAAATGGATCAACAATGCGTTTCCTCTGCCGCGCGATATGGGATGACCTTGGACGCCTCATTGATCACAGGGATAGATCCGCCGGCGGATATTGAATCGGCGTTAGCAGCGATTAACACGGTGCATAACGAAGTTTCGTCGAATATCAGCCTGGCCCAGGCTAACGCGGATCAACGAATCGAGCAATCCAGGAGAGCGGTTGAAATCGAGACGAACCGCGCTGAGGCCGAAGTTCAGCCGTTGCGATGGATGGCCCAACAGTTAATGGAATTGAAACAGAGCGGGGAACAAGCGTTACCAGCCTACATTCGTAACATCCGGCTCGACCTGTTTTCGAAGGCAAGACGAGTTATCCTCCGAGCCAAGAGCTGATCCAATGAATTTCATTTTCGCATTTGTCGTCACCTTTGTTGTTTGCTGGATCACGATTCCGATTCTTTTAGTGTTTCTCGGCGGGATCAATTTTTACACCACGGTCATGGAAGGCAGGGCCAAGGTGTACATCCTGTTCGGACGTGTCCTCGGGGTGGTGACAGAGCCGGGACTTCATCTCCTTTGGCTGCGGTTAGGTCCGCAAGTCGCGCTCGTCCGATTCTTCGGCAGGGTGCACGAGATCGATACGCGTCTGGATCAGGAATATCTGCGCAGCAATACGGTCAATACTGAAGAAGGCACGCCAATGGGTCTGGGTATTTGGTACGAGATGCGTGTCAGGCATCCCGTGGATTACCTCTTTAAGAACGTTGATCCTCGCGGGTCCTTGCGGGCGAATGTCGCCAACGCAACCGTGCGGAACCTGAGCAATTTGCCATTGCAAGAAATGCTCGAGAGCCGGCATACCATGAGCCGAACAGTACGGGGAGAGGTCTCGCCAAAAGCAGAAGAGTGGGGGTATCAACTGGGTTCGGTTTACGTTCGCAAAGTGCATTTTCGCGATAATCTGATGATTCGTCAGATCGAGCAGAAAGTCGTCAACCGCTTGCGACAGGTGACTTCGGCGATTCGGCAGGCAGGAACGAATCAAGTGGACATCATCACCAGCTCCGCTGAACGGCAAGCCGCCACCGAGTTCGCCAAGGCACGTTCGGTTCGGCCAGAGATGATAGGCCAGGCACTTCGGGAAATTGGGCAGGATCCAGACGTCTTAAACGCGGTGTTTGCGACTCTGGAAGTGGAGCGATTGGTCAAAGCGAACGCAGACATTACGCTGGTTCCTGACCAAGCCACCGAAACGTTAGTCAGCCTCCTGGCATCTGGCGTTGATTCAAGGGCAGCGCCACCGGCCGTCTCCAAGCCGCCGCCAGCGCCACCTGGCCAATAGCACCTCCCTAGTAAGTTAGGCGTCCCGCCTTACCCTCCCACTTATGAGACGATGCACTAGTGCCTGGAACGTAGGCGCACGATAATTGGCAGACCGTAATATCCATTCCGTTCGCGGATCCTGGCTTCCAGGTAACGTCTATAGTCATCGGTCAGCAACTCCGGATCATTCACGAAAAACACGAACGTCGGTGGAGCAACCAGATGGTTCGATGTTTTGTCGATCTGGGTCGCGTAGAGCAGCTTGAACCTTTTATTCCCGCGGATCGGTGGGGGAGCTGCGGCCATGGCTTCCTGCAACAGCCGGTTCAATGAACCGGTTCCAATGGAGCGGGTGGCATGTTGCTGAATCCTCTCAATGCTTTCAAAAAGGCGATCCAGATTTTCGCCGGTGCGGGCAGAGACGAGGTCGATCGGGGCATAACTGAGGAAAAAAAGGTTAGCTCGGACCTCTTGCAGGAGCGTGTCAATGAAATCGCGGACGCGGGCGGTCGGCTTGACCAAATCGAGCTTGTTGACGATGACGATGCACGGCTTGTGATTCTCCTGGATCAATCCGGCGATCTTTTTGTCCTGCGCGGTGACACCTTCCAGGGCGTCGACGACTAATGCGCAAATATCAGCTCGTGCAATGCTTTTTTCCGCACGCATCACGCTGAAAACTTCGACAGAAGTATTGTGCTTGCGGCGCGCCCGCATTCCGGCCGTGTCGATCAGGACAAATGGCTTTCCATCCCGCTCGTAAGGCACATCGACGGAATCCCGGGTTGTTCCGGCAGCATCACTGACGATCGTGCGCTGATTTTGCAAGATCGCATTGATTAGAGATGATTTACCGACGTTCGGCCGTCCGACGATCGCGAGCTTAATCGGCACGCCGGGGTCTGGCTTTGCCTCTTCGAGAGCCGGCTCCGGTAAATGTCTCTCGATCTGTTCGACGAGATCGGTGATTCCACGGCCGTGAGCGGCGCTGATCGGTACGATGTCCGAGAATCCGAGGACGGAAAATTCGGTATCCGCCAGCTCGTGTTTCGGGTGGTCGATCTTGTTGACCGCGAGAATCACCGGTTTCCGTGCAGAACGCAGTTCTTTTGCCAGAGACCGATCAACAGGGGTGACGCCATCTCTGGAATCGCCCACCAGAACAATCACGTCGGCCATTTCCATCGCCAGGTCGGCTTCCGACCGTATTTGTTCGTCATAGTCGTCGTCGACGAAACTCTCGATTCCACCGGTATCCACGACAACGAATGGGCGAGAACCGAGCAGGCAGTCGGCGACGAGCCGGTCGCGCGTAATTCCAGGCTGATCGTGAACGATGGCGATCCGCTTTTGCACCAGGCAATTGAAGAGGGCGGATTTCCCGACGTTGGGGCGTCCCACGATCGCTACGATCGGTAAGCTACTCATGGGTGCACACAATGATCGTTCTGCAACGCCTGTCTGCGGACCGGTAAATTCAATATTCAGATTCCCTGTCGGATTGACGCTGAATGTGGAGGTGGAGACTGCCGAGTCTTTGCGAGAGCAGGCGTTCGAAGGTTTGTTCCGCTTCCTCCGGGAGTGAAGTTGCTTTTGCTCGAGCCAGTTCAGGCATTTTCTCTAACTCGCGATCAACGTCCTGCGGTTGAATCTTATTCCAGAGCCCGCTTTTAAGCTCATCGACCGTAAGGGAAAGAGGTTCGACGCTGAGAATCGTGGCCTTGGGAAGCGTGATGTTGACTTCCTGGCCGGCAAGACTGACTTCGAGCTTCTTGGACAAATCAAAACCGGCTTTGACGCGATAGGTGGCGTGGATTCGAATGGTCTTCGTGCTGCCCAACCAAGTCTGAGCGGACTCACGCGTGACGTCCGTGTCCCGATCAACCACCACTAGCTCGAGCGCCGCCTTCGTTTGATCAAATACCGCCGTTTCATTGACAGTAATCTTCGGCTGCAATTGGAAAAGGTCGACGAAGGCGTCCCGGATCTTGCCAGCATCTGCAGAGGCTCGATTCGAGACGGAATCGACCAAACGCGCCGGCCAGGAGTTCATCTGATCGACGATCAGTTTGCTGATGAAAGCGAGTAACAGGAAAACCAGCAGGAAAATCAAGGGTACTATATACGGTCGGCGGTGCATCTCTCTCTAAAAAGTACAGCCCCCCGCATCCGCTGGATGCGAAGGGCTGCTGTTCCCCCCAGAACAATCCGTAAAAATAGACAATTGAATGATTCCCCAAGGTGTCGGTGAATTCAAATAATAATTTTGGCGATTTAACCGGTCGGTCAATATTTTCTAAATACCCCAAATCGCGCACTCCGCCATTTTTTCTATGCACTGTCTTGCCAGGCTCCGGTCGAACGCAATCGGAATTTGTATTGAACCGCCGGCAGTTTCAGGTCCCAATGGCGGAGACGCGTGGTTATCCCTTAACAAGACGGAGCAAATGCAAACTATAGTTATCGGTCACAGAAATCCCGACATGGATTCAATCTGTTCGGCAATCGCCTACGCCGACCTGAAACGGAAATTGGGAGTACAAAATGTCATTGCGGCCAGAGCCGGAAACACGAATGAACGAATTGACCTGGTCCTGCAAAAGTTTGGGGTGCCGGCTCCCAAATTCATGAGCGACGTCTCGCCGCGGGTCGCAGACGTCATGGAAACGCAGATTATTTCTGTGGCTCACGACTCTTCGATTTATTACGCGATGAATTCGATCGAAAAAAAGCGCATGCGCGGTTTGCCGGTGGTCGACGCGGACGATCGTTGCCTTGGGTTGCTCTCCGGTTGGAAGGTCAGCCAATACCTCTTTCCGCGAAGTGAGGATGCGCCTGCTTCGCGCGAAATCTTCGCGTCGATTTCGGATATCACGCATTCTTTCGATGGAGAATTCATCGTGGGCGAGCCCAAAGATAGCCAACAGAAAGTCGTCCTGATGGTAGCGGCGATGAGCTTGATCTCGTTCAGCGAAAGGCTGAGACGATATCAGCCTGAAGAAACGATCGTCTTTGTTGGGGATCGAGAAGACATCCAGTTGGAGGCCATCACAAACAAAGCGCTCGCTGTCGTTATCACCGGGGGAATGGCACTTTCGTCCAAGGTCCGTTCTGCCGCCAAGGATGGGGGAGTGCGGCTTTTGTCGAGCAGACATGATACTGCAACGACGGTTTTGCTGGCGCGCGGGGCGGCGAAGATCGATTCGATGATCGAACCGCAGTTTACGAGTTTGTCGCCTGACACCTCCTTGAGGTCTGCTCGACATATCGTTGCCGACTCCTCGGAATATGTTTTTCCCATTCTAGAGGGCGACAAACGTCTGGTGGGTATTCTAACTAAAAGCGATTTTATCAAACCAATTCCGCGGCAACTGATTCTCGTCGACCACAACGAACTCTCGCAAGCCGTTAAAGGCGCAGAGGAGTTACAGATTGTGGAGGTTCTGGATCATCACCGGTTGGCAAGCTTCAACACTGATATCCCGATCTTGTTCTGGAATAATCCGGTTGGTTCCACCAGCACGCTGGTCGCCTTGTCATACAATCAGAACGGGATCGAGATCGAACGACCGATCGCTGGTTTACTAATGGCCGGCCTCATCTCGGACACCCTTAATCTCTCCTCGCCGACGGCGACTCAGATTGACGCCAAGGTGCTCGAGAGTCTGAGTGCCATAGCCGGCGTTGAACCCGCCAAGCTTGCCGAAAGCATCTTTGCGGTCGGTTCGCCGTTGCTGACCTTGGAACCAAATGAAGTCATTCTCGCTGATTGCAAGGACTACTCCGAAGAGGGCTACGGCTTCAGCGTTTCGCAAATCGAGGAGTTAGGCTTCTCGCATTTTTACGAGAAGCAGCAGAGCCTCCTGCAGGCCATCGAGGCTTATCGCGCAAAACAGGGAAGCCTTTTTGCCGCCCTGCTGATCACCGATGTGAACACCCAGAACTCGCTCCTCTTGATTTCGGCGCCACCGGAATTCTTGGAGACAATTACCTACCCGAGACTGGCGCCAAATCTTTTTGAGCTTAACAATGTCGTTTCACGAAAAAAACAACTCGTCCCGTATTTGTTGGATTGTCTGCATAAGATTCATACGACGATCGCCTGACTCGTGAGTTTACACACCGTACGAAGCTGGTTCTGGATTTCACCGGACGAGCGAAGCAGACCGGTCCCCTGGCAAATCGTATGTTTGAACTGGGCGTTGGCTTTTTTTCTGCTGGCCCTCCTCTGCTTATTCTCATTCAGCCAACTCCGCTATAACTGGAATTGGGATACCGTCGGCGGATACAGTAACTTTTTCTGGCGAGGTTGGTGGAACACGCTGAAGATTTCCGTGCTGGCGCTGGTTCTGAGCACTTTAATCGGATTGATCGCCGCCCTGGCCAGAAAATCAGGTTTTCTCGCCTTGCGCGCGTTAAGTCGGCTCTATGTAGAGCTTATTCGGGGAACTCCGCTTCTGGTCCAGATTTCCTTTGCTTTTTATGTTATCGCGGATGCGTTTCGCTTTCAGGACCGGTTTACGGTTGGGTTGTTGACGTTGTCGCTGTTTTCCGGGGCGTTCATCAGCGAAATTATCCGCGGCGGCATTGAGAGTGTCGGGGCTACGCAGCTCGAGTCCGCGCGAGCAATTGGGCTTACGAGATCGCAGACCTATCGGTATGTGATTTTTCCGCAGGCGATCCGGCTGATTTTGCCGGGACTGGCCGGGATGTTCGCAAATCTGATCAAGGATTCTTCATTACTCTCCGTTATATCGATAGAGGAATTTACCTGGAACGCGCAACAGGTTTCAGCTTTAACGTACAGTAATTTCGAATGTTATATTCCTTTGGCGATCGGGTATCTTGTTCTGACCCTGCCAATCACGCTTTGGACCCAGTGGCTCGAAAAACGGACTCGGTATGAGACTTAAGGCGACGAATCTGTGCAAATCCTTCGGCCGGCAGATCGTCCTGAAGAACGTAAATCTCGACCTCGATGAGGTTCACACGCTGGCGTTCATTGGTCCTTCCGGCGGCGGCAAGTCGACGCTTCTGCGTATCGTGGCAGGCCTGGAGAAACCGGATAGTGGCACCCTTTACTTAAACGATCGCGAGATCATTTACCGGGAAAAGGAATTGATGGCGCACCGGCGAACGGTTGGCACGGTCTTTCAGGCATTTAATCTTTTCCCTCATTTGACGGCGTTGCAGAACATCACGCTGCCGCTCGAGAAGGTTCATCAGTACAATCCGGCCGAAGCTCGCCAAGTGGCCGCAGTCATTCTCGAACGCTTCGGACTCTCGGAACACGGCCATAAGTCGCCTGCGCAATTGTCCGGAGGACAAAGGCAGCGTGTGGCGATCGCCCGGGCGATATCCATCAAACCGAAGCTGCTGCTGTTCGACGAACCAACGTCTGCGCTTGATCCTGAAATGACGGCCGAAGTGCTGGACGTCATTGGAGAGTTGAGGGAAGAAGGACGAGACCTCGTTCTAGTGACGCATCAAATGGGATTTGCGCACCGCGTCGCCGACCAGATTGCACTTCTGAGCGGCGGCGAAATCATCGAGTGCGGTCCGCCAAAACAGGTGCTCGACAATCCGCAGTCGGAGACAACCCGGCAATTTCTGGCGAAAATACTAAAATATTAGGGAAAGATTTTAGGCGAGCGCGTGGCCGCGTAGAAACTCCCAGACAAAAGGGGTCGCCGGCTCTGCACAGACCTCAATGGGCGTGCCGATCTGTTCGATGTGGCCGGCGTTCATGACCACGATGCGGTCGGCTATCTCGATCGCTTCATCCTGGTCGTGCGTGACAAAGAGGGTCGTGATCTTGAGCTGGCGCTGGAGTTGCTTTACCCAGCCTCTGAGTTCTTTTCGGACCATGGCGTCCAAAGCCCCGAAGGGCTCGTCCAGCAGGAGGATTCGAGGTTCGATCGCCAGCGCGCGCGCCAAGGCTATTCGCTGGCGCTGCCCGCCGGACAATTGGGCGGGCAAACGATTTTCGAATCCGGTGAGTTGCACCAGGCGGAGAAGTTCAAAGACGCGTTCCCGGATCAGCGCGGGCTTCAGCCGATCCTTTCTTCGGACAACCTCCAGACCGAATGCGATATTCTTGTAGATCGTCATGTGGCGAAAGAGCGCGTAATTTTGAAAAACGAAACCGACCCCTCTCTTTTGAATTTGTAGCCGAGTCGCCTCTCGATCGTCGAATAGGACACTGCCCGAGTCGGGAAAATCCAAGCCGGCGATGACTCGCAGCAGGGTCGTTTTGCCCGAGCCGGACGGCCCTAACAGTGCCACGAGTTCACCCTCTTCGATCTGGAGCGATACCTTATCCAGAGCGAGGTAATCGCCGAATGTTCTAACGAGTTGTTTCGCCTCTATTTTCATGCGTAAACCTGCGGTTCTTGCAACGCCGATCGAGCCGATGCGCGCCACTCGACAAGACTCTTGATCAGGAGCGTGAGCAAAGCAAGCGCGGCGAGGAGGGAGGCCATCGCAAAGGCCGCCACGAAATTGTACTCGTTATACAGTATTTCCACCTGAAGTGGTATGGTATTTGTCAATCCCCGGATGTGGCCGGAGACCACGGAGACCGCGCCAAATTCTCCCATCGCTCGCGCATTGCATAAGATAACTCCGTACACCAGACCCCATTTCACGTTTGGGACTGTTACCCGCCAAAAGGTCTGCCAGCCGTTCGCGCCGAGGGAGAGCGCCACTTGTTCTTCCTCGCTGCCCTGCGCCTGCATGAGGGGAATCAGTTCCCGCGCAATAAAAGGAAAGGTGACGAAGATGGTGGCCAGAACGATCCCAGGAGCCGCAAAGATGATTTTGATGTTATGCGCCTGCAGAAAGGGCCCCAGCCAGCCTTGAGCCCCGAAAATCAGCACGTAAATCAGACCCGCCACCACCGGAGACACGGCAAATGGGAGGTCAATGAGTGTGACCAACAGACTCTTGCCGGGAAATTCGAATTTGGCGATGGCCCAGGCTGCAGAGACACCAAAGAGCAGATTCGCGGGAACCGAGATAGCCGCCACCAAAAGGGTTAGCTTGATGGCGGCGAACGCCGCCAAATCGTTGAACGAGGCAAAGAAGACGCCCAGACCATTTTTCAAAGCCTCACCAAACACAGCGAACAAAGGGACCAGGACAAAAATTCCGAGAAATAAAACGGCTACCGTAGTCAGCATGATACGAACCCACCTCGGTTCCCGCACCGCGGATCGACTTTTGGGAGGCCGTGGCCGTTCAGTAATCATCAGCGGATGCGGCCGGTGTTTGACCAGCGCTGAAGCGCGTTGATAGCCAGCAGGAGCAGGAATGAAATAATCAACATCACGACGGCGATCGCGGTGGCCCCGCGATAGTCATACTGCTCCAGTTTGGTAATGATCAGGAGCGGAACGATTTCCGTCTTCATCGGCATATTTCCAGCAATGAAGACCACCGAACCGTATTCTCCCACGGCCCTGGCGAACGCCAAGGCAAACCCCGTGACGAGCGGGGGAAATAATTCAGGGCCAACCACTCGAAAAATTGTTTGGAGCCTGGAGGCGCCGAGACTTGCCGCCGCTTCTTCATATTCAAGATCGAGATCCTCCATCACCGGTTGGAGGGTCCTGACGACAAAGGGCAGTCCGACAAAGACCAGGGCCACCAGGATGCCAAGTTGGGTGTAGGCGACTTTAATTCCCGTCAACGCCAGGATCGGAAAACCGAACCAGCCGTTCGGACCGTAAATGGTGGCGAGGGAAATTCCCGCCACAGCGGTTGGCAATGCGAAAGGGAGGTCGACCAATGCATCCAGGACTCTCTTCCCAGGAAAACGATAGCGGACCAGGACCCACGCTACGATCGCCCCGAATAGCGCATTGATCGCGGCGGCCAACAGCGAGGTGCCAAAACTGACTTGATAGGAGGCGATGACGCGAGGAGTTGAGACTGCTCGAAAAAAGGCTTCCCATCCCAGTCCTGACGCCTTCAAGAAGGCGGCAGAAAGCGGGATGAGAACGATCAACGACAGGTAGACAAGAGTGAAGCCAAGCGTCAGGCCGAAACCGGGTAAAATTCGCCTCTTCCACCAAAGTTGGAAAGATGAGACAACGCTCGCGGGTGTGGTCACTGTGATTGCTGCTTTCTGCGTGAAATAGCCGGAGCCCCGATCACCCGATCGGGTCCCGTTCCTGCCTGAGGTATTTACGGTTGGTAAATCTGATCGAATACGCCGTCGTCGTCGAAAAAGGTCTTTTGAGCTTTGGTCCAGCCGCCGAAGAGATCGTCCACGGTAAAGAGTTCGATTTTCGGGAATTGCTTGCTGTATTTTTCGGCGACTTCCGGCGACCGGGGTCGATAGAAATTTTGGGCCGCGATCTCCTGTCCCTCCGGCGTGTAGAGATATTCGAGATAGGCCAGCGCTACTTCGCGAGTTCCTTTCCGGTCAACAACCTTGTCCACGATGCTCACCGGCGGTTCCGCCAGAACGCTAATGCTTGGGTAAATGATTTCAAATTTGTCAGCGCCAAACTCTTTCAAGCTCAGCAGCGCATCGTTTTCCCACGCAATAAGAACGTCTCCCAGACCACGTTGGACAAACGTGGTGGTCGAACCACGAGCCCCGGAATCAAGCACGGGTACATTTTTGTAGAGCTTCGTGACAAACTCTTTCGCCTTGTCGTACCCGTATTTCCGGACAGCGTAGCCCCAGGCGCCAAGAAAGTTCCAGCGAGCTCCACCTGACGTTTTCGGGTTGGGAGTTATTACCTGCACTCCGGGCTTGATGAGATCGTCCCAATCCTTGATCGCCTTCGGATTTCCCTTTCGGACCAGAAAATTGATCGTAGACGTGTAAGGGCAGCTGTTGTTCGGGAGTCGCTTTTGCCAGTTCTCCGGTACAAGATCCCCGTGAGTGTGCAGGGCATCGATGTCTGCGGCTAGCGCCAGTGTCACCACATCGGCGGCGAGCCCATCGATTACGGAGCGCGCTTGTTTTCCGGATCCGCCATGAGATTGTTGGACGACGACATCTTTCCCGGTCTTGGACTTGTAATCCTTTTGGAAAGATTGATTGAAAGCCTGATAGAGTTCACGCGTTGGATCGTAAGAGACGTTGAGCAAGCCGATCGGATCAGCGAGTGCAACGGCTTGGGCAAGGAGAAAGATCGCGCCAAAAATGTATCTAAAGCTGATTGAATCCATGTCAGGGAATGGTTAAACACTAGTGATATAGTCGGGTTTTAACCACACTAAACAGGGGGAGTAAAGCGATTTTTTGCACGACCGGTCCCGCAAGCCAGTGTGCCGGCACCTCAGAATCGCGCCTTTCAGGCGACGGTCTGGCCGTTGACTTTCTTTGATTTCTTGAGCGGCTTCGGATGGGCAGCCGGTCGTGTCAGAAAAGGATCGAGAACAAAGGGGTGCGAGACCTTGTCCTTGCGCAATTTGCGCATCGTCACCTCGACGACGTCGGCCAAGGTAAATCGGTCCAGGATGTTTGAGATGGCGTTGCGGACGTCAAGCATCAGCATCCGCAAACCGCAATGTTCTTCGTCCGGGCAGGTGCATCGCTCATAAGCAGTTTGGCTAACACAGGCAATGGGGGCCAGCGGACCATCGATGAGTCGCGCCACTTGGCCGATACAAATGTTTTCGGGCGGACGAGCCAAAAGGTAGCCGCCGTGTTTGCCGCGCCGGCTCTCAAGGTAGCCTGCCGCCTTGAGCTGCATTAAGATTTGTTCGAGAAATTTGATCGGTAGCCCTTCCTTAGCGGCCAGTTCGCTCACTTGGAGAAGCGGACGGCCTATCGCCTGGGCCACACCGAAATCAATCAAAGCGCGTAGGGCGTATTCTCCCCTTTTGGACAGCTTCACAGCCTAGGATCCTAAATCGTAAGTCTCCCGAACTCAACCAGTAGTATTAAAATAATCCGTGCGTAATGGAGTTGAAATCTCCAATTTCTTTTCGCGCGCGATGCGGGCAGACCCAAATGGGACAATCGGGCGGCCCTGAACGGGCCTTTCTCGGCTAGCGTCGTAGGGTGGCCGAACCGGATTTTACTCCAGGGCGACACAACGCGTAACCGCCGTGGTTCAGTTCTATATCCGCGACCATCAGGTGGTCGATGCACCTCAAACAGAGGTAGCCCAGTTCGCTGTCGAAGTATTCAAGCGACCGATAGCCATCACAACAGTCGCAGTGGCCGACCATGTGATGATTGATCTGCTGAATCACGAAGTTCATTGGCGCGGAACGTGCCACGATCAGGAATTCGCTGCTAACCGCGTCTTGCCATTTTTTTGCGGCTGCTTGCGATGCGAAGTCTTCGCTCTGCCGACGGAGGGGATCGAACCCACACTCACTTGCGTGAACTGGATTTTGAGTCCAGCGCGTCTGCCAATTCCGCCACGTCGGCTTTCGTGAGGAGGCAATTTGTAATCCGTTTGCCACGAAACGCAAGTGCCAACGGCACGAGCAGTCAACCACTAGCGTTTCTCCGAATTTGTTCCGCCGCCCAGGCAGCGTGTTCTGCAATGAGGGGATCGATGTCACGGGCGAGATGATCCAGGACCGCCAGATCTTCAGGCGTCCCCACATTTCCCAAGGCGACACAAACGTTCCGGACGAATCGAGCCCTTTTGATTCGCTTCACCGGCGAGTTGCGGAAAAGAGCACGGAACTCGTCCTCGGTGAGAACCGCGAGCTGCCGCAAAGACAGTTTATGGAGCGGGGCTGGCAGCTGGAACCTGGTCTCACGCGTTTGTTGAGCAAAGCGGTTCCACGGGCAGACTTCCAGGCAATCGTCACACCCGTAAATTCGATCACCTATGGCCGACCGGAATTCAATTGGAATAGGGCCAGGGTTCTCGATCGTGAGGTAGGAGATACACCGACGAGCGTCTAATTGATAGGGAAGGGTAATGGCGCGAGTTGGGCAGATATCGATACATCGAGTACAGGAGCCGCACCGATTTTTAGCCGGCGGGTCGGCGTCAAATTCAAGCGTGGTCAGGATGACCCCGATGAAAAACCAAGTGCCCAGTCGCTCGTTCAGACACATGGTGCTCTTGCCTTGCCACGAGAGGCCGGCCGTCGCGGCAAAGTCACGCTCCAGGATTGGCCCGGTGTCCACGTAACACTTTTGGCGTCCGCCGTTTTCCCGAAGCAAAGCGTCGATGGGAACCATATTCCGGAGCATGATTTTGTGATAATCGGCTCCCCATGCATATCGGGCAATTCTGCCTTTTGGCCGGCGAGGATTGCTTCCCTGAAAATAGTTCGTTGCCAGCACGAGCACCGTTTTGGCGTCGGCGAGAACCAAAGCCGGATCAGCCCGTCGTACCGGATCGCGACCTAACCAAGTCATGTCGCCATGGTTTCCGGTTTGCAGCCAGGAAAAATATTCGCTCGCGTGCGGGGCCCGAACGGCTCTCGTAAAGCGACAATCATCAAACCCGTGATCCTTGGCGAGCGCTCTAATGGTGGTCTTCATTTCGGCCGGCCGACCAGAGGCGTATCGCCGTCACCGCACGATCCGCGACCTCCTGGTGGGTCAAGCTAGTCGTCTCCACAGTTAAATCGGCCACCGAACGATACAACGGATGGCGCGTAGACATCAGATTGCTGATCGTTGTTCGCGGATCCTTGGTCCGAAGCAGTGGACGATTCTGGTTTCGAGAGACCCGCTCCCATATGACCTTTTCGCTCGCCGTAAGCCAGACGACGACACCGAGCGAGCGGAGCAGGGGATGATTACGAGGTTGCAGCACAATCCCACCGCCGGTGGCGATCACGGCATGATGAGAGTTCTGCAAATCGACCAACGCCTTATTTTCCTCGTCTCGGAAGACCGGTTCCCCAAACAAGGCAAAGATCTCGGGAATCGATTTTCTGTATTTCTGGCGGATAGCCGTGTCGGTATCAAGAAAGCGGAACCCCCAGCGGCGAGCGATCTCCCTTCCGACCGAAGACTTTCCGGATCCCATGAAACCGACCAGAACTAGATTGCGGACGGACCCAGGGAGATGCATAGCCGCCCCAGCTTCGATGCAACCAGCCGCAACGGGCAATGAATAAATTTGATACTTAAACCCTTACGACGTTTCTCGCCTTTGCTCCTTTTTCGTCCTGGTACAATTCGTACTCTACGGTCTCGCCTTCGTTCAGGGTTTTAAATCCA
>DATHPZ010000072.1:0-7632 GCA_035483355.1 Chthoniobacterales bacterium | reverse complement strand
TGTGAAGCCGGCGCTCAAATGCTGGCGAGTTGACAACGAGCCACCACCTCAGCCGGAACACGGCTCGGAGGGAGCCCTCTACCGACGCCCGGAGTTACGAGAAAATCCCTTTCTGACCTTTGTTACCTTCTGTTCAATCTCTCTTTGCTTCCTTCTGTGAAGCCGGCGCTCAAATGCTGGCGGATTGACAACGAGCCACCACCTCAGCCGGAACACGGCTCGGAGGGAGCCTCTACCGACGCCCGGAGTTACGGGTCAACCCCTTTGTGACCTTTGTTACCTTCTGTTCAATTACTCTTCGCTTCCTTCTGTGAAGCCGATCTGGGATATTAATTCAGCAGCTCAGGGTAATGTTGGCGCGCCAAATCTTCGCATCGGGCCAGAATATCACTGGCCGAAGCTAGTCCCCGCGTCTCTTCCAGCAATCGAGTGCATTCCTTGGTATCCAAAGTCTGTACTGCTTTTTTTACCCGCGGAACCAGGCCTGCGCTCACGCTTAATTCATCCACCCCGAGTGCCAAGAGCAGCGGCGTGAGGGTGATTTCTCCTGCCATTTCGCCGCACACACCGACCCAGATTCCTTGCGCGTGCGCAGCTGCCACTGTCATTTCGATCAGCCGCAGGATCGCCGGATGAGTCGGTTCGTACAAATGTGCGATCCGTTCGTTCACCCGGTCCACCGCGATCGTGTATTGGATGAGGTCATTGGTCCCGATGCTGAAAAAAGCCACTTCCCGCGCCAAGGCTTCTGCAATCAGCGCCGCACTCGGCACCTCGATCATGATCCCCAACTCGATGTCCTCATTGAATGGTTTACCCTCTTCCCGGAGCTCCACCTTGCACGTTTCCAGAATCTCTTTCGCTTGCCGAAGCTCGGAAAGACCGGAGATCATGGGGAACATGATGCGAACATTGCCAAGGGCGCTCACCCGGAGAATCGCTCGCAGCTGCACCTTGAAAATGTCGGGGCGCTCGAGACAAAACCTGATCGCGCGGCATCCCAGAAACGGGTTTATCTCCGTAGGCAGGTGTGAGTGGCTCAGAAATTTGTCGCCACCCAGGTCGAGCGTACGAATGATGACCGATTGGGGTAGAATAGCTTCCGTGACAGCCCGGTACGCAACATATTGTTCTTCTTCACTCGGCAAATCGTTTTTGTTCAGAAAGAAGAATTCCGTTCTGTACAAACCGATTCCTTCCGCTCCGGCTTCAATAACCAACGGCACGTCTTCGGGAAGTTCAATATTTGCCGAGAGGATGACGTGACGGCCGTCCGCTGTGGTGCTCGCCGTGTCGCGCAGACCCGTCAAAACTTCCTCGACGTGTTCCAACTTTATTTCGATTTCGCCGTATTCCCAAAGGGTCTGATCCGTCGGATTTAGAATGACCACGCCGTTGGTCCCATCCAGCAGGATATGTTCGCCCGGATGCAAGCGCTGGGAGATGTCTTTGAGACCCACCACCGCCGGAATATTCAGCGAACGCGCCATGATCGCGGTATGCGAAGTCCGACTGCCGACGTCAGTGGCGAATCCGAGAACTAGCTGACGATTCAGCGTCGCGGTATCCGAAGGAGTAATATTATGAGCCACCACGACCTGCGGCAGATCGATGGTGCCCAGGGTCTTGGCCGACCGACCGAGCAAGTTGCGAATAACGCGCCGGGTGACATCATGAATATCAAAGGCCCGCTCTCTGAGATAGGGGTCATCGATTTCACTGAGAGTACGAGCGTACCGATTAGCGACCTCCGCAAAGATAAATTCGACGTTGAATTTTTCCCGCTCGAGATTGCGCAGCACTTCATCGATTAACGTGCGATCCTCAACCACGAGCAAATGCGCATCAAAGATGCTCGCATCCTTGGCTCCAATCGCTTCGGCGATTCGTTGTTGCATCTCCAGGATCTGCGCCCGGGTGGCAATCAGGGCGGACTCGAACCGGACGATCTCTTTGGCAATCTCCGAATCATTGATCTTTTTTTTCGGTGGCTCTTCGTCGTCAGGGTGATGAATAAACACAACGCCCCGGGCGATCCCCGGAGCAACGCCGACACCCTGAAATCTTACTTCCGGACCGCTCATTCAGGTACTATTCCTCATCGAACCGTTTCTCGATCAGCAGTTCGAGTTCCTGAATGGCCTTCTCGGCGTCAGCTCCTTCGGCCGAAAGCATCAGTTTCGTTCCCTGGCCGGCAGCCAGCATCATGAGGCCCATAATGCTCTTGCCGTTGACCTGTTCCCCGTCCTTCTCAACCCAGATTTCGGCTCGGTGTTTGTTGGCTGCCCGGACGAACATGGCCGCCGGACGGGCGTGTAAGCCTAGCTTGTTCAAAATAGTGACTTCTTTTTGAACTTTTCCAGAAGCTGATCGCTTACCCAACAAACCCATCACATCTCCTTGCTCGTCTGCATTAAGTTCAACAACCGCTGATTAAATTCCACCGCGCTGTTTTGACCAAGGCTTTTCAGCTTTTGATCGAGCGCCGCCACCTCCACCAATCGAGCCAGATCGCGCCCCGTCCGGACTGGGATAGTAATGTGCGGAATACGAATCCCTAGTATTTCGTAAAATTCTTGCTCAAGTCCGATCCTGTCAACCTCTTCAAGTTCCTGCCAGTCCCGAAGGGTCACCACCAGATCGAGCCGCTTTTCGATCCGAATACTACCAACCCCGAAAATGGAGGCGACATTAATGATGCCCAGACCACGCACTTCCATGTGGTAACGCGTCAGATCCGGAGCGGTCCCGACGAGCTCCCGTCCATCGAGAACACGTAACCGGGTGACATCATCGCTGACCAAACTGTAACCGCGCTCGATCAGCCCAAGAACGCACTCGCTTTTGCCAACACCGCTCGAGCCACGTACCAACGTCCCGATGCCCATGATATCGACCATACTTCCGTGCTCGGTCGTGGCTGGCGCAAAATCCATTTCCAGACCAATGGTCGCGGCGTTGATAAACCGCATGGTGACCATCGGGGTACGAAAGATAGCGATATCCAGACGTGCGGCGGCGTCCGCAAGCGCTTTCGGGACGGCCAAATGCCTGGAGACAACAACGCAGGGGATATGTTGTTCACAGAGCTGCAGACAACGGGTCTGCTGTTCCGGTTCCGATAAGCTTTTGAGATAGCTAGACTCGGCGTTTCCAAGTACTTGAATACGTTTGCCCGCGAAGTAAGTAAAAAACCCGGAAAGCGCCAGACCAGGCCGATTGATGGTAGGTTCGCGAATTTTTCGCTCGAAGCCGAGGGCGGGTCCAACCAGTTTGAGCTGCAAGGCGTCCGCGTGCCGCGTGTAGAATTCGCCGACCGGGATAAACGGTAACTTCCCTCGTCTCATTCTGGCTTCATGGCAGTTTGGCGTGTCACGTTTTCCTTGTCTCGATCCCACGAACGCATCAAGGCAGGTTCGCAGCATTCACCGGCAAGATAGTAGCAAAGTTCTCTGGAGCATCCATTTCAAATTGCGCCATTGGCCATCTATTGTCCCGCTGCCGGCACACAAAAAGTGCCCGGGTTAGCGCCTTCAGCAGGCCAGGTCCCCCGGGCACGATTTTCTGCGGCTCGACTTAGTTGAACGTCGGCTCGATTAGCCCAAAGTCCCCGTTCTTCCGTCGGTAAATAACGTTAACTCTCTCGGTTTTAGCGTTCAGGAAGACAAGAAATTGTTTCGAAGACATCTCGATCTGCAGAACAGCTTCATCGATGAACATCGGTTTCACGGGATATTTCTCGCTATGGATGACAGACGGCTCCGAAAGATTCGTTTCGGATTCCTGGCTACCCTTGGTGGTGGATTCCGTTTCCGACGCCTGTTCCAACCCATCAACCCATTCCCAGCGCAGCACCGTTTCTTCCAGGTGGCGAATGGTGTGCTTTCGAGGCCGGTGTTGCCGCATGAGGCGGGTTTTATATTTGCGCATCTGTCGTGCGATTTTGTCCACGACCTCATCGACGGAAACATACATGTCATCGCTCTCGGCGCTTGCCTCAAGCGTGATGTGGTTGCTACAGTGCAAAATCACCTCTGCAGTGTGACGGTATTTTTGAACATCCAAAATTATCTGTACTTCGATAATTTTTGGATAATCAAGGTGGAGGCAAGCCAACCTGCGTCGGCAATACTCTTTCATTGCCTCCGTGACGCTGACATGTCTCCCAGTCACCTGGATAGGTGGATTTGCATTCCGTATCTGCATATTTGGGCGCTTTCTGTTTGGATTAATGACCGCTAAGTGATCTGCTATCAGCGAGATAGAGCATAAAACGTACCCGCAAACCCAAGGAGAAGACCTCGTGGTCTCGACTACGGGAACATATGGCCAACAACATGATTTTAGTCTTTCCCCGAAATAGCATGGAATGGTTACATTCGAAAACGTTCACCAAGATAAAGCTGCCGACTGATCGGGTCGCTAATCAGGAACTCGCGGGTGCCCTGGCTTTCAACTCTTCCATCGAAAATTAGATAAGCCCGGTCCACGATCTCCAACGTCTCACGCACGTTGTGATCGGTGATCAGAATTGCCAATCCCGCTTTTCTGAGATTTGAGATATGCTGCTGAATTTCTGAGACGGCGATCGGATCGACGCCACTAAATGGCTCATCAAGCATCATGAGCTTCGGATTGGTGACGAGCGACCTGGCGATCGTCAGACGACGTTTTTCACCGCCGCTCAATGTCAGGGCCTGATTTTTGGCAAGGTTTTCAATTCCGAACTGCCGCAGCAATTCGTCGCAGCGGCGGTGTCGTTCCCTGCGAGAAATTCGGAGAGTCTCCAGGATGGCCAGAATATTTTCTTCGACGGTGAGTTTCCGGAAGATGGATTCTTCCTGGGGAAGGTAACCCATACCCATTCGGGCTCTCCGATGCATCGCAAACCCGGTCACGTCACGATCCTGGAAATAAACTCGGCCACTATTGGGCCGGACTAACCCTACTATAAGATAAAACGTGGTCGTTTTACCAGCACCATTTGGCCCCAGCAAGCCGACGATTTCACCTTCGTTTACATGGATATCAATCCCGTTCACCACCGAGCGGCCACCATAAATCTTGACCACTTTATCCGTACGAAGAATCGGCTTCTCGATTCGCCGTCTTGCCTCCAGGACAGGTGACTCAATTTCTAGTCTACTGGGCGCCATTCGCATTTGGAGTGTTCGTCGCGGTTCTATCCTCTATCAACGTCCTTGTACTGCCGTAGGTTTGCATCCGTCCGTCTTTGTAAAGCACCATCTTCACTCCTGGCGCAGTCGCAATATGCGTGTTGGCGCCCTGCGTCACTTGCGGCCATCCGGTTAAAGTGATCGAACCGTCTTTTGCCGCGTAGAGGGCATTGTCTGCCTTCCCGGTCGAGGTCGTCGGTTGTTGAGCCTGAGCAGGTGCGGAACCGGTTGCTGCGGTCCGCGCAGCCGGGGTCGTTGACGCGCCCGCCGTCTGGGTGGGCGGCGCCTGAGTCTTGGGCTGATTGAGGTGAACGATCACAACGTTCCCTTGCGCCTCGGCGTCATTCAAACCACCCCCATCTTCGTCCTTGTTCAGATGGACTTTCAATCGATCAGCGGTCAGCGTGAACTGGGGGTCAATTACCTTGACGTTGCCAATGAATACTCCTGTTCGCGTCTTAGTGTCGAACTGCGCTTCTTGCGTTGCGGTAATTTCAGTCGGACCTTTCGGACGATCGCCGCCACTGTCGCCGAATAGATCGTTCGACTGCGTTCCCGCCGCAGAACTTTTGGGCGCCTGCTTGGAATTTGCGGGTAATTGTTTCGCCCCGGGAGATTTGGCCGCCGCAGCCTGCGCTGCCGACGATTTCGCCGGGGTAGCGGATTTTTGCTGTGCCACGCCGGCGACCGTACCAAAACAGACCATCGCTCCGAACAAAATGACTAATCTCTTCACTTACTTAATGTTGTTGACCGTCGGAGCCAGGCTTCGTTTGAAATTCAGCTCGATTATAAATCACCAGATGTATATTTCCGAACACCGTCCCTTGGCGAGTTTTTGAATTGAATTGCCCGCTATCCGCTGTGAGAAAAAAATCATCTCGCGTGATTCGAACCGGTTCCTTCGTCGTGATGACCTCGGTATCCAGATTCATTGTCGACGATATCAAGTCGATTTTTGCGTCCGGCTTAAACGTTTGCTGATTGTACGTTTGGATGATGACCGTGTGCATTTCAATATTTTGATCATCGATGCGCCTGGCGGACTCCATATCGAATTGCATCTCGATCTTCCCCTGATCATTCCGGATCGGAACGCGCAGGCCTTTGACGTCATGCCCGATGGGAACCGGCAGATCGATTCTGCGACCCTGCGCATCGTCGGCCAGCAACATTTCTGAGACACTCCCCAACAGCCAGATCACCGCAAGAGCTTTACTGGCTGATTTCATGGATTTGCTTAAGCTTTCCCAGCAGAGCGGCAAGATCCCTGAGCGGGATTTGGTTCGGACCGTCTGAAAGCGCCTGACTCGGATCATAATGGGTCTCGATAAATATTCCGTCACAACCCGCAGCTGCCGCAGCCCGCGCCAGCACCGGCGCCAGCACGCCATCACCGCCGCTACGGTCTCCCGCTCCGCTCGGACGCTGAACGGAATGCGTGGCGTCAAAGATGACGGGATAACCAAGTTCCCGAATCCAATAAAGCGAGCGCATATCCGCAACGAGATTGTTATAGCCAAAACTGACGCCTCTCTCGGTAAAGACGTAAGATGAGCATCCGTAGGTTTCCAGTTTGTCCGCAATATTTCGAACATCCCAAGGGGCGAGAAATTGCCCCTTTTTTACGTTCACCGCTCTCCCCGTTTCGGCGGCGGCTCGAACCAGATCGGTCTGGCGCCTGAGGAACGCCGGAATTTGCAGAAAGTCAATGAATTGCCCGGCTGCACGTGCGTCGTCCGGCGAATGGATGTCCGTCGTAACCGGCACCGCTAACTCATCCCCAATCTTACGGAGTAATCGACAACCAGCTTCCAGTCCAAGGCCGCGAAACGATTTCACCGAAGTCCGGTTTGCCTTGTCATACGAAGCCTTGAAAATCCACGAAACACCCAATGGGTCACAGATGGTCTTGAGATCTTCGGCGATGGACAGGGCGAATTTCTCGGATTCGATCACGCACGGGCCGAGGATATAGACAGGCTTTCCCCCGCCAATTTCCACGCCCCGAATGTCGAATCTTTTCACTATTCAAAGGCTGGCCTGGAAACCGCCTGACCAAAATTGCAAGGTCTCCGGCCGATGCCAAGACGGCTTACCCGGAACCGTAGCTTTTGACGAACTTCCTTTTGCCGTCCGGGTCAGTTTGTTCCGGCGCCGATTCCTCGCGGGGCTTTTCCTCAACCTGCGGGGAGGCTTCAGGTTGAATGACCGTCTTGTTCGACGGCTCCTCGCGGACTGCCTCGACGAAAGCCAACTGCAAATTCGAAATGGCCCCGGCCAGTATGCGCGACTCGTCGGAATTCAAATTGCCTTTGGTCTTTTCCTGAATCATCACCAGCTGATCAATCAGCATCTGGGCCATATCCAGGTTAACTTCCGCCTTCCCCGTTTGAGGATGCGGTATCTGCCCCAGCATGAAGGCTGCGTTCTGGGCCTGCATCATCACGAACTC
>DATHPZ010000071.1:0-4934 GCA_035483355.1 Chthoniobacterales bacterium | reverse complement strand
CCGCTGAAACCTTCCAGGACAGCATCGATTTTCCGTCCACGGCGCGTTATGTGAGAGCGATCTTGGCACGGTACGACTTTTACAAGCGGCGCGGACCGTTGTTGGTGGGGGATCCTGGGCCGTCATACTAGAAGAAAATTTGAACAGAAGGCAGCAAAGGAAACAAAGACGGATTGGGTTTCCGTGCTGTTCATCCGGCAGGGCCTTCGGGGACTCTCCGGTTCTGCAATTGTCGTCGTCCTCGCTTGAGCCGCTTCAATCAAAGCTCAACAGAAGCAATAGGAGAAAATTTGAACAGAAGGTGACGAGGACGATTGGAGAGGCGCCGAAGGCCTTACGGGATGACCATGAAGGATAACCGACCGTCGATCCGCCTTTGTTTCCTTTGCTGCCTTCTGTTTAAATTTTCTTCCATTCCTTCTCTTGAGAGCTTTGATCGAAGCGGTTCAAGTCTTCCACACTTCCGATCTCAGGTACCGGCCCATCGTCCTCGGTCTGAGAAGGTTGCTGGTTGAGAGCATGGCGCAGAGTGGAGGGGGTAGAATCGCGAATGAAGAAGGAGGATTGGTGCGGGTGAAAATTACTCCTCTGGAGAACCAACAATCGGGTAAATGACCCTAAGCGCCTGCACAACTGCGCGGACATTGTGAACGCGAAAGATCGATGCTCCGCGTAACGTGCCTGCCACCACGCAAGCTATGGTTCCGGCGTCTCGATCCGCCGGGTCCGCGATTCCGAGGACGTCACCGATGACGGTCTTTCTAGAAACCGGAAGCAGAATCGGGCGTTCAAACTGTTGAAGTGATTTCAGTTCGCGATAGATACGCAGGTTATCCGGTTTTTGTTTGGCGAAATCGATACCCGGATCGAGCACGATCGCTTCGCGCACGAGTCCCGCAGCGATCGACTCTTTGATCTTTTGGTCGAAAAAGCTTTCCAGCGTGCGGAGAACGTCAGCATACCGAATATCAGTGTGACGCTGTTTCGGTAGGCCGATTGAATGCATAATAAGAAGACCGGTGCCATAATTTGCCGCGATCCGTGCGTTCTGGTCCGTCGGAAGAGCGCTCAGATCGTTGAGTAGGTGGCCGCCGACTCGAAGCGTGGCTTCGGCGACTCCCGGCCGCCAGGTGTTGATTGAGAGCAACGGAGGAAATATCTGCATTTCGTCTATCGGCTTTTTTCCGTCATGACATTCCCGAAACCGGTTAACGAAAGGGAGAATCCGTGCAGACTCTTTTGCCTCGCTGATCTCCGGGCGATTTGTGCGTGCACTTTCGCCTCCGACGTCGATGATGTCGGCCCCAGCGATTACGTGGCGTTGAGCCGTTGCAATCGCTCGCTCGAGCTCCAATGATCCGTCTCCGGAAAATGAATCGTCGGTGATATTCACAATCCCCATGACTAACGGGCGACGGGGGAAAGCGACCACGTGACCCCGCATCGTCAGGATCATAGACTAATTTCGATTCGTTGCCGTTTCTCGAACCGGCACACTTTGGAATAGCCTGCCTGACGGGCCAGGTCTCTCGCCAGGTCGAATTTGTATCCGACCTCTTCCGGAGCGTGGGAATCAGAGTTAATTAACATTGCGACTCTGGCTTCCCGCGCCAGTTCGAGAAATTCCAGGGCCGGATAGATTTCTGCTGCTTCCTTGCGTAAGCCGGCCGTGTTGATCTCGAATGCCACGTCGTGCTTAGCCAAAGCTTCGATGGCGGGTTGGTAGTAACGACGTAGATCCCCGGCCGGCCGATACCCGAATTTCTTCGCTAGATCCGGGTGAGCAACAAAATCAAATAGCCCGCTTTCAATGCAGCGGACGTAATGCTTCCAGTAAAGCGCCCAGATTTGTTCGACCGGATACTCCCTGAACCGCGACAGGTACTTCGGATTGTCGACATCCCATCCGGGAGCGATGTAGTGTACGCTTCCGATCAAATAATCCCAAGGCGCCATCCCGGTGAGAGTTTCGATCCAGGATTCATACCCATCGATGTAATCGCATTCAAGACCCAGGCGGACCGGGAACCCGGTTGATCGCGCGTCTTCCACCATCTCAAGATAGCGTGGCAAATCCTGGATCGACATGCGCCACTCGTCGAAACGTTCGGGCATCGGGTTGTGGTCGGCGAACCCGATCTCGGTCAGTCCAGCTCTCTGCGCGGCTCGCACGTACTCAATTGGATTGCCCACTGCGTGATGGCAGAGCGTTGTATGGATGTGGTAGTCGGTCCGTACGGCGCTCATGCAAAGACTTTCTCAAGCACGAAAATCTCACGAGCATTCCGGCTGGCGAATTTTCGGGGCTAAACCTCAACCGCAATTAGTCAACCACCACGTTAGCCAGTTTGTTTGGAACAACGATGATTTTGCGAACTGATTTATCGCGTGTGGTTTCTCGTACTTTTCGGGAAGCAAGCACCACTTGCTCGAGCTCTGCTTTTGTCAAATCCTTCCTGACAGTCACCTTGTCGCGCAGTTTCCCGTTGATTTGGATGACAATTTCCACTTCATCCTCCGTGAGAAATTCATCACGCCATTTCGGCCATGGCTGTTCGCATGCCAAGCCCTCAAATCCGGTAAACCTGATGCTCAGACGCCACCAGAGTTCTTCCGCGAGGTGGGGTGCAAAAGGACTTAAAAGGATCAGTAAAGCGCGAATGGCTTCCACCGGCCGAATTTCCGCGCCGGTGAATTCGTTGACAAAGATCATCATCTGCGCAATCGCGGTGTTGAACGAAAGCGATTCGAGATCTTCAGAGACTTTCTTGATGGTTGAGTGCACCACCTTCTGCTGTTTCGCGCCAAGCTCGACACTTCCCAAGACAGAGGACAATTGCCACTCTCCTTCCTGATCTTCATCCATGGCAAGCCGCCAGACCCTCGCCAGGAAGCGGTAGACGCCTTCGACGCCGCTCATGCTCCACGGCTTGGTCGATTCAAGCGGGCCAAGAAACATCTCGTAGAGCCGCAATGCGTCCGCCCCGTACTCTTCAACAATCTTATCGGGAGTGACGACATTGCCTCGGCTCTTGGACATCTTCTGGTTGTCCTGTCCGAGGATCATTCCTTGATTCACCAGCCGCTGGAACGGTTCAATGGTCGAGACGTAATTCAGATCGTAGAGGACTTTGTGCCAGAATCGTGCGTACAAAAGGTGAAGCACCGCATGCTCTGTTCCGCCGACATACAGATCAACTCCTCCGCGCCCGCGGTTTCTGGTTTCATTTCCGGCCATCCAGTAGCACTCCGCATTTTCTGCCACAAAGCGGCTCGTCTCGTCCGGCGAAACAAAACGGAGGAAGTACCAGCAGGACCCGGCCCATTGCGGCATCGTATTGAGTTCCCGGGTTGCTCCGTCAGAAAGAGTGATCCACGCTTTCGCTTTGGCCAGAGGAGGTTCGATCGTTCCGGTGGGTCGATAATCGTCGAGTGGAGGCGGAACCACCGGCAGATCCGACTCCCGAAGCGCTTCGTGCCTGCCGTTACGCCAAATGATGGGGAACGGTTCACCCCAGTAACGTTGGCGCGAGAACAACCAGTCTCGCAGTTTATACGTGATGGAGCGTTTACCGGATCCCTGCTCCTCCAGCCAATCAATGATCCTGCGCTTCGCTTCTGCAGTTGTGAGTCCATCCAAAAAGGCGGAATTCCTGGCGACACCGTCTCCGGTGAAACAGGATTCAGCCGGCGTCGGCGGCTCGACGACGTAGCGAATCTCGAGAGCAAATTTTTTGGCGAATTCGAAATCACGCTCGTCATGGCCCGGAACCGCCATAATGGCGCCGGTTCCGTAGCTGATGAGAACATAATCCGCGATCCAGATCGGGATCTTTTCTTGATTGACCGGATTAATGGCGAATCCGCCCGTGAAAATTCCAGTCTTCTCTTTGGCGAGGTCAGTACGTTCGAGATCGGATTTTGCCGAAACCTTTTCTCTGTACTCTGCCACTGCAGCGCGCTGCGTCGGAGCGGTCACCCGATCGACCAAGGGATGTTCTGGCGCCAGGACAACATACGTCGCGCCAAAAAGCGTGTCAGGCCGAGTCGTAAAAACCTTAATCGAGTCGTCCAGACCATCGATACGGAACGTTGCCTGCGCGCCTTCGCTGCGGCCGATCCAATTGCGCTGCAGTATTTTGATCGACTCTGGCCAATCCAACGGTTCGAGTTCCTCCAGCAACCGATCGGCATAGGACGTGATGCGCAACATCCATTGACGCATTGGCCGGCGCACGACCGGGAATCCGCCGACTTCGCTCTTTCCGTCGACGACTTCTTCGTTGGCCAGAACGGTCCCCAGTTCGGGGCACCAGTTCACCGGAGCTTCCGTGACGTACGCGAGACGATGTTCATCCACAAATTCGCGGCGTTTCTCTTCGGTTTCATGCGGGAATTCTTGCCGTCTCGTCGCAACCAGTTCTTCAATCGGCCGAGCCGCGTTCTTTTGCAGGTCGAACCAGGAATTGTACAGGTTCAGAAATATCCATTGGGTCCATTTGTAGTAGCCGGGATCGGTCGTGTTTATTTCGCGGGCCCAATCGTAGCTGAATCCTATCTTTGAGAGCTGGCTTTTGAATCGCTCCACGTTGCGCACCGTCGCGACGCATGGATGGAGTCCGGTCTTGATGGCGAACTGTTCTGCCGGCAATCCGAATGCGTCCCATCCCATCGGATGCAGGACGTTAAAACCTTTCATCCGTTTGTATCGAGCGATGATATCGGTCGCTGTATACCCTTCCAGATGGCCGACGTGAAGTCCCTCACCGCTGGGATAGGGGAACATGTCGAGCACGTAAAACTTCGGTTTCGCGGGATCGAACCCCGGTTCCTCCGGATTTGGCGCATGAAAGGTCTGCCTTTCCAGCCAAAGTTGCTGCCATTTCGGCTCGAATTCCGGAAAGGGAAACTGTTTTCGTCGCTCGCTCATTGAT
>DATHPZ010000070.1:0-14003 GCA_035483355.1 Chthoniobacterales bacterium | reverse complement strand
GAACGCCGAACGCTTTCCCTGGGTGGATCGAGTGAAGGCAGCGACTTTAAGCTATCCCAGGGAGGAACGGCATCTGGTTGGGGTCTCGGGCGGTGTCGATTCGCGCGTGTTGCTTCATATTTTGCCAATGATCGGTTTTCGGAACCTGGTGATATGCCATCTGAATCATAATCTGCGCGGAGCCGAGAGCCTGGAAGACAGCAAGTTCGTCTACCGGCTCGCTCGCCGGCTCAGTTTCCCACTGCACACCGAAACCTTGGCCGAGTTGCCCGCGACCGGCTCGCTCGAAGCTTCGGCACGCGAAGCGCGACTCCAGTTTTTTGCCCGAGCGGCGGAGCACTTCTCGGCTTCCTCTCTCTTCGTTGCCCACCACGCGGATGACCAGGTAGAGACCTTTCTGTTCAACTTGTTCCGGGGTACCGGTTCCTTGGATAATGCAGCCATCAAGGCGGAATCTCAGGTCACGATTGGGACACGAAATCTCCTGATTCGCCATCCCTTGCTGCAGGTCTGGAAAGACGAAATCTGCGAATTTGCCGCGGCCTTCCGTCTCAAGTTCCGCGAAGATTCCACCAACTTGAGCCGGCAAATGGTTCGCAATCGTCTCCGGCACGACTTGATTCCGGAGATCGAAAAAGTGACCGGCCGGCCCGTCAAACGTGCGCTCTTGCGTACCATCCAACTCGCGGCGGATGAAGGCGAGTTTTTGAGATCTCTTCTTCCGGAGATGGACGGCCAGGCGGAACTTGACGCCCGGGAGCTGCGAGAATTCCCAGTAGCTCTCCAGCGCCGGACGATCCATGGCTGGCTCCGAAGTCAAAACATCAAAGACTGCGGCTTCGACGAGATAGAGGCAGTGCGATCCCTTCTCAACCGTCTGGAAATTGCTAAAATCAATCTGCCGCGCGGTGTCATCTGCCGACGACGGGCCGGCCGGCTGTTTCTTCAATTTCCCTGAGGCAGTGGCCAGTTGTCGGTTGCCAGTTGCCAGCGCTTTTCGCTTCTTTTCGGAATATGAAATCGAACTTCGTCCTTTTGGGCTAATTAATTACCATCGATGCAGTCGATGCTTTCGGGCCCTGCAACTGGGGGAATCACGGAAGAGGAATCACACTGGCAACAGACAACTGACAACTGATACTGACATTGCCGGAGGCTTCGCTTACCTTCGGAGACTCGATCGTCATTTATGAACACCAAAACAAAGGAATTCTTGTTCGCGCTCCTGAACACTCCGAGCCCGGCAGGCTTCGAGTCCGAGGGTCAGAGAACCTGGATGAACTATGTCAGACCGTTTGCGGATTCACTTGAAAATGACGCCTACGGCAACGTCTGGGCCACCTTGGCCGGAGGGGAATCGTCCGCTCGGATTATGCTCGAGGCTCATGCGGACGAGATCGGGTTCATGATTCAGCAGATCACCGAAGAAGGCTTTTTGTATGTCACGCGAATCGGCGGCAGCGACCGGGCCATCGCGCGCGGAAAACGCCTGACGATCTTAGGAGACAAAGGTCCAGTGCGTGGTGTGATCGGAAATACCGCGATCCATTTACGCGACAAAGAGCATGAAAAGATTCCGGAAGTCCACGAGTTAAACGTCGATATCGGAGCCAATTCAAAAGAGGAGGTGGAAGGGCGCGGTATACGCGTCGGTCATCCCGCGATTTACGCCGATATCGCGGAAGAACTGGTTCCCGGCCGGATTGTCGGGCGCGCGATTGACAATCGGATCGGCGGTTTCATCCTGTCACAGGTCTTGGCAAATCTGACCACAAATGCCTCCCGTCCTTCCGCGACCGTGTTCGCGGTGAACGCAGTGCAGGAAGAGATTGGCGGCTCCGGCATGAAAATGATTTCGTACCGGCTGGAACCGAGCGTCGCGGTCGTACTCGATGTCACGCACGCAACAGATTCACCAGGAATCGATCGGAACAAGCATGGTTCCATCAAGCTAGGCAGCGGCCCGACAGTCACACACGGCACGGCAAATCATCCGGAGGTAGTGAAACGGTTGATCACGTTGGCAAACGAGCTCGAAATCCCACTCCAACACGAAGCCTCTTCACGCATGACCGGAACTGACACGGACCATGTCTACGCGATGAGAGGCGGCATCCCTAGTGCTCTTCTGTCAGTGCCGCTGCGTTACATGCATTCAACGGTCGAAATGGTCGATCTAAGCGACGTGGAGCGATGCGTCGTGCTGCTGACTCATTTTGTCCGTTCGATCTCCAGCAAAGAAGAATTCATCCCGAAACTGGTCTGAAACAGGAGCCTGGAGTTCTGAGGTTTAGTAGTGGCACTTGAATTCAAAACCTGATGTCGACTTGGTTAGCCGACGCCGTACGATCCGAGGGCGGTCGCATCACCTTTGAGCGGTTCATGGAGCTCGCGTTATACCATCCGGTTCACGGCTATTACACGGGGCACGTTTCGGCGATCGGCAGGTCGGGTGATTTTTCGACCGGAACGACGATCGGTGACTCCCTAATCCGCGGCGTCGCTGGGTGGTTGAAAGCGGAGGCAAAACGGCTGTCCATGCAGGTCGCACAGGTCATTGAACTCGGAGGAGGCTCGGGCCGCCTCGCTTCAGGAGTGCTCCAAGCATTCATGCCTTGGCAACGCGTCCGGTATCAGATCGTTGAGGTTTCACGCAGGCTTCGGCAAATCCAGGAGCAAGAGTTACGGGGAAGACATGTCCAGTGGACAGATTCTGTCGAGGCAGCTCTGCGGGCCGCCAAAGGTGAAGCCATCTTGATTTCCAACGAGTTTGTCGACGCGTTCCCGTGCCAGCGATTTGAACGGGAAGCGCAGGCTTGGAAAGAGATCTCCCTGGGGCTCGACGGGGACCTGTGGAGGGAAGAGCACTCCGAAAGCCAGGTGCTTCCCGCCAGCTCAACTTTTGCTAAGAAATACGCGACCGGTCAGCGCGTTGAGACACTGCAATCCTACCGGAACTGGCTGACGAATCTGGATCGCCATTTGCATCGGGGCGCGATGCTCACGATCGATTACGGCGGGTCGCCAGATGAAATCTATCATCGCAGACCCGGCGGAACGCTCCGCGCTTACTTTCGTCATCAACGGATCGACGGGATGGGAATATATTTGCGCCCAGGTCGCCAGGATCTCACTGCGGATGTCAATTTTGTGGATCTCAAGTTATGGGGCGAGCAGCTTGGATTCGAAACCGCCCAACTGGTGACTCAGGCGGATTTTATCCGACAATGGGCTAAACCGCGATCAACAAACCAGAGATTTGCGGATCAATATATCGCGAATGAATCCGGGATGGGCGAAGCGTACAAAGTTCTGCACCAGCGCAAGCTAACAAGCTAGTCGTTCCATTGCCGTTTCAAGACCTGTTTCGCGGCATCTTTCTGATCATCGAGCTGGTCCAATCGCCGATTGACATCGTCTTTCTTCTTTTTCCATCGCTCTTTGGCGGCGCCTTCGGAGTGATCAATCTGATAATCGTCGTAGTCTTTCTCGCGATTAAGGGCATTTTTTCGGGCCTCCCACTGGGCGTCAAACCGATCGAAAGCGGCATCCTTCGCTCGGTCGTGATCCTCTTTTGTGCGGTAGGTCGGTGTCTGCTCAGATCGCCCCGTTCGCTGACGAACTTGTCTCGTCGTTTGATCTCCATCGGACTCCTCATCTGATTGACCCGACTTTTGAGTCATGATGGCGGCGGTTCGCGATGCAACGTTGAAATTGATTTCCATCGCGACGTGTTGACCCGCCACAACCTCAGCGACCCGCGCTTGATCGGGGACACCCCGAGCTCGAACGACGATCTGGTATTGGCCGGGTGGAAATATTCCCTCGATCGGCAATTTTCCGAGGTTGATCGTCCCGACGGTGACCTCGGAATCGTCTCGATTGCTGGTCAGCGAGATGATCCCATACTCATGCTTGAACTCGACGACATTGGTGCCGTTCGGATCAGGTACCACTTCGTGCGAAACCGGCGCCAGCGCCCCAATACGAGAGACTAGCTCCACCGGTTCTGGCGGGAGCTCGATCGTGAGCGGAGTCTTCCCTAGCTCGGCTGAACCGACGAAAATCATCGCTCCAGCAGGATCACTTTTCAGAGTCACATTCACCCCTTTAAAGGTGTGTTCGACGGCTATCGGAGCGCCCGCCTGCACAGTGACTTGTTGAACATAATCCGGCCAGCCGGAACGCTTGATCCGGACGGTGTATTTCCCTGCGGGCAGGTTATCGAGGGTCAACGGGGTATTCCCAAAGCTCGATTTCTGCTCTGGATCCGCGATCTCGATCGGGAGATTCGCGGGATCTGACTTGAGCGACAGTTGGCCAACTTCGCGCATCAGCGGGACGAGCCCCAGGTTATTGAGGCTTCCCTGCTTGATCTCGACATCGATCGACCGGTTTTCGTAGCCCGTCATGCTGAGCTCGAGAACGTGTTTCCCTTTTGGCAACGCGTAGGAAGTCAGCGGTGTCTTACCGATCGCCTTGTCGTTCAATCTCACCGTGGCACCCTCCGGTTTGCTTGTCACAGTCACGCTACCTGTCTGCGAAAGGGGTTGCGACGCTTCAGGCCTATGAAAAAAGAAATTGGCGCCGATGACTGCCCCGATTGCGCAGACGAGAAACATGCCGACCACGGCCAGGAGAATGCGAAGCAGAACAGGAGAGGTTTTTGGCTGGCTGTCCTCGGACGATTCGGGGACTGGAAGAGGCGTCCGTGGCGTTTGCGAGAGGCCCGGCGACGCCCTGCCGGTCAAGGGAGGGACCACCGCCGGTTGGTGATGGACTTCAGCGGCTTCCAGCTCCGCCAGGAAATCGCCGGCCATCGTAAAGCGGGCCGGCTCAGTCGCTCCAAGTCGCAAAATCATGTTTCCTGTCTCGGAAAGATTCGCCACCGGATTCAATCTGTGAGCGAACGAGGCGGTTGAAGAACCGGACCTGACGCCACCTAAAAGTTCATGGATAACGCAGGCAAGCTGCTGAACGTGGGTAGCAGATAGATCGAATCCGCCCGCGTGCACAATTGTTTGAGCCGGTTCAGCCAGATTCTCCGGCGCATTCTGACTAAGGCTCAACGCATCCACTTTCACGATAAATGGCGGCCACGTCGTCACCGGCGTCCGCTGGAGCTCGTCGGGCTCTTCCGGGAGGTGCGGAATTTCGATGAACACGTGCCGCAATGAGACTCCGCTAGTCGGCAACTTCCGTTCTGCGGCAAAATCCAGAACCTTCGCTAACGGTTTGGTGATCCGCAGAGTTTCCTCCCACGCCAGGACACGACGCACGCGCAAAAGCTCCTGCAGCGAAAATCCCTTGATCCATTCGGTGACAATGAACAATCCACGGTCATGGGGCTCCAGGCCGAACACTTCAAGAAGGTTCGGATGATGCACTGTCCGGAGCCGTTCGACCTCCTGGCGCAGGAGATCGAGTCGAGCCTTTTCGTATCGGAGCGCCACCGGAAGCGGCCGAAGGGCGACAACGCGATTGGAATGCAGATCTTTCGCCCTGAACAGATTATTATCGAACGGAGATTGCCCGAAGATCTGGTACCGGTCGCGAATCAGCTGGCCAGTAGCAAAACCAGAAGTACTCGTCCCCCCGATTGTCGCCGGACCGCCTGAATGCGCATCGGCGCCACTGGTCCGTCCAATCGGCGCGAATGTTGGAGTTTCGCCCTTTAAATCGCTCAAAATCTCGTCGATCTGCCGCTTAAGCTCCGAGGGAGACTGAAATCTGTCCTCCGCCTGCTTGGCGAGCATTTTTTCCAGGAGCATCGCAATTCGAGGATGGAGTTTGGCAAGAACATCGGACGAGAGCGGATGAGTCAGGTGTTGATTGATCACACTGATCATCGAACCGTGAAAAGGAGGGCGGCCGGTGAGCGTGAACCAGAGCGTCGCGCCGAGCGAATAGATGTCCGACCGAATATCGATCTCCTTTTCTTCCAGTTGCTCCGGGCTGGCAAAATGCGGTGTACCGACAAATCCGCCCATCGATACCGTCAGCGATTGATCGGCTGCAGCAACGAGCGACTTGGCCAGACCAAAGTCGATCACCTTCACCAGCAGGTGATCCTCTTCGTCATCGACGACGAGCATGATATTCGACGGCTTGATATCTCGATGGACCAGTTTCTGACGGTCCGCGGCAATGAGCGCACGGGAGACCTGCCGAGTAATCCTCAGAGCCAGTTCCGGCGGCAACGGACCTTCTCGCTGGACGCGCCGCTCAACGGTCTCGCCCTCCACGTACTCCATCGCGTAGTAAAATCCGCCTTCAGAGTTGCCGAGGTGAAAAACCGTTGCGACGTTCGGATGCCGGAGACTGGCCGCGGCCCTTGCTTCTCTCAGAAAACGCTGGCGCGCCGTGTCGCTATTGAGAAACTGTGAATTGATCACCTTCAGCGCAACATCCGACCGCAGATTCGTGTCGAAAGCCTTGTAGGTGACACCCATGGCACCCCGGCCGAGTTCCCACAAGGAACCATCGGCTTGTCGCATGATTACAAAATGTTCGAACTTATCTGTCTCGCCCATACTCCTCGAACGGCACCCCCCAGGATCGACTAATCTACTGGGGCTTGTCGATATAAAGTCGGTCGGGATCCAGAGCCTTCGGTTCCCGGAAAATCTGCGGTGGGTGATCGGAGATAACTTTGTACCCTGTCAGGACAAATTCCGGATAGAAGCTGTTCGAGGCGGGTTCGTAAACTGTTTGCCCGGAAAAATATCCCTGCAGGCGATATTCATAATTGCTGTCGGAGCCCGGAGTATTTGCCTGGCGATCAGGTGCCAGCATTTTCTGCTCATTCAGCATGACGAGCTTGGCGCTGCTCCATGGCTGACTCGGCTGACGGATGTATCCCCAGAAGAAATAGTTTCGACGGTAAAATCGTCTTCCAATGAAATAATTTCCGGGAGGCTCACGCGCGATCGTCTGGTTCAGAAGAACCTGAGATTGGGTAAACTGATCCCCGGTGGTCTGGCATCCAACAAGCAACAGGGCCGCAGCAGCTAGGGTGAAAACTACATTTTGCTTCATAAAAGACAGAACGTCCGACTCGACGGGGAGCGTTCAGCTGCCGTGAGCACGCGATCTGACCCGGGCAACCAGCGTTGGGTTTTGTCGCAGCTCGGATAACAGGGCCTCGATTGCCTGCAGCGTCTGAGGGCTAATGTGGTGTTCCATGCCCTCTACATCGTGATAAATCGCTTCCTCCGTGATCCCCAGCGTGCGCAGGAAATCTGTCAGAAGCTGGTGACGCCGCATAATATTGCGAGCCAAAGTTTCTCCGGTCGTGGTCAGGACCAGCCCTCGATACTTTTCGTACTTCAGCAGCCCTTCGGCATCCAATCGCTGCACCATATTGGTTACGCTTGCCTGCGAAATCCGGAGGCCCTGGGCGATATCAGCCACCCGCGCGTAGCCCTTGGTATTGATTAGGTCGAGAATCTGCTCGAGATAATCTTCTACGGCGGTCGAGCGACTGGGAGGCGCCGGCTTACTTGGCATAGAGAAGCAGTATGGCTTAAACGCCGAGCAGGATCAACACGGCGATTGTGCCAAGCACAACTTCAATGCGTTTACCTGCTGGTTAAACCCGACCGATGTCACCAAAGCCCGACAAGAGGAACAGGCACGGGTTTCCCGGTTTATGTTAGGGAGTTTGGAGCCAGCCGAAAGAGTCCCCGGCAGCTGCTGGTGACGGAGCGCCAGACCGGCGATGGCAACCTGGAGCAAAGCGCTCGCACCCAGCGCCTCGCCCAGTGCTGGTTTCGGAGCATAAACCGGGACGGATGGGTAAAGTTCGCGGAAAATCTTGCGCTCCACTTCATCCGCAAATGTGCCGTTGGCGCTGCTGACAATCATTTCAGGCGAACCCCCTGCTTGGAGGGGCCCAAACATCTCTCTCGCCGCCGATTCACTCTCCCGAAATGTATGAAACGGCAGGCCGGGCGAGGAGCTGGCGATCGCTAATGGTCCCGTCCGCCCGATCAGGATCGCGGCAGCGGCTTCCCCAAAAATTGTTCCACCGGATTGTCCGTACACCTCGAATTGATCCCGCTTTGTCGCCATCCGCCAACAGGCGAACGCGTCGGCCAATAGCCAGTCCGCTTCCTCGGTGCCCACCACTAGGCAACGATCGAGTTGCCGTTGCATGGTCAAGAGTTCGATGGCGAAATGAATCGCCGCTAAACCGACCGAGGAATCTCCGACCAAGGTATAGCTTTGGCCGTTGACACCGAGCAGCGCCGCCAGATGGCTTGCTGCGGCATTGTACACCGTTTCAGGGAACAACAACGGGCTCGCGCCGTGGGCGCCTTGCGTGACGATCTCGTGATAGAAACGGCGAGTATAGTTGACCCCACCCGAACAAATCGCGAACACGACAGCGATTCGAGTGCTCAAGCCGCTGCCAGGTTTCAGCCCGGCATCCGCAAACGCATCGAATCCCGCCGCAGCTCCGAGAAGTGAGATTGTCCCTGATCGTCGCAGACGAGGTTGGCGAGCTGCGTCCGCAATGAACTTCGCTGGAACCCGGCAGCAGAAATAATTTCGACCGGAGAGTCCGTTCGCAAAGAGGGTCTTGGGCGCCTGCTGTCCGCGGCAGAGAGCTGTCCATGTTTCCAGGGCTGTCGGCCCCAAAGGCGTGACGGCTCCGATTCCCTGGATAGAATAATTCATACTCGCTTCAGAATCAGCGTGGCGTTCGTTCCGCCGAACCCGATCGAATTCGAAAGCACATAGTTCAAAGGCGCGGTTCTGGAGTCATTGCCAACAACGTCAAACTCCCACGTTGGATCCGGCTCAACAAAGTTAATGTTCGGCGGAAGAAACTGTTCGCGCAATGCCAGCACGCAGAATACCGCTTCGATCGCGCCAGCGGCCCCTAAAGCATGGCCCATCATCGATTTGGTGGAGCTGACCGGAACTCTTCCACAAAGTTCCGAGATTGCGGCGCCTTCGGTTGCGTCGTTAAAAATTGTCGCGGTACCGTGAGCGTTCACATAATCGATCGCAGCCGCCGGTATTTCTCCCGATTCAAGAGCTCTTTGCATCGCGAGGCTCGGGCCGATTCCGGACGGATGCGGCTGAGTCAGATGATACGTATCGGTAGAGACTCCATAGCCGACCATTTCCGCAATGGCCATGGCCCCGCGACGCGCGGCGCTCTTCTCCGTCTCCAGAATTAAAAAGGCTGCTCCCTCGCCCAGGACCAATCCCGTACGATTCTTGTCAAAGGGACGGATTTTTTCCGCTGTAGCGGCTTGGAGAGAATCGAAGCCGACAAAAACAAGCTCGCACAACGGGTCGTAACCTCCGCACACGACGCAATCACGTAGCCCATGCCTGACCAGCTCGAATCCGTGCCCAATCGCATTGGCACCCGAAGAACAGGCGTTGGTTAGAATCTGGGTCGGGATTCGCAATCGGTTCAGTTGGAGCGCGTCCTGGATCGGTTTTTGCGGCGTGTAATTTCCGACCAGCTGGGCGAAGCCCTTCCTGGATTTGGTCGCCAGCGCGCGTCGGTAAAAAAGCTCTCCGTAGCTCATCCCTCCACCCGTCGTACCGACGACCATCAGTTCGGGATGAGCTCCCTTGGCAATTTCGCAAGCTTCCCGCAAGGCCAGGGCGGCCATCCGGGCCCCACGATGCAGGCGATCCGAAACACGCCCCGGCGGAGCCGCATTTTCCAGCCATTCATCGGGAATCTGTCCTGCCGTCTTACATCGTGTTTTTGTGACATCAAAACTTTTAACCAAGGCCACGGAGTCCTCGCCGTCCAGCAGCGAGCGGAGATTCGCGCTGGTATCCAAACCGAGTGGTGAAACTATTCCCATCCCAGTCACAAGGACACGATTCGGTCTGTCAATTCCCGGCATGATTCACATATTCTCTCGCTCAAGTTCCCCGGGTCAATGAGAACAGAGACACCTGACCAGAAGGGCGCGAGGATATCCTGAGATCGTTTCTCCGCGATTGATCCTCCGCACTCCCCGCTTGCACCAGCGCGCTTCGAGACTAGGCTGCATCGATGGGTTCCCCTTTGGATCATATGGAACCGCCGGACTACTCAGTGAAACGGTTGCGTTGGATGATGTCGAACGCCCTCGGCTTGAAATGCCCAACGTGCGGTGAAAGACCGTTGTTTGTACCGTGGTCTCGGGTGCGAACTCTGCGAGATTGGTTTATGCCGCTCGACGGTTGCCCACGCTGCGGATACCCGTTCGAACGCGAACCCGGATATTTCCTGCTCTCCATCTTCGCCATCAACTACGGCGTGGGAGCGTTGCTCGGTCTGGTCATTTATCTGGTGCTGGATTTCTGTTTGCACCTGCCCATCTGGCTGGTCCTTACCCTGACGATTCTTCCGATCCCGTTTTTTAATCTTTGGTTCGCTCGCTATTCGAAAGCGCTGTTTCTCGCCTTCGACCTTTTCTTTGATCCGCATGACGGCGAGGATGATGGCGGCGACCGGAACATCGAATCCCCCACGCCACCCCCAAAGACTCCCGATCTTGAGCCGATAGGCAAATCTTGAGACGTAAGTAAAGCCTCCCGGTGGTTTCGGCAGGTACTCAAAGCGAGACCATGCGCAGACAACCCGCGCCTCCTGCCTTGTCAATCCGGCCAATCGATGCGATATCCGCGAATGGAGTGGTTGATCCATTCAGCAGTGTTGGCTTTTATCGTGGTGACGCCTTGGAAAATCGTAGGGTGGACGGGAAGCGCGGTTTTCTCGGTGCGATTCTTCCTCCAGTGGATCGCTTCGGAACGTGCGAAAAAAAGTATTATTCCGGTCGGATTTTGGGAGTGCAGCCTCCTCGGCAGCGTCTTAGCTCTGAGCTACTTCGTCTTTTACCGTCGAGATTCGGTCGGAGTGATCATGACATTGATGCCGCTCCCTCTCTACGTCAGAAACCTGTATTTGAAATGGCGAGAGGTACTGGCAGAAAAGAGCGCCGAAAAGGGGGCGGCGGCTAAGAATCCCGAGATTGCGACCCGTTAACCTTTCTTATGATTTACTTCGACAACAATGCGACAACGCAAGTCGATCCCGAGGTGCTTCAATTGATGTTGCCGTACCTGCAAGAGCAGTATGGAAATCCTTCCAGCGCCTATTCGTTTGGCAAACGTGCCGCGAAAGCGGTGAATGCCGCACGGGAACAGGTCGCCGCTCTGGTGCGATGTGAACCCTCCGAGATCATCTTCACGAGCTGCGGAACCGAATCTGACAATAGCGCCATTCAATCCGCCTTACTTCTCGACCCGGATCGTAAACACCTGGTGACTAGCAAAGTAGAGCATAGCGCGATCATCAAGCATGCCGAAGCGTTGGCCAGGCGGGGATATGAGGTCACCTGGCTCGATGTCGATTCGGACGGCTTGATGGATCTTGACGATCTCGAACGCGCGATTCGAGAGGATACCGCGATCGTTTCCCTGATGTGGGCCAACAACGAAACCGGGACTCTTTTCCCGATTGCCGAAGCCGCTGAGATTTGCCGGTCCAAGGGAACTCTTTTCCACACAGACGCAGTGCAAGCAGTCGGAAAGATCGACATCGATCTCCGCCGGGTGCCGATCAACTTCCTTTCGCTTTCCGGCCACAAACTGCATGCACCGAAAGGTGTCGCAGCGTTGTACGTCAATCGCAAAACCAGATTCAATCCCTACCTGATCGGCGGCGGCCAGGAGAATAAAAAGCGCGGAGGAACGGAAAATACCGCTTCGATTGTTGCTCTCGGGAAAGCGGCCGAACTGGCTTCGTCGGCGCTGCGGGAAGAAAACAGTCGTGTCAAAGCGTTGCGTGACCGCTTCGAACAGGGGCTCCTGGAGACGGTTTCGTCTGTCCAGGTCAACGGGCATCGGGCGCACCGGCTTCCAAACACCTCGAACCTCGCGATTGAAGGGATAGATTCGGAGGGGATGTTAATGCTTCTGGATCAGAGAGGCATCTGTTGTTCAGCGGGCTCAGCGTGTACAGCGGGCTCTTTGGAACCCTCGCACGTCTTAAAGGCGATGGGCTACCCGAACGACCGTGCTCGTGGAAGCCTGCGGTTTTCGTTCAGCCGATTCAATTCCGAGGCAGAGATCGTTCAGGCGCTGCAGATTATTCCAAACGCCGTGGAAAAACTTCGGTCCATGAATCGCGGATTCCTGGCGGCTTGAAGGAGTTCTGCCGGAATCAAGGTTCGCCCGGTTTCTCTGGATCACCGCTCGCTAAAACAAGCTTGTCACGCGCGGCTCAGCTCGGAGATTGGCGTTCGGAGTTCGACGTTGAGGATCGTGTTCGCCGTTGCGATGGCGTGATCGGTCGTGGGGCTATACCTTTCGCTGAACGCGATTTCGTATGTTACCGGGTGACCGAATGAGCTTCGTTTTTTGTAGATTCTGAGTGTCCAACGCCGTGCGGTGGAGTCGAACAAGAGCGAGACCTCCGTAATCGGTCCTCGAATGAACGACCCGTGGGGTTGATGGTCCCAATTGAGGTCGAGTGGGCTTTGTCTATCATATTGGACCAGGGCTAGTTGCATTTGTTCGCTTAACGTTCTCTAGATCGGTTAATTCCTTTTCGGCTTAAGGATCTCCTGCACAGCAATTCCTGGGCCAAGCAAGTTGGTTTTGGAGCGGATGAACCAAAGGGTCATTTTGCGGTTTTACTTTCGATCATGACGCCTTAACGTTAAGGGTGCTGAGAGAGTTGCCTATGCGGTTGCGCTCTCTGCCGGGGCAAACCTTAATTCGAGGCTTGACGAACCGCTTGGGTTGTTAATTGCAAGGTTCTGAGGAGCCTCTAAATCCAGAAAGAACCCATCCTATGTCCACCAATCGTGGTGTCATCTACATCGGGCCGGGGAAGGTCGAAGTACAGGGGATCGACTATCCGAAATTCGTTGCGCCGAACGGTAAAGAAATCGACCACGGCGTTATTCTTCGCATCGTAACCACCAATATTTGCGGGAGTGATCAGCACATGGTGCGCGGACGGACAACCGCTCCAGCCGGACTGGTGCTCGGCCATGAAATCACCGGAGAGGTCATCGAAAAAGGACGCGGAGTCGAGTTTCTCGAAATCGGGGATCTCGTATCCGTTCCTTTCAACGTCGCCTGCGGACGCTGCCGAAACTGTCGGGAACAAAAAACGGGCATCTGCCTCAACGTGAACCCAGCTCGTGCCGGAGGCGCGTACGGTTACGTGGACATGGGCGGGTGGGTCGGCGGACAGGCTGAATACGTGTTGGTTCCGTATGCCGACTTCAATCTCTTGAAGTTCCCGGACAAAAACCGGGCCATGGAGAAGATTCGGGACCTGACGTGTTTGTCAGATATTTTTCCGACTGGGTACCATGGCGCAGTCTCGGCGGGCGTTGGACCGGGAACAACCGTCTATGTCGCTGGCGCAGGGCCCGTTGGGCTAGCATGCGCTGCGGCTTGTCAACTCCTTGGCGCTGGGGCCGTCATTGTCGGCGATTTGAATAAGGATCGTCTAGAGCAAGCTCGCTCCTTCGGTTGCGAAACTGTTGACGTCTCGCTTCAGGCTTCCATAGCAGATCAGATCGACCAGATCCTCGGTGTTCCCGAGATCGATTGCGCAGTCGATTGCGTCGGTTTCGAAGCTCACGGGCACGGAGCAGAAGCGAAAGAAGAGGCCCCCGCCACGGTCCTGAACTCGCTCATGACTCTCACCAGAGCCGGAGGATCAATTGGGATCCCAGGTCTTTACGTTACGGATGATCCTGGCGGCGTCGACCAGGCGGCAAAGACCGGATCACTGTCCATTCGCCTTGGACTCGGCTGGGCTAAAAGCCACTCCTTCCACACGGGTCAGACGCCGGTTTTGAAGTACAACCGCCAACTGATGCAGGCAATTCTCCGTGACAAGATTCGGATCGCGAAGGCAGTCAACGTAACAGTGGTCAAGCTCGACGACGCGCCAAAAGGTTACGTCGACTTCGACAAGGGTACCGCAAAGAAGTTCGTGTTGGATCCCCACACGATGC
>DATHPZ010000069.1:0-14381 GCA_035483355.1 Chthoniobacterales bacterium | reverse complement strand
GACCTTACCGGGGCTTTCTTCGACTGGGCTGATCCTGATCATCTTCGCGTGGAACGAGGCTTTCTGGAGCATCAATTTGACCGGCGCAAACGCGGCGCCATTGACGGCGTTTATCGCCTCCTATTCCAGTCCGGAAGGCCTTTTCTTCGCGAAGCTTTCTGCGGCTTCTCTGCTGGCGGTCGCCCCGATCATGGTGCTCGGGTGGCTCACGCAGAAACAGCTCGTACAAGGTTTGACCTTCGGAGCAGTGAAATAGGAAAGCAATTCCGCCCGTAGGCACTTCTAAGATAAGGGCTGATTCGGATGGTCTCTGCCCCGCAGGGGCTGCAGGACTCAGCCCAGAAAGGGTCGAGGATTGGTCGCAGCAACTCACACTTCTGCCCCACTGGCAACAGACAACTGACAACTGACAACTGGCAACTGTTCGTATCTCCGTTCTTCTGGCACCCCCGCAGGGCGCGAAATGGGGAGTCAAAGATTCGCTCGAATTTCGTGACCCATTTCCTCGGTCGAAACGAGGCTGGTTCCTTCGGACCAGATGTCTCTGGTGCGCAATCCTTTCGCGATGGTCTGGCGCACAGCCGATTCGATCCGGGCTGCGGTATCGTCCAAGTTGAACGAATGGCGTAGCATCATTGCCACGGAGAGAATCTGGGCGATTGGATTGGCGATCCCTTTGCCTGCAATATCCGGAGCCGAGCCTCCGCTCGGTTCATACAGACCAAAGCGGTAAGAGCCATGCTGTCCGGTTCCCAGGCTGGCACTTGGCAGCATCCCGATCGAGCCGGTCAACATCGCCAGTTCATCGCTGAGAATGTCGCCAAAAAGATTCTCGGTCACTACGACGTCAAATGCTTTAGGGGCCCGGATAAATTGCATCGCGGCGTTGTCGACCAGCAAGTGGGTCAATTCGACATCGGTATAATCCGCCGCGACTTCTTTCAGGACGGCGCGCCAGAGGAGGCTGTTCTCGAGCACATTGGCCTTGTCCACCGAGACAAGTTTCCGCTTGCGCGACCGGGCGATCTGGAACGCAAGGTGTGCGATCCGTTCAACTTCGGATTTCCGGTACACCATGGTATCGACTGCCACAATTTCTCCATTTTCTTGGTGAGTTCCTTTGGGCTGCCCGAAGTACAACCCGCCGGTCAATTCCCGGATGCAAAGAATTTCGAATCCCCCTTGAACGAGATCCGGCCTCAGCGGCGAAGCAGCCGACAACTCAGGCAAACAGAGCGCCGGTCGCAGGTTAGCAAACAAGTTAAAGTATTTCCGAAGGGGAAGCAGAGCCGCGCGCTCCGGTTGCTCGTTCGGCGGTAGCCGTTCCCACCTCGGGCCGCCGACAGAACCAAACAAAATAGCGTCGCTGGCCTCGCAATTCGACAGTGTCTCCTCCGGCAACGCTTTTCCCGTTGCTTCAATCGCTACCCCGCCCACTAAGGATTCGTTCAGATTGACCTGGAACTGATCCAACTCAGCACATCGTTGAAGGAGGCCTAGCGCCTCCACCATCACCTCGGGCCCGATACCATCGCCGGCTAAAACAGCTATTTTATATGTAATTGGCATATCCGTTTCATCGTTGCATCATCGACAAGAGAACACAGAGAATTTGAGCAGAGGTAGCCAAGGAATAAAAGTCAGAAGAGAAAAGGTTTCGCTTGAGAACAGCGCATACGAAGCCGCGCGCACGGCGCTAGACACCTACGAGAGCGGCCCTTCTTCGACAGAACAGATTGAGAATATGTTTTGTCTGGCAGGACAGCCGATCCCCAGCAGACCGTGGGCCGCAAAGATTAACCAACGCCCATGTTGAGTATTTAGATCTGACCCAATGGCAGACTTCGCGCCGCGAGAACAAAATCCTGCATTTTCTTTTTGTCTTTGAAGCCTTCGCTATTTTCCACTCCGGTTGCCACGTCGACCGCGAAGGGCCGCAGCTCCCGAATTGCGTCCGCCACATTTTCCGGAGTCAATCCGCCGGCGACGATCAATGGCTTGGCAAACTTCAACTCTTTCAGAAGTGTCCAATTGAATCGCTCTCCCGTCCCACCAAACGCGCCTTCCCGGTAGCTGTCGATCAGAAAGCCGAAAACAGGATAGTCGCGAACTTGTTCCAGGAGCTGAACAGTCGTCAACCGGACCGCTTTGAGGATCGGTTTGCGGAGCTTCACCAACGATTCGCAGTATTCTCTGGATTCGTCTCCGTGAAGCTGCAGTCCGTCGAACAAATCCGTCTCCAGCAATTCAACAGCTTCATCCAACGTCGCGTTAACGACCAAAGCGATCCGCGAGACTTCGGCAGGCAACTCGCGAATCCACGCCGCTTCCTTTTGCCATTGAATGAAGCGTTTCGATCCCGGATACAAATTGAAACCCAAAGCGTCCACTCCAGATTCGATCGCAGCGATCGCGTCAGCCTCGTTTTTGACCCCACAAATCTTCACGCGAACGTGATCAGAACGTTTTCTGAAGAAGCGCTTGAATTTGAAAGAGTTAGCAGTCACGGACCTTTTGCTTTCTTGTGGTAATTTCCACTACGTGATTAAAAATCCAGCCTTTTTCGGTTTACTGTATGCGGTTTCGCACTAATATGCGCGACATCGATCATTGGAAAACTATTAACAAGGAATAAGCGGAAAGATGGAACGCGAAGAGAAATCCAAAAAGGTCGCGAAGGAAAAGCGAAGCGTCAAAAGGTCCAAGACTGTGGCACTGCCCGCAAAGGAAATCTCCGCAGCGCCAGCGGCGGAAATACCGGCGTTGCGGAAGAGTACCGGCGCCGGAACCGCGAAACCCCCAGCCCATTCCAAGAAGGTAAAAGAACCGAGCTACGAGCAGGTTCAGCTCCGTGCCTACTTTATAGGCGAGCGACGCAAAAGCTTGGGAATCCCGGGCGATGAAACCTCTGACTGGGTGCAGGCGGAGCTTGAGTTAAAAGCGGAGTTGGTGCCTCAATAAGTTAGGTCGTTCGCTTCACAGCGGTTTGCATCGACCCGTATGACTCAGATACGGGCGCTTTGCTCGCGCCTTGATAAATAGCCAACTGACCTGCGGCGAAGCTCAAGAGATTAAGGAGACGGTGCACTAGAAGGGGCTTGCCTCCACCGGGTATTTCCTGTGGCGGCCAGAACGGATGTGCTTCTGGGTGGAAGCCTTGGAGACCGAAATGCGGTGTCCTTGTAGCGCATTTCGTGTCAGGCCGCAGCTGCGATCATAGCCTTTGCCTCTTAGGATTCCGATCGAGCTGTAGATGAGATTTTTGATCGCTTTCGCGGCATTCACTCGCGTTTCTGGCACTCTCCCCGATCAGGTCACGGTCTCCAATACCCGGTCGCCAAGCGAGTTCTCGCTAATGCGATACACTTTTCCTGCTGGTATTGATTCGAGCCAATCCAAATGCGTCGTCGTCACCAGACGCTGCCCGCGAGACGGGAGAGCCGAAAATAATCGATTTCTGCGCGCTGGATCGAGTTCACCGAAAACATCATCGAGCAGCAGGAGGGGTGGTTTCTGGAATTCCAGTTCCAAAATCTTCGCCTGCCCCAACTTCAGAGCAATTGCCACCGTGCGCTGCTGTCCTTCAGAGGCAAACAGATCGGCCGGTTTCGCGTTCAGAAAAATTTGAAAATCATCTCGATGAGGGCCGACAACGGTCATCCTGAGCCGTAACTCTTCCCCCTCCGACTCGCGCAGAGCCTCCTCGAAATCGGCTGTCGCTCCAGGCTGATAACACAATCGGAACGATTCGTTGCGATCGCTGATGGCCGCGAACGATTCGATGACATGCGGATCCAGACGCTCCAACAGAAATGCGCGCAACGCCGTCAGTTGATGACCGAATTGTAGCAGAGGTTTGCTATAGGCGCTCACCTCGCGGGGGCGAGCCGGGATCATCTTGAGATAGTGGTTCCGTGAATGGAGCGCCTTTTCGTACGACCGTAGGATCTCACGATAATTTTTGAACAACTGACTGCCGACGAAATCGAGAAATCGTCTTCGTGTGTCGCCGGAACCCTGAATCAGGCCAATGTCGGAATTGGCGAAATAGACGACTTTCGCCACATCAAGGTAGGAATTTGAGCTCTTCTGTTCTACCGCATCCAGCGCCAACTTCCGCCGCTTCGCGCTGTAATAAAACTGCAGGTGATAGTCCGAGACGAAGCCATCGGTGACAAGACCCTTGGCGCCAAGGCGAATCAATTGGGCGAGGGAATTGGTTCTTGGAGATTGGAGACGCGTTAAGACCGCTACAGCCTCAAGAAGGGAAGTTTTCCCTGAAGCGTTCTGACCGATAATGCAGGTGGATTCCGGGTGAAATTCTATTTCCAGATTCGAGAAACAACGAAAGTCCCGGACAAACAATTTGCTGACCATTTAGAAATTTTCCGACCCCGCACCATTTTGCGATTGGACTAGGCAAATCTCATTCGAATGCCCAGTCCAATCCCAAAGTGGTGCGGGGTCAAAAAATTTCTTCGAAAACCCCTCCTCCAAGGAGTTGCTCACCATCGTACAAGGCACAGATCTGGCCGGGAGTCAGCGCGCGTTGCGGCTGATCAAATTCAAGCAGGGCAGAGCTTTCCCCGAGCATTTCCAATAAAACAGGTGCGGACTTCGCGCGATATCGGGGTTTTGCCGCAATTTTTGCGTGCGCCGGCAGGATTCTATTGGTGAACGAGAGACTCCCGATCCGGCAACGGCGGGCATATAACCCCGCTGTGTCGAGGCGGTCAAACGCAACAATCAATTCGTTGGAATCAAAACGTTTTTCTACAACTACGTACGCCTCGTGCGGCGTATTGGAAGGCACGCCAACGCCTCTCCGCTGGCCGAGTGTATACAAGTGCAATCCTTGGTGCTGACCAAGATCCTTACCTTGCCTGGTCCGGATAGGACCCGGATTATCCGGGACAAAAGTCTGCAGAAAATCGCGCATTTTGATTTCGCCGATGAAACAGATTCCCTGGCTGTCCTTTTTTCCGGCCGTGGCCAAGTTGAATTCGCTCGCCACCTTACGGACTTCGGTCTTGTGTAGGTCGCCAACAGGAAATCGCGCCGCGGCGATCTGATGTTGCTGCAACAACGCGAGAAAATAAGATTGGTCTTTGCTCTTGTCGATGCCCTCGAGAACTTCCCAGGAACCGTCTGCCTGGCGAAGTCGGCGCGCGTAATGCCCGGTCGCCACCGCGGTAAACCCGGACACTTTTGCCAGTTCAAGAAATACCCCAAATTTCATTTCACGATTGCACATTGCGTCTGGATTTGGAGTGATCCCGGTCTGGTACCCGTGCAGGAGATATTCAACGACTCTTGTCCGATATTCACGCATCAGGTTGATGACCCGGAACGGTATCGGTATGGCTTCGGCCACCGCTCGCGCATCTTCGATGTCCTGCTGCCATGGACAATCTCCCACAACGTTCTCCTCGTTGATCCAGTTCTTCATGTAGGCGCCTTCGACAACGAGACCTTGTCTGTGCAGAAGGAGCGCAGCAACGCTGCTATCCACTCCACCGGACATTGCGACCAGAACGCGTTCCAAGGATTCAGACACGTTTACAAAATTGTTCGGAACCTGTTTGATTGCAACCCGGCGCATCAGGGCCCTTCGATGGACCCCAAAAATCAGTTCGCGGTCCTTTGGGCCGCAAACCTGGCAATCACCGCGAGCAGTCTGATGGATGCCGATCGCCCTTACCGCTGGAAAGCTGTGCGGCCGTTGAACGCTCTCGCTAACGTCACTTCATCCGCGGTCTCCAGGCCGGAACCAGCGGGTAATCCTTGAGCAATCCGGGTAATGTTTACTCCTTCCGGCTCTAGCAGATCCCCGAGGTAACTGAGGGTCGCTTCACCTTCGACGTCCAGGCTGAGGGCAAATATCACTTCGCGGAGTCGATTCTCTTTCACCCGTCGCACCAGCGAGTCGATTCGAAGGTCCTCGGGACCGATATGATCCAACGGCGACAAGCGTCCTCCGAGAGAATGATAAAGTCCGCGAAACACCCCGCTGCGCTCGAGTGAAAGAATGTCCGTCGGCTGTTCTACCACACATAGGCTATTCGGGTCACGCTCCGGATCAGAGCAGATGGCGCATTGGTCGCTCTCGGAAAAGAACCCGCAGCGCACACAAGACCGAATCCCCGAGACTGTCTTTAAAATCGCTTCCGCAATCTGATCCGCACGAGCCTCCTTCCGCTGGACAATCCAGAGGGCGATACGCTCCGCACTTCGCGGCCCGATCCCGGGCATCCGGCGCAATTGCCGAATCAATTCCTGGATCAAAGAGGGATAATCGATCCGTTGCATGGTTCGAACCTGAATCGGGCACCTCTCTCCTTGAGTCAGGCTGGTCGAGACGACTCTGCCTCTTTCGCCTGCCGGTAGAACTCAACAACGCGCTCACTCAGGAATTTGTCCGGATTTTCGACCGCAGAGATTGGCACCTTGAACTTCAAATTTGTATCTCGATCCCTCAAAAGCTTGAGGCCGTACGGATAATCCTTGAATAGATTGTTGCAGAAATCGGTGACGTTGCTCCCGGTCTCCCTGGCGCGCTCGACGATTTTGACGATCGCATCTTCTTCGATTTCGAATTGGACGCCATGCTTCTGCGTAAAGACGGATGCGAATTGGCGAACCATCTCGGCCTGATTCAACTCGGCTTCCGCTTGAGCCTGATCCAGAAGGTTTTTCAAGATCTTTCCGGGATCGCTGACGAGGTCGAAATTTATGTCCAGCGTGCGCACTCCTGACCCAGGCAGCTCGAATTTGAAATCTCGGAACAACCGGTCACAGACTGTGAGCAAGCCACGCGCACCGGTCTTCTCCACCGAAGCCTGGAGCGCTATCTCGCGCAGCGCGGCGTCGTCAAACCGAGCATCGATACCGAAGGCCTCGAACGCACGGGTGTATTGGCGGACTACACTGCCTTCTGAGGTCTTCAAGATTGCAAATAGATCCTCGGCGGATAATTCGTGACACACCACCCGGACCGGCAATCTCCCAATGAACTCCGGTTCGAGACCATAGTCGATAAAATCCCGTGTCGTCACCGCAGATAGAACTTCGGCGCTATCGGTTGGAACAGGTGCGCTGCCAAAGCCGATACTTGCCTGCCGCAAACGGCGTTCGACCTGATCCTTCAGCCGATCAAAAGCGCCGCTGCAGATAAACAGAATGTGGCGGGTATTGATGACCTCCTTTTTCGCCTTACCTCGGCGTTGAAACTCCAGTGCGGACTGGAGCTGAGATTGGAGATCCATCGGATTCCGCAACGGCACTTCCGTTTCTTCCATCAATTTCAAGAGCGTGGTCTGGACTCCGCGTCCGCTCACGTCACGGCCGGTGATATTTGTGCTCGTGGCGATCTTGTCTATCTCATCGATGTAGACAATGCCGTATTGCGCAATTTCCGCGTTGCCGTCCGCTTTTTGCACAAGACCGCGAACGAGATCTTCGACATCTCCACCAACATAACCGGTTTCGCTGAATTTCGTCGCATCCGCTTTGACAAACGGAACACCGATGAGGTCGGCGATATGCTTGACCAGGTAGGTCTTTCCAACACCGGTGGGTCCAAGCAACACCACATTTCCCTTGCTGTATTCGATCCGTCGGGCAGCTTCCGGGTCTTCTTTTTCGAGCCGGTAGATGCGATTGACGTGGTTGTAATGATCGCAGACCGCAATGGACAACGTCTTCTTCGCTTCCTCCTGCCGGATGACAAAACGATCAAGGTGCGCTTTGACCTGCTTCGGCGTCGCGTTGAATTGAAAAGGGTCAACTAATTCTTGCCGTTCTTCCGGTGGCTCGTCGGTCGAGGCCTGTTGGGTAAACGCAGAGACCGCGACGTGCTCGCCAAAATTCGCCTTCATAAACTCCTGAATCTTTTTCTGGAGCTCTTCGGGCGACGGAAATGGTGTTTCAGGCATCCGTGAACCTAACGCGCCTGGCGTCGTGTGCAAACTTATGAGACGATGCAGCAGTGTCCTGGCCCCGAGAATCAGGTACCTGCTGATGTGTTTAGCTCATGTCCCAATCCTCCTCGTCCTCGGCCGTTTTTCGGGAGGTACGAGCGAAACTCCCACCGCTTGCTTTCTCCATTCATCCTTCTTCCATCCTGGCAGATCGCGTCGATCCGTCGATCCCCAACCGAAGGACGACGACTGCAAGACCCGACTAGTCGATAGGTTCGAGCCCAACGAAATCTCCGTTCGATCGGACAAGGCTCTTTCCTCGCAATCGTTCTTAAGTTAGGAGGGCGGCGCGCTCGCAGGCTCGGCAGCCTTTGTCTCCTCCCATAGCAGATCCATCTGCGCCAAGGTAAGGGAACGGAATTCCAGGCCGCGATCTTCCGCCAGGCGTTCTATCGCCTGAAACCGGGCTGCAAACTTCGCGGTCGCCTGATTGAGGAGTTGCTCGGCATCCAGCTCCTTTTTGCGAGCGAAATTTACGACGGCAAAAAGCAAATCGCCGACTTCTTCCTGAAGGCGATTCTCCGGTGCCGATTCGATTTCGCGGAGTTCCTCCCGCACTTTTGCCAAAGCCCCATCCGCCTCGTTCCAATCAAAACCGACCTGAGCCGCTTTCGTCTGGACCTTTTGGGCGCGCGCAAGCGCCGGCAGTGCCTTGGGTACGCCGTCGAGCACCGAGCGGCGATCGTGTTTCTCTGTGCGCTTGATCACCTCCCACTGCCTGAGGACCGCCGCGCTATCCGGTAATCTGACCTCTCCGAAAACGTGAGGATGTCGGTTGACCAGTTTATCCGCGATAACAGTGGCGACATCGTCCATGCCGAAACGATTTTCTTCTGAGGCCATCTGCGAATGCAACACGACCTGCAGTAGCAGATCTCCCAGTTCTTCCTTCATTTCCCTGTCGTCTCCGAGATCAATCGCATCGATCAATTCGTAACACTCTTCGATCAGATGCGGTTTCAAACTCTGGTGAGTTTGCTCGCGATCCCAGGGACAACCCTCGGGCGATCGGAGTTGGGCTACAATTTTACGCAATCGATCAACTGGAGAAGTCATAACTCAAGGAGTTGTCAGTGTCAGTGCTGGTATCAGCCCGAGACTGTCAGGTTCAGAAACTCTAAATATTGAACCCCGAGGGTGGCAAAAATCGATGAACTCCCCGCCGTTTCCCCACTGGCACTGGCACTGACAACTAGCCAGGCCTAACGCTGATCTTTTTCCAACAGCTTTGCGCGAGCACGCTCCAATGCGGCACGCTCCTGCGAGGTCAGACTATTCAGACCGTGCCTGGAGATCTTATCCAGCAAGTGGTCGATCTCGACTGTTTCGTTCCCGCCAGGCGCTGTGGCCGAGGGACGTGAGCGAGACTTTGGTTTTTGAACGACACGAAGCTTTGGCCGACGCCGCAGCGGCAGGTGAAAAGAAGGCAACTGGCCGCCTCTTTGAAGAAACCGAATATAGCCAAATGAAAATCCGCTGATCAGCCAAAGCTCACCGAGCGAAATCCAACGGAAAGGCGAAGAGGAAGAAAGGTCAATGGCCGAAGACAACACGAGGCTGGCGATCGCGACCCATTTCGCGGTCAGGAACCCTCCCCATTGAACCCCGGGATACAAGGTGCAAAAGGCGATGAAAAGGCCAATCATGACCTGCGTCTGCCCGTAGAAAGGCATCGAAGAATTCGTGATCATCCCGACCGCGCTGAGACTAACTACCGGAATCAGGACAATGACGCCATACAGAGTCAGGAAACGTGCTTTGCCGATGTACTTTTCAATCTCGACGGCGGAGACATAGAGAAAAAGTAGACCGATGATGCTGAAGAAGTTCGGAACGTCTACGAAGGAGTAGGTAAAAATCTGCCAAATCTGGCCGCTGAGAATCGAATGAGGATACTCAAAGGCGAGCAGTGAAACGATTGTATCCCAGGCGCCGAGTGCTTGTGCGAAAAAAGTGGCCAGAACCCCGACCGCGTAGCTAATGGTAAGAATCGTCGCGCAATAGATCGGATATCCCCTAAAATAGGTGACAGGACGATCCTCGTTGAAGCTTGAAAGCAAAGCCATACCTGAACGCCGTAGAGTGAACCATCCCACTGTAATAGAAGTTGACGCGCCCGGCAAGGAAACAGAGGCTGTTTGCTTCTGCTTCGAACAGAAGGTAATCTCGATCCCGTAATGCCTCAAACCCTGGACGCACCGGTTCTGAAGTCGAAACCGCTCGGGCGAAAAGCACGGGCTTTCGCTTCGTTGACCTTCCGGCGCCTGACGCGAAAGCGACGGAGGCAACCTGACGACCACAATCTTCTGCCCTTGCTGATCCAGGTATTGGCAGGATTCACGAAGGTCGACGGCAGAATTCTGGAAGATGAGCTCGATTCCAGCCTGGGCTTCTTGCGATACGACTATCCGGAAGCGGTTTACTCCGATCTTCGGGCACTGTTTCAGAAAGCCCTGAAAGAGCAACAGGATCTTGGGGATATGGCGAAGCGACTCGCCGAAGAGATGCCGCAGGATCGCAAGATCATGCTGGGCGTCCAGCTCTACGACCTGATCGCCAAGGCCGGGATGCAACAGGAACAAGTCATTGCCTACTATTCATTCATGTCTCAATTGGGCATGGCAGCCCAGGCGATCGATATTGTTTACCAGTTGAATGCGGCGGACACCGCGGATCCTTCGGTCTACCAAAAAGGAACCTCGCCTCTGGAATCGATCCTCCTGGGCTCAGAGCCCTCGGCGGACGTGCAACTGAAGGAGTTGGGCCGGGATGAGCGGCTGATGGCGTACCGATACCAAGAACTGATCCTGTTTAAAAATCTGAGTTCGCGGCCGGTCATGGTTCGAGGACGAGCTTTAGCGCCCGGCGAATTTTGCCGGATCTATCCCGGCCAGCGCGTCCTGGTGGAAGAACAGGTCATCAGCCACCAGGACCTCATCTTTTATTTTAACGCCAAAAAGAATGTTTACCTTCCACACATTTTCGTAAAGGTGGCGCCGACCGACGAGGTGCAACTCGAAAAATCCAGAACCCGGGACAGCAGTCTGGAAGTGCAATTTGGCCTGAAGGTGCAGGTGGAAGCCCTCAAAAACGTGGCGGCCACGCTCAATGGCATCGATTTGAAGGCCGGCACCACCGTTTCGGGCAACCTGGAAGATCGGATCGTCTTCGGGAACGGGATGCTGCTTCCATTGATCGACCTTCGCCGCGGCGCCCGCGCGATGGGAGGACGTTTCCAGCTGAAAACGTCGAAATCGGAGTATCTGGTTTCAAACAATACTTCGTTGCTGGAGGAAGACGACATTTTGCTGAGTCCCGGCACCAGCGGCGACGTTCTCTTGAAAATATCGTGCGACTACGACCGGAGAGTCGGAACGCTGGAGGTTCTGCAGGCAGATCGTCCCATCATGGTCGGTGAAACGATTGTCCGCAATTCGGCCGATCTGATCGACGGCGATATCATCCGCATCGATACCGGGCAGGTTTTACGATGCGATTTTTCCGAACGAATCATCGAGGAAGAACGCAACATCATTCGCCACCTTGATGTTCGGGATCTCTCGCTTCGTTTCAAGACTGGTGATGTCGCTCTGGACGGCATCTCCTTCGCAGTGAGCCGAGGAGAAATGGTCTGCGTCATGGGCGCTAGCGGTTCGGGAAAAAGCACCCTGCTCAAAGCCATTTGCGGACAGGGCCAGCCGACCACCGGCGCAGTCCTGCTTAACGGGCAGTCGCTCTATCATAATCTCGAATCGTTGCGGGGATACGTTGCTTACATTCCTCAGGACGACGCGTTTGATGAGCACCTGACTATCCTGGAAAACCTCGATTACGCGGCCGCCATTCGTTCTCCGCACCTCTCCGCGAAAGATCGCGTCCGCAGGATCGACAGCAAACTGATCGAGCTTGGACTTTCAGAGCGCCGTGACAGCGTCGTTGGCAGTTCGGTCAAAAAATATCTCAGCGGCGGCGAACGAAAACGGCTGAATATCGGGTTGGATATGATCAGCTCGGCCGATGTCTACCTTTTTGACGAGCCGACGTCCGGACTGTCATCCAAAGATTCGGAGCACGTCATTGAGATCATCAGGAGCCTTTCTCACAATAAGGTTGTGCTGGTAACCATCCACACGCCAACTTCGAAGATCTTCCAGATGTTCAACAAAGCCGTCTTGCTGGACAAAGGCGGCCGGCTGGTCTTTTTCGGAACACCTCAGGAAACGCTGCAATATTTTGCGACAGCGGAACACCAGCAGCAATTCGGGACCGAGCTTGGTGGTTGCCCCTCTTGCGGCACAACTCGCCCTGAATTTATTTTTGACGTTCTGGAGGCACCGCTACGCGATCTGAGCGGTGATATCATTTACGACGAGAACAGCAAAGGCCAGCTCGTCCCGGCCAGAAGATATTCCCCGGACTATTGGCGTGACAAGTACGAGTCCTTCCGGCTGATCCAGGAAATGCGCCAGATTTCCCTGAAGCAGGAACCTCCGACCGTTCTACCCCTTCCAAGCGACAAGAAAGAACCGACGCGCTGGCGCGACGAGTGGGTTCGCGTCCACACGATTCTGAAACGGGCGTTTGTCAGCAAACTGCGCAATCGGACAAACCTTTGGACCACCATTTTCGAAGCGCCAGTTCTGGCGGCCTTGATAGGCTTTGTGCTGAGATACGCCGAGAATTCGCAGTATGATTTCGCTGCGGCTTTTCATATCCCAACTTACCTGTTTCTGGCGCTCGTCGTGGCCATGTTCCTGGGGCTGACGAACAGCTGCGACGATATCATTCGGGACCGCCCAATCCTTCAGCGGGAGAGAAATTTGAACATTCATCTCCCCTACTATGTGCTCTCAAAGTTTTGCACTTTATCGTTGTTCGCGATCATCCAGTCCGTGCTTTTTCTTCTGATCGGTGATGCGATTCTCGAGATTCGCGGGATGTTCTGGCCTTATCTCTGGTTCATGGGAACCACGGCGGTCGCAGGGGTCGCCGGCGGGCTGCTGATTTCTTCCCTGGTGAACGATGCCAAGACAGCGGCGAACTTCGTACCATTGGTCCTGATTCCTCAGATCATTCTGGGCGGCGCCCTGATCAAGTACGATGAAATGAATCGAAACCTCGATTTCCTCTACGTGCTGAACCGAGACCGTGCGGCAAAGGATCAGCAAGCCGCGAATGACCGGATGAAACCGAAAGATGTCGAAGTCCCGTTTGTCTGCCAGTTCATCCCAATGCGCTGGTCCTACGAAGCCATGGTCGTGGCTCAGGCAAAGTTGAATCCTTTTACCCGGCGGCAGGATATTCTCACCGAAAAAATCGAACATTTGGCCAAACAGAAGGATTTAACCGAAACGGAAAGTGACCAACTGGATGATTTGAAGGAAACATTGGCGATTCTTTCCGGACTCGCCGGCGAGAATCCCGGTCAGGTGAATCAGAAAATGCACGAGATCGACAAGATTATTGCCGGCGCCCGGCTCGACCGTAAAAAATTTGATTCGAGCGGTGATCAGGTGACGGCGGAACAACTTTTTCAGAATCAGAAAATCACCGACATGCTCACCGACGCGCAAATGAAGCAGAAGGACTATACCTCGGAAGCGCGAAACGTCTTTTTCGGCCCGGAGAAGAATTACTTCGGCCAAAGGCTGAGCATCTTTGTCTTCAACTCATGCATTATTAACGGGTTCACTCTGCTGTTCCTGCTCTGCCTTCTGTTGAGCCTGCATCGCCAGCTGAGGACGATGTGACTTTTAGGAGTCAGGAGTCAGGAGTCGGGGAGTCGGGGAGTCAGCAGCACACCACAGGGATTTTCCGAGAAGTCAGAAAGTGCCTGATCCGATCGTTCAGGCCGGCCGGCTCGATCCTATTCTGAATCCTGACTCCTGAATTCTGAATTCCGAATCAATGTGCGGCGGCAAGATCTGCACGCCCGGGGCGGCGAGCCGGCTTCTTGAACAGGAACACCAGCGGGGTGCAAAGGAGGCAAACGATCACCAGCAACCGAAACTGGTCCACGTAGGACCAGAGCGAGGATTGCTGCAACAGCGTTTGGTAGGTCAATCCGTACGCCTGGTCATGCGCGGCGACGGCACCGATTTGCGGCGCGAGGGCTGCTTGCACTTTGGCGATGTGCTCGTTGAACACTGGATTGTAGGGATTGAGGTGACCCACCAACAGTGCTTGACGGGTTTGGGTGCCCCGGGCCACCAGGGCGGTGATCGCCGAGATCCCGACGCTTCCTCCGAGATTCCTGAGCAAATTTGTCAGGCCACTCGCCTCCCCCATGTTTTCACGCGAGATGGTCGCCATCGAAAAGGTGGTCATCGGCACGAAGATACAGGTAACCGAAAAACCACTGATGATGATTGGCAAGATGATATTGGACGGCGCGATCTGAAT
>DATHPZ010000068.1:0-9741 GCA_035483355.1 Chthoniobacterales bacterium | reverse complement strand
CTGTTCAAATTTCTTTGAATGCTTGAGTGGCTCCGCTAGTCGTCAGGTGAAAAACGAAAGCCGGTTGAGAGCGACGCGCGCAAACCGGGAATAAGCGGAATGGCCACCCCAAAAGACCGATGGAGATTTATCTTCGTTTCCTTTGCTTCCTTCTGTTCAAATTTCTTTGATTGCTTCTGTGGCTCCGCTAGTCGTCAGGTGAAAAACGAAAGCCGGTTGAGCGCGACACGCGCAAGCCGGGAATAAGTCGAATGACCGCCCCAAAAGACCGATGGAGATTTATCTTCGTTTCCTTTGCTTCCTTCTGTTCAAATTTCTTTGATTGCTTCTGTGGCTTCGGCTGAAGAAATGGTACGCATTTTGCTCGTTGGGAAGGATACTCCAATGACTTTCACCGTGAATGGAAAGACGTTCGACGCAGCACCGTGGGCGGGTCAGTGCTTGCGAACATTTCTTCGCGAATTGGGATGGTTTGGAGTGAAAAAAGGGTGTGACGCGGGCGATTGCGGCGCCTGCACTGTCTGGCTGGACGGCAAGCCGATTCACAGCTGCCTTTTTCCTGCTCAGAGGGTCGGTAATCATTCGGTGACCACCATCGAGGGTCTGGCGCAAAACGGGAAATTGCATCCGATGCAAATCCAGTTTCTTGCGGCTCAAGGATATCAATGCGGCTTTTGTACAGCGGGCATGATCATGACCGCCGCCAGTCTATCGGAAGAGGCGAAAAAAGAGCTTCCGCGAGTGCTCAAGGGGAGTCTTTGTCGCTGTACAGGGTATCGGGCGATCGAAGACTCAATTCTTGGGGTAACGAGAGTGGAAGCAGATCGTCCCGGAGAAAGCGTGGGAAGAAGCCTGGCAAACCCGCTCGGCAAATCGATCGTGACGGGACTAGCACGATACACGGCGGACGTGGTGATGGAGGGAATGCTGCATATCAAGGTTTTGCGGTCGCCGCAGGCGCACGCTCGCATTAACTCGATTCGTAAAGAAAAGGCGTTGCAAGTCAAAGGTGTGCATCGGGTCTATACCTGGGAAGACGTTCCGCGCCGGCTCTACAGCACCGCGACTCATGAAGATTTCAACGTCGATCCCAACGACAGCTATATGCTCGACAACGTTGTCCGGTTTATCGGCCAGCGAGTTGCAGCGGTGGTCGCCGAGAGTGAAGCCGCCGCGGAAGAAGCGACCGGTTTGATTGAGGTCGATTACGAATTACTTCCTGCGGTTTTCGATCCCGAGGAAGCGATGAAACCGGGAGCGCCGGGCATTCACGGCGACAAGGGCGTCGAATCGCGAATCGAGCATCCGAGCCGCAACATTCTCCGCGAAATCCATGGCCAAAATGGGAACGTGGAAGCAGGGTTCGCCGCTGCGGACGTTGTTTACGAGGGCGAGTTCGAAACGCATCGGCAGCAACATGTCCATCTCGAGACTCATACAGCAATCTCTTACTTGACCGAAGATGGCCGGCTACATCTGAGAACCAGTACTCAAACTCCGTTTCTAACCAAAGCGAAACTCGCCTATCTCCTTGGGTTGTCTCCGGACAAAGTCCACGTCTACACCGAGCGGGTCGGAGGCGGCTTCGGCGCCAAACAGGAGATGTTGTGCGAGGAATTGTGCGCGTTTGCCACGTTGGATTTGCGGCGGCCGGTGAAATGGGAGTTGACGCGTTCCGAACAGTTTATCGGTGCCACCACGCGGCATCCTTACAAGATGCGAGTGAAGCTTGGCGCGACGAGGGAGGGCATTCTGACCGCCATGTATTTGCAAGCTGTCTCCAACACCGGGGCGTACGGCAATCATGGCGGAGAAGTTCTTGGCCATTCCCTGAACGAATCCATTGCTCTCTACCGCTGCCCAAATAAAAAGGCTGACGGCTACGCCATCTACACCAACACCGTTCCGTCTGGAGCATTCCGGGGCTATGGAATCACCCAAAGCGGTTTTGGCATTGAGTGCGCGATGGACGAACTGGCGCGGAAACTGGAAATGGACCCGGTCGAGCTTCGCCGGAAGAACATGATTCGTCCGGGCGACACAGTTTTGAGTATTTGGAATGGCCCGAGCGACATCGTGATCGGCAGCTACGGTCTCGAGGAATGTTTGGATCAAACAGAATACGCCCTGGCCAGTGGGCGCGGCAAAGTCAAGAAAGAGGGCGAAGAATGGCTGGAAGGGAAGGGGATCGCGATCAGCATGCTCGATTGCGCGCCACCGACCGAACATCGTTCCGAGGCCCGAATCGACCTTCTGGCGGACAGCCGATATCATCTGGCGATCGGGTCCGCGGAGTTCGGGAACGGGACGTTAACGGTCCATCGGCAGATCGCCGCCACTGTGCTGGGTTGCGGTGTCGAACGAGTCCTGGTGACCAACGCCGATACGGACAAGTCCGGGCATGACACCGGCACATTCGCCAGCACCGGCCTCGTCATTGGGGGTGCGGCGGTGCAAAAGGCTGCGACCGTTTTGAGAGATCAGTTGAGGCACCTTGCCTCCCGGTACACGGGAACGCCAGTCAAGCGCTGCATCCTGGGGGATGGTACCGTCGACTGCGACGGAACCGAGTTGCCGCTCACCGAGATTTATGAGCGTGCAACCGCTGATGGCGTAAAACTAAATGCATTTCGCAAGGCGTACGCCTCACCTCGTTCAGTTTCGTTCAATGTCCATGGTTTCAGACTCGCAGTGAATCGGGTAACCGGCGAAATTGATATTCTCCAAAGCGTTCACGCTGCCGACGCGGGAACCGTGATGAACCCACTTCAATGCACAGGTCAGGTCGAGGGCGGAGTTGCTCAAGGGATCGGCTGGTCGATGATAGAGAACATGATCATGGACGAGCACGGCGCGGTTACGAATCCGACTCTGCGCAACTACCGAATTCCGGCCTTCGCGGATATCCCGCGTACAGAAGTCTATTTCGCAAACACGACTGACACTGTTGGGCCGATGGGCGCCAAGTCGATGAGTGAAAGCCCGGTGAACCCCGTCGCTGCCGCAATGGCGAATGCGTTGACCGACGCGACCGGCATTCGCTTTGCAAAACTTCCATTTACGCCACCGCGGCTGTTCGAGCAAATGCGCTCCCTCCGGACAGCGACGCCACCCCGACTTGCAGTCGTCCTCTAACAAACATGAGCCAAACTCAAAACGAATTGCCGGCATCCAAAGCAACCTCGGCATTCCAGCAAAATAGGAGCCGGCGATCTCTGCGTGGAATTTCGGTATGAGCGTTGAGCGTTTGTCTTTGGCACAACTGAACGCAATGGACCGACCAGATTTTGTGTCCCAGGTCGGTTGGGCGTACGAGCATTCTGCCTGGGTCGCGGAAGGCGCGTGGGAAGATCGTCCATTCCGGACGATCGATGATCTGTACACGGCCATGGAGAGGGTGGTCCGGTCCGCCACCCCGCAAAAGCAGCTGGCACTGATTCAAGCCCATCCAGATCTCGCCGGACGCTTTCGCTCAGCGAGCGAACTTACGGTTGCTTCAAGGCGCGAGCAGGCCGACGCAGGTTTGAATCAGTTGACCGCCAGCGAGGCTGAACAAATGGCGCGTAATAACGAGCGTTACCGGGAGAAGTTTGGGTTCCCGTTTATCCTCTGCGCGCGTCTGAACAATGCCAAATCGATTCGCGAGGCTTTGGAAAAGCGCCTTGAGAACAGCCGCGCGAAAGAAATTGATGTTGCTCTCGGAGAGATTTCCAAAATCGGGCGCTTGCGGCTTGCGGATGCCATCTCATGAAAGACAATTTATCTACGCACGTGCTGGATATTCAGAACGGGAGACCGGCTGCCGGTCTTTCAATCGCACTTTGGCGTCTCCATAAGGGAGAGCGTGCTTTATTGAAACATGTCGTTACCAACGTCGAGGGCAGAACGGATAGGCCGTTGCTGGACAGTTCCGAGATGCGAGCAGGCGAATATGAGCTGGTCTTCCAGGTTGGCACCTACTTTGGGAACGAGCCGGGAAATTCATTTCTCAACGAGGTTCCTGTCCGATTCTGCATCGTAGATCCGAAAGAAGGTTATCATGTGCCGTTGCTGATTTCCCTCTGGTCTTACAGCACCTATCGAGGGTTCTAAGGGGAAATGCGGAATGCGGAAAGGGGAAAGGGGAATGGGGAATTGCGGAATGGGAAATGCGGATTGCGGAATTTTCGGAGGGGGGTCCGGGGGGAATTGCGGAATTCGGGTTTCGGATTGCGGAATTTTCAGAAGAGGAATTGCGGAATTCGAATTCCGCATTTCCCCGCGTCTCCAACAGCGCGAAAGTCCCGGAACGGCTTCCAAAAATTCCGCAATCCGCAATCCGAATTCCGCATTTCCCCTAGAGGTAATTACGGAGAACATTTTTCAAGATGAAACTTCAATCTAACCGCTATGGGAAAGCCAGGGTTCGTGTCTTCAAGAAAATCAAAAAAGATGGCGCTCACGTTCCCAAGGAACTCGACGTCCAGACGCTTCTGGAAGGGGACTTCGGCGATTCCTACCTGAAGGACGACAACAAAAAGATCATTGCGACCGACTCCATCAAGAACACGACGAATGTTGTCGCTTTCAATCAATTGGGTACCGAGACGGAACCGTTTGCGATTGCGCTCTGTGAGCACTATTTGAAGAAGTATTCGCATGTGACCTCCGTCCATGTGGAGACCCTCGAACGGGTCTGGGAACGGCAGATTGTCGACGGCAGACCTTCGGGAACGAATTTTGTTAGTTCCGGCGAAGGCATTCCATGGACGCGGACGGTCGCGACCCGTGATTCGATCGAAACGACCTCGGGTGTTCGAGAGCTCGTCGTCCTCAAAACTTCGGGTTCTGCCTGGGAGGATTTTTTGCGGGACGATCTCGCCACCCTTCCGGACGCCAACGATCGTCTTCTCGCGACGAGCCTAACAGCTAGCTGGGTCTATCAGAAAACTCCGGCGAGTTACGCAACGGCAAACGCGAAGATCATTCAAGCCATGCTTGAGGTGTTCTCCACGCGGTTCAGTCCGTCGGTTCAATCCACGCAATATCACATGGGAGAGGCGGCGTTAAATGCTTGCCCGGAAATCAGCCGGATCAGTCTTACGATGCCGAACCTGCACTACCTGGTGATCGACCTGACACCCTTCAATATTAAGAACGACAAGGAACTTTTTGTGCCGACCGATGCCCCCCAGGGCTGGATCGAGGCCACCGTGGTGCGTTAGGGGTCGTCCTCTAATCGTACTCGTACTCGTCCTCGGTTGGGGATCGAGACGGTTTGCCAGGGAAGAAGGCCGAATGGAGAAAGCAAGTGGCGGGAGTTTCGCTCGTACTACTGAAAAAGCGCCGAGGACGAGACTGCCATATGTCCCTCCGGAACGCGTTCTGGCCGGCTCGGTCGGCGAAACAAAGCGGAATCCTTGATCGGCGACCGCGCTGCCATTCTGGCTGCGAGAGCGGCTTCGCGACTGTGGCGCATAAAATGCTAGAGCTTGATCCGAAAGCGCTTCACCAGCAGAAAGAAAAGGAGAATAGGAAATGGCTAGCAATCCAGGTGTCGTAACTGCATCTAAACGCACCATCCATCCGGTGGACCAGGTTCTTCCCCCGGTTCGGCTGGGCGTCTACGGGCTCCAGCACGTCTTGGCGTTTTATGCTGGTGCCGTCATCGTACCGCTGCTTTTGTCGGCGGCTATCGGGCTCACACAGGAACAAACGGTCGCCCTGATCAGCGCTGACCTGTTCACGTGCGGTATTGCTTCTATTATCCAGGCCGTTGGCTTCTGGAAGGTGGGTGTGCGGTTGCCTCTCATCCAAGGGGTCACCTTCACTGCCGTGGCACCGATGATCGCGATCGGCAGAGCGGCGTCGACCCCTGTCGCGGGATTGCTCGAAATTTATGGCGCAGTCATCGTTGCCGGCATCTTCACCTTCCTGATTGCTCCCTACTATAGCCGGTTGCTCCATCTGTTTCCGCCAGTGGTGACGGGAACGGTCATCACGATCATCGGTGTCACCCTTATCCCAGTGGCTACGATGAGCGCCGGTGGCGGAAATCCAGGGGCGCCAGATTTCGAGAGTCTGAGAAACATCGCGTTCGCGGGTGGAACCTTGCTGCTGATCCTTTTGATCTATCGATTTTTCCGCGGATTTATGAGTTCAATTGCGGTTCTCATCGGGCTGGTTGTCGGCACAGCGGTCGCCGACGCCTTCGGAATGGTCGATTTTACCGGAGTCCACCAAGCGGCATGGGTCGGAGTCACGACTCCTTTCCGTTTCGGTACGCCGACATTCAGCGTCGCGGCGATCGTTTCCATGATGATTGTCATGCTGATCACGGCGGTGGAGACAACGGGTGACGTCTTCGCGACCGGTGAGATCGTTGAAAAGGCGATCAACCAGGAGGATATCGCGCGAGCTCTGCGTGCAGACGGGCTATCGACGTTGCTCGGTGGTATTCTGAATTCATTCCCTTACACTTGCTTTGCCGAAAATATCGGGCTCGTGCGATTGACCGGCGTCAAAAGCCGTTTTGTGGTGGCTGCCGCCGGGGGTATTATGATCCTGCTCGGCCTCTTCCCGAAAGTGGCTGCGCTTGTTGATGCGATTCCCCCGTGCGTCCTCGGCGGAGCGGCAACGATCCTCTTTGCTACGGTTGCGGTGGTGGGCATTCAAACGCTTTCGCGCGTCGACTTCCACGAAGAACGCAATGTTGTGATCGTTGCAGTCAGCATCGGGTTGGGAATGATCCCGGTGGCCTTTCCAAACTTCTACAAGAACTTTCCGGAAGGATGGCAGATCATCGTTGGCAACAGCATTACCACAGGTAGTCTGGCTGCTATTTTGTTGAATCTTTTCTTCAACGTCCTGACTGGAAAAGGTGGGGTGATGCAAGAGTTCACTCCAACCCCGCGACACGTGCAGAAGCTGTCGATCGCCGATGTGAACGCTTTGACCAAGAGCGAGTTCGTCGAAAAGATCGGGCGGCTGTTCCCCGGCGGGATATGGATCGCCGAATCCGCGTACCTTAGACGGCCTTTCAACAGCATGTACGACCTGCGACGATCGTTGCAGGACGCGGTGTTTGCGGCGCCCCAGGAGCGTCAACTGGAGCTGATAAGATCTTACCCCGATTTGGGCCGATTCATGCGACCGGAGGAAGTGTCGACCTTGAGCGCGTCGGACGAAACAGCGAGCCCTTACGAGATTCCCTCGTATGCGGTCGAAGGTCTGGCGCGCGCAGAATCGTTGCGGGATCAGAGTTCCGCGGGTCTCGATCGGCTGACCCCGGATGAATCCGAGTCGTTTAACATCCTGAACCGGGCCTATCGACACAAATTTGGATTCCCGCTGGTTGTCTGTGTCCGCGAAAATACGAAGGAGACGATTCTCGCAAGTGGCAAAGAGCGGCTCGAAAACTCGCCAGCGCAGGAAAAGGCGGCCGGGCTCCTTGAGATCATGAAGATTGCGAACCTGCGTCTGCAGGACATCATCGAGACGCCCATCGCAGCCGTAGCAACGGCCTGACTCGCCAAAATCCCCCGAAATAAACGAATTGAAGCAAACTGTTGGAAACTCGAAGGCCGCCACAACGGCCGTACTCCGGGGGATGGCTCTGCAACCGGCAGTTCAAAACTAACTGTCTTTCGTGACAAGCAGTTCAAAAAGAATCGCACGCTGGAAGGTTGCTTGAAAGCGGTTTAAATCGGCGGGTGTCCAAACGTCCCCGCATCGTATTTATTTCTCTGATTACGTGCAACCTGGCCATGATGGTGCTGGCGATTGCTATTAATCTCCTGCCCGTTTTCCTGACCTCTATTGCAATCGATTTGGGCAAGGGCACGCCTCTTTCGGGCGAACAGCTGGGTCGCATCGGGGCCGTTACTTTCACCGGTCTGGTCGGCGGAATCCTGCTAACCGGTCCGCTGGCGGATCGTTGGGGCGCGGGGATTTTCGCAGTGGGTGGAAATGTGTTGATCGCGGTGAGTCTGCTGGCGCTACACTGGACGACAGACTATCCGATGCTGCTCGGTGCTGCCTTTGTCGGCGGAGTCGGAGCCGGTATCCTGGATATGATTTTGAGCCCAATGGTCTCGTCCCTCACGCGTGGGCAATCGCAAACCGCCGCTCTGAATGTGCTGCACTCCTTTTATTGCACCGGAGCAATTATGACCATCCTGGCGGCGGCACTCGCACTACGTTTCGATCTGAGTTGGCGCCTTCTCGCGCTGGGACTATTGCCACTGCCGGTGGTGGTGGGCGTTGCTTTGTGTTTACTACCAATGCCGTCGCTGATCGAGGCCGGGCAAGCCAGGATTCGCACCCGTGTCTTAGTGAGACAACGATACTTTCTGCTGACGATGGTGACGATTTTCCTCGGCGGAGCAACAGAGCTCGGCATGGCTTACTGGCTGCCTGCCTACGCGGAAAAGTCGCTCGGCTTTACGCCCTGGACGGCTGCGCTGGCGTTTCTCGGCTTTTCTTTGGCAATGACGGTGGGACGCCTGGGAATCATGTTCTTGCCAAAAACGGTGGGCGCCATTCCGTTGATGCTTGTGTGTTGTCTCGCTAGTGCCGTGCTCTTCCCGATTGCTTCATTTGCGCCGAATCGAGAAGTGGCGATTGCGGCCTGCATTCTTGTGGGCCTCGCTGGATCCTGCCTCTGGCCGACCACGCTCGCAGTGGCGGCGGATGCCTACCCGCACGGCGGAGCGACGATGTTCGCTCTGCTGGGTGCGCTGGGAAATTTCGGCGGTATTTTCATGCCTTGGCTGGTGGGCGTGGTAGCTGACCATTGGGGATTAAGGTGGGGTCTAGCCAGCGCGACCCTTTGTCCTCTTGGAATGCTTCTGACTCTGCGATGGATGCGCCGCTTCCGAGCGACCGCAAGGTCGATCGAACCGATCGGTTTAGGATCGACACGCCTCTGAGATCGCCGTTTGGCAACGTGGTCACGACATTGGCAACACTTCCGGTCCCGTCCGCGGGGCAACGCAGGGTTTACCCGATTGATCCTGGTTCCGTTCCGCGCCACCAGAATGGACCCTGTCATAAGCGCTAAGATAATTGTGAGGCGCCTCGATGGGCGAATGGCTTTTGTCCCGGAGGGACAGTACGATAGTAGCCAGGCACGAAGTGCCTGGAATCGTGAGGAAAATAGCCCGTCCCAGCGGGACGATTGAACCGATCTCAGCTCAGATCAGACGCAAGTAAGAACTTATTAAAACAATGTTTTAGTAATCGAAATGCCAGAATATTGCCAACCACAGTTCCCATCGCCAAAGCCATTCAATGAATAAAGGCTGGATCATCGGCCTGGATTCACCAGACTTTTCGACAACTGGACAACTTAGCTGGCAACAAGGTTATGGCGCTTTCGGTGTGAGCGTCTCGCAGTGGCCAGAAACCATTCATGACATCCAAAATCAGGTCGAACATCATCGGACCCGAACTTTTCAACGGGAAGACCTGGCGTTTCTGAAGCGGCATGAGCATTCGACGCGCTGTCGCTTGCTCATGCCGGGGCTCAGTTTCGACGACAAATATCTGTGGGACTGACAATGACTTCGACCGTCCCTCCGGACGAGGCCTCTCTGCATCGCTACCCAGGCACTTCGTGCCTGTATCTGTTTAGCGCCTGTCCTACCTCCCGAAGCGCTCGGGCGAGAATCCGTCCGAGCCGGCGTTAATGCCGGTATGTGTTAGCACCCTTGGAGCGGAGCCGCGCGGGCAAGGGCGGCGATGAAGCTGGTGGCGCGCTGG
>DATHPZ010000067.1:0-6439 GCA_035483355.1 Chthoniobacterales bacterium | reverse complement strand
CTTCACGTTCGGGTTAGCTTTGAGCGCGTTCTCCAGCCCGGTCTTGCGCTCAATCGCGGGAGTGTTCGACAGGATTCCCCCGAGCGCTACGATGCCGCCTGACCCGCCAATCGCCTTAATCAATGCGTTCGCGGTGTCCTCTCCATAATGAACGCCGTCAAAGGCAATATGCGCCACGTAATTCGGGTTGTAGTCCCACGGATGCAAATCGGCCGGTTTGTTCCACTGCGTGGTGACGTACGCGCCGGCTTTGACGCAGGCTTCAACGATCGGCCGCGCATCCGGGCTGTCGTTGGGATCGACGTTCAGCACCATGTTGCCGCCGGTCTTGGCGAGGATCGCCCGAATGTCTGCGATCCCTTTCTCGCTGTCGCCCTCGGTGACGAGGGTGACATACTCTGCGCCGATCGATTTTGCGAACGCCTGACCACCCTGGTTCCACGTGGCATGATAGGGGTTCGACAATGACCGGATGGAATTGACCATCGTCGGGGTGTCTGCAGCAAAGGCTCTGCGCGGCACGATGGACATGACGGCCGTCGCACCGGCAAACGCTGCCGTCCGACGAATGAAAGTTCGACGATGTATTGGGTTTCCAGGAATATCTTTGTTCGGAGGGTTCATGTTCGTAAATACCGCCCGCTGTGATGTCAGCTCTGGGAGCAGCGCTAAACTGGCAGACGATGCAAAAGGAACGGCGAGACTATCCAGTTTGCCGCCGAAACTCAATTATTCACTATGAGTTTTTTCCGGACCGGCCGCTCCTTTCCAATCAATCTTCGCCAGAATGACGTTGAACCCCGTTGTCCAGACTTTCCAGGTGTGCCCACCTTTTAAACGAAATACCCGTTCCTGCGGAACAACGTTTCTTAGTCGCTCGATTCCAGGCAGTAAACGGTCCACATCTCCGTAGGCGATCCAGATCTGAAGCTGACGGGCCTGGTCGAGCGGCAGCCGGCCGAGGAAACGCCACAGCTCCCTTTGAAACTCCGACTTCTTCGGCTTTTCTGCGGGAGCAGGTTGAGAACAGGCCCAGGTGGCCGCTCCTCCGGCAGCATCAATTTCTGCAAAAAGTTTCTGGTCGTCGCCGAGAAAAGGCGCCAGCAGGATCAAGCCGTTCACCTCGCCGGGATATGCGCGCTCATGGAAAAACGCACCCAGCCCGCCCATCGAGACTCCAACAAGCCAGATCTCGCGATATCCGACTGCGCGAGCCGGGTCAATAATTTCGCGTTGCAGCCGGCCTGCGAGCGATCCGTTCACATAGTAACCGAGCGTCGCGTCGACCGCGACACAGTCCAGACCCAGGATACGGCGTTGTGCGAGGGTAATGAATCCGCGTCGGCCAAAGTCTGATGCGCGATCTCGCCGGCCTGGTAAGAAGACGAACAAACGCTGGCCATGCTCGCCCGGTGTCGCCCAATGCCATTCGGCGACCAGCGGTTTGGCCGGATCGGGCTTGGCAACGTATCCGCCCAGAAATCTTTCCGAAATCGAAGCACCCAGTCGGAGGACACTGTAAAGAAATTGCGAAATGTGGAATGCGGATTTCGGAATTGTGGAAAGCTTAGAGGAAATGCGGATTGTAGGGAAATTGCGAAATGCTGAATTACCTCTTGTACTTAGCCTGATTTCAAGCCCTTTTCGCAATTCCGCAACCCGCAATCTGGATTACTTCTCTAAAAGCGTTCTTTGTACTCGAGTGGCGAGGCCTGAGCGCCAATTCCACAATCCGCAATCCGCGATTTCGCTGCAAAAATTGCGAAATGTGGAATGCGGATTTCGGAATTGCGGAAAGTTTAGAGGAAATGCGGATTGTAGGGAAATGCGAAATGCCGAATTACCTCTTGTACTTAGCCTGATTTCAAGCCCTTTTCGCAATTCCGCAACCCGCAATCTGGATTACTTCTCTAAAAGTGTTCTTTGTACTCGAGTGGCGAGGCCTGAGCGCCAATTCCGCAATCCGCCTTTCGCAATTTCGTTATCAAGTCCTGGTGCGAGTCGTCAAAAACGAGTTGAATCTAAAAATTATAAATAATACTTGTAATTTTAACGCGTTTCATTACTACTTTCGTGCGTCTCGATCAACAAAACATACTGCATAGGACACAAGAGATGGAGATGATGGTAAACGGGGGAAGGAACGAGGCGGTGAGATGAGACGAGATGATCGCCGTCCAGGACTGTCCTAATGCCTAAAGATAGTGGAGGCTGGAATTGAGTTCTCAAAACGGATGGAGATGGTGCCACAAATGCCAGGGATTCTTTTTCTCTGGAAATTCGTCACAAGGAGTGTGCCCGGCTGGCACTTCACACGACGCGAGTCAAAGCGGACATTATGAAGCGCTACTCGGCGACGGAATTCCCGGAGCCCAAAGTGGCTGGCGCTGGTGTAAGAAATGCCAAGGCTTCTTTTTCTCGCTGAACCCTTCCAAGGGAGTGTGTCCTGCCGATCACGCTGCCCACGATGACGGTGCGAGCGGCCACTATTCCCTCCAGTTTGGGGACGCCGTTCCCGGAACTCAAGGACTGTGGCGTTGGTGTCATAAATGTCAGGGACTCTTCTTCTCGGGGCATCCCTCCGTGTGTCCTGCCAGCAGCTCACATGACGGCAGTGCGAGCGGGCCATATGGAGCTCTGAGCGAATCGGACCCTTGCGAACCTCTAAGACAGGAATTCCTGGCCTTGGAGAAGAAGATCCAGCAGATCCAGGCATCACCCGACTACATCCAGGGCCCCCATGATCCACATCCTGGAAAGCCGGACCCGGATAGTCTGGCGGAGGTCAAAGCACTGTGGCCGGAAGTTACTGCGAAGATTGCTCAATGGACTGCATGCGAACTCACGTTGCCCGGTCACCTGCCTGATTCGAACGCAACATTCAGTGGCACCGCAACGTTAACGACAAGCAACAGTCACGCCCCGGGGCCCTTTGTCCAGAATGTTTCGATAAGCTTGCTGTTTCACGAGTTTGACCACACTACTTTTGATGTGACAAACTTTCCTGCAATTGTCGTTGGACCCTTTCCGACGCCGCCGGCTGGCAGTAACACGACGACGATCACTCTAACAGGAAACGCACAAGGCACGGACAATCCGACATCAGGATTCTTACAAGTGACAATGCCCCTCCACTTCCAAGAGAGCAATTTTTTTGCGGGCGATTCGGATATCACCTCTTCCTTATCTACGGAAATTCCCCCCGGTTCCCGCATGGACGCGACCGGACACATCACTATCGCGGGGACCTCCATTTTCCAAAGTGGATTTCTTGGAGGGGATACCGGAACACTCGTTGTCAAGGGAACGATCTCGCCTCATCCTTAAGCTAAGAATCGGCTCAGGGGTTGGGACGCCATTGATCTCGGACCCTCCGCTCCCCCGAATGCAATCGCTTTTTTCGTAGTCATTCGGTAGTCCCCGGGATACATGGCCGATTCAACAAATGACACGATTCTGGTGATCATCGCCATGAACGACCAAAGTCGGCACGTTGATTTCATGTCCTGGCAAAATCCCTCTGGGAAGACGCCTTGAGACAAACGTAAGAGCCAGGTAACCTGGCCACAAGACCTTGGTGTGGCCGTAGAACGGGGTACTGAGATCTCTCCAGAAATGCGGCCACCTGTAAATTCGCCTTCCGTGTTTGGTCGTGATCGTGTGCACGAGTTTTTTTAGACCGTGGAGCATAAACACTGCAGGTGTCTGCGGATCACCAGCCTTAGGATAAAGGTTATTGCGGGCGTGAACCTGTGCTGTTTGGCGGGAGATGGATTTTGTTTTCATGTCGAAGAAACGAAGGTATGTAACTTGCTATTTTAATTTTGATAGTTACCATTTCTCCCAATTTCTGTAACTTGTCAAATATTATATTGTGGGTTACGCCCTCCCATGCCTGCTACGGTTGAAAAACTCCAGTCCGTCCAGGCGGAATTGGCTGGATCGTCGCCAGTACCAAGAACGGCTAGGAGCGCATTTTCGGCTTCGGGAACTGACCCGATTTTCTTTTGATGTGCAGAGCCCTCCCGACAGGAAGAGCATGAGTCGAACATCGTGAGTTTGATGCTCAGACAACGGACATTTCCGGTTGCTCAGTCCGCGCTAACGGCCGATGAATGTCGGGCGACGTTTCTGCAAAAAAGCTGCCACACCTTCCCGAGCGTCATGGGTCGGGACGATACTCGCAAAGGCAGCCTCTTCGATCGCCAGGCCGTCGTCGATTGACGCATCCATGCCGCGATGAATGGCCGCCAGCGCTGCTGCCAGTGTAAGCGGCGGCTTCGTAGCAAGTGACTCCGCTAGCTTGATCGCCTCCTCGAGCAGGTCGGAGCCAGGCACAACGCGGTTGATCAAGCCAAGGCGGGCCGCTTCGGTTGCGTCGAACGTCCTTCCGGTCAGGATGAGCTCGATGGCGGCCTTCCGGCCGACGTTTCGAGGCAGTCGCTGGGTGCCACCGAAGGTCGGGATGATTCCAATATTGATCTCGGCCTTCGAGAAAGAAGATATCTCCGCCGCGAGGGCGATGTGGGTGGCCTCGACCAATTCACACCCGCCACCGAAAGCCAACCCATTTACCGCAGCGATGATCGGTTTGGGAAACGATTCGACGCGCCGGGTCATCTGGTGACCAGGTCGCATGAAGTGCGCCACTGCCTCGGCTGGACCGGTCTCCATGTGGCGTTGGAACGCAGCAATGTCGGCCCCAGAGCTGAAGGCGCGGCCCTTCCCCGTGACGACAATAGCTCGGATGGCATGGTCGAGTTCGATGCCGTCCAAAGCGTCCATCATAGCAGAGATCAACTCGTTGCTAAGCGCGTTCAGTTTCTCGGGTCGGTTTAGTGTAAGGATCGAGACGGCGCCCCGATCCTCACGTAAAAGCACCGGCGAAGATTGCTGTTCAGTTCTTTCCATCGGTCCTCACTCCTTCGCTCGCCGTGTCATTTTTCGAATAAACGTCAAACAATTGGGGAAAGTTACAGGGTATCACTTTCCGAATTAGTTTGACAACGCTTCGCCACTCTCTCTTTGGCCGCCTCAAGAATCTTTTCGACGCCCGACATCTGATACTTTTCGGCCAGGATTGAAATCCGTTGGCAAAAAATGCGCAGCGCCGGGTTCTCTTCCGATAGCTTCTGAATCGCGGCTCGAAGGGCAATCACGTCACCGAGTTTCGCGTAGGGCAGGAGTTGATCCATTTTGGCGATGCCCGGCAACGTTTCTGTCAAAGGCCGATTGATCGCCTCTTCGGTGCCTTGGAAATCCGCCTGGGCACCGTTCGTCGTTCCATAGACGGGTTGCAATCCGAGTAACTCTTCAAAGAGCCCGAACAACACCGATTCGTTCACCGGCTTTGGCACAAATCCGTTAAAGCCAGCAGCCAGAGCTGTTTCACGGTCGTCCACGTAAACGCTCGCTGACGATGCAATCATGATGAGCGAAGCTAACTCGGGGTCCTTTCTCACTTCGTGGCAGAAAGTGATTCCGTTCGTTTCGGCCATGCGGATATCGGAAAGCACCGCGTTGAAACGTTCGGACCGAATCAAACACAACGCATCTTCGACAGATGAGGCCACGTACGGATCGAGGCCGACTTCTCGCAAGAGTTCCAGCATGTATTGCCGATTGGAAGCATCGTCGTCGACCACCAGCAGCCTCCTGTTTTCGCCGATGAAGCTCACTACTCTTTGCCGCGGAGGCGCCGCGGGCGCCACGTTGAACTCGCCGGCCGGCAGTTCAAACCAGAAGACGCTCCCCTTGCCTTCCGTACTGGAGACTCGCAAGTCGCTGCCGAGCAGACGCACTATGCGCTGACTGATGTGAAGCCCGAGTCCGACGCCGCCACCTGCCTGGTCGTTGTTACTCGCCTGGTAAAACGGCTTGAACAAGTGCTGAAGATCGGCGGCGGGTATCCCTTTCCCAGTGTCTCTGACTTCGAGCCGGATTCGATCGGCGACGCGCATAATAGCCAATGAGACCTCGCCGCTGTTAGTGAATTTGATCGAATTCCCCACTAAGTTGTAAAGGACCTGCCGGAGGCGGACGGGATCGGTGGAGATCCAATCCTGAATCGACTGATCGGCAGAATAAATGAACCGTAGCCGCTTTTGGCTTGCTCGGAGCTGTAATTCATCCGCAACACCGTTCAACAACGATTTGAGCTGCACCGCCTGTAGCTTGATGGCGATGGTCCCTGATTCAACTTTGGCTAAATCCAGAATTTCGTTGATCATATTGAGCAAATGCTCCCCGCTCGACTGGATCGTGGTCAGCCGGCGGCGTTTTTCCACCGGTTCATTGCGGTCCCGCAACATGAGCTGCGTGTAGCCCAGAATCGAGTTTAGCGGGGTTCTCAGTTCGTGGCTCACGTTGGCCAGGAATGCGCTTTTGGCGCGATTGGCCGCCTCGGCCGCTTCCTTGGCATCCACGAGCCGGGCCTGGC
>DATHPZ010000066.1:0-13229 GCA_035483355.1 Chthoniobacterales bacterium | reverse complement strand
TTGACGATCTAACGATTGTTCGTTAGTCAAGCGAATTGGAATGACATTAATTTCTTATCCTCCGCAACTGCGGAATGAAAGGGGGGATAACTGATGCCAGCTGCAAAGAAAGCTGCCGCTAAGCCAGCAGCCAAGAAACCGGCTCCTGCTAAGAAAGCGCCTGCCAAGAAGGCTCCGGCTAAGAAGGTTGCGAAAAAGGCCGCTACGCCTGTGAAGAAAAGCGCCGTTAAGAAGTAGAACGCTAAATAGTTCAAGTCGGTCGTTTGCTGGAATAGGAGGAGATAAATCTCTCCTCCTATTTTTTTGCGTCGGTGGCCTGCGGTGCGTCAGCGCTTCTTGTATTCAAGCGCTTTGGCGACGATTTCATCGACCGGCCAGAGACGTCCAATTCCTTCGTAACCGCACGCTAACATGCCCTTTTCCGGGCCGATGAAATCGGCGCCGCGTTGTTTGAGGATGGCCACGTTGGCGGCCGTGGCAGGGTGCAGCCACATTTTGCCGTTCATCGCGGGGGCGAGCAGCAGGGGCGCTTCAGTAGCGAGGACGATGGACGTCAAAGCGTCGTCGGCGAAACCGTGAGCAAGCTTCGCTATAATGTCGGCAGTAGCCGGCGCGATCAGAACGAGATCGGCATTGTCGGCGAGTTCGATGTGCCCTGGATGCCAGGACACCTTTTCGTCGAAGATGTTGGTGGTGACGGGATGACGAGACAAGGTCTGCAAAGTCAGCGGGGTAATAAAATGGGTCGCACCGGCCGTCATCACGACGTGCACGGAACGATCCTGCTTGGTCAATTTGCTGGCTATATCGGCAGCTTTGTAGGCCGCAATCGAGGCGGTCACTCCGAGGATGATGTTCATGGGAGCGGTTGGGTGTTTCGCGGATGGAGTTTGGCGTCGAGCAACCTCTGGAGCAGGTGGATGCACAATCCAAGCCGTCGCGCCTCAACTCCAAAACCCGAGCCTTTCATTCTACATTCTGGACTTGTTCGCGAATCTTTTCCAATTCGGCTTTGCACTGGACGACGATCTGGGAGATCTCGGCGTCGTTTGCTTTAGCGCTGAGGGTATTCAACTCGCGGCCGAGTTCCTGGCTGATGAACTCCAGCGTTCGCCCGATGGCCGGTTGCTTGTTGGTGGTCTCGAGGAATTGATCCAGATGCGATTCGAGCCGGCTCAATTCCTCTGAAAAATCAGAGCGCTCGGCGAAAAAAGTCACGTCCTTGGTCAGGCGATCATCGTCGAGAGTAATCTCGAGGCCGATCTTCTGGACACGTTCGAACAGGAGCGCACGATAGCGATTTGCGACGCGTGGCTGGAGCTTGCGAATCTTTGAGAGGGCACGGCCGATGGTTCTGATGCGGCGAAGCAACTCTTTGTGGAGATTGGAACCTTCTTTAGCGCGCATCTGGAGAAGCTGTTCCAGAGCTAGATCTAACGCGGCGTTGACCGCGGATCGAGTGGAAGAATCAAGGGTCACCTGCTCAGCAGCAGAGATAACTCCAGGGGCCCGCAAAATGGTTTCGATCGTGATCTCGCCGGGCACCGCGAGCGCTTTCTGGAGCTGTTTGAATTGTGCGAGGTAGAGGTTGGCCAAGTCGGAATCGACGACCGGTTGATGGTGGGCGGCTGGACCGGAGACGGAGACGGTCACGATGATCCGACCACGATGCAGGCTACGGTCGATCTTGGTGCGAAGATCGCTTTCCAGCGAGGCCAATGCGGGCGGAAGATTAACCAATATTTCGGTTTGCCGTTTGTTCACCGACTGAATCTCGGCGACGACCTTGGTCCCCTGGGTTATTGCCTGCCCGCGCCCGTAGCCTGTCATGCTGTGCATAAGCGTCAGTGTTGAGTGCGCAGCCTGTGTCACAGACAAATCCTCAGAGATTGGTGACTGATGCAGGCTGTAGATGGTACTCCTGGAGGGACTTTACGGTCAGTCCTTTGGTTTGGATGGAACGCATTGCCCTGATGCTCGCTTCAACACCGCTGATCGTGGTCAGGATCGGAATGCGGCGCTCAACAGCGGTGCTGCGAATTTTGACTTCGTCCTTTCTGGGAGTCTTGCCGCTCGGGGTATTGATGATGAGGCTAATCTCGTCGTTCTTGATCATATCGATGACGTGCGGCCGTCCTTCGCTCAACTTGAAAAGCCGATGCACGGTCAAACCGGCAGCAGCAAGCGCGGCAGCGGTACCGCTTGTCGCATAGATAGTGAACCCTAGGTCAAGAAGTTCTTTCCCGAGTTTCACGATGTTAAGTTTATCTGCATCTTTGACGCTTAGAAAAACGTTGCCTCCGGACGGCAGTGGCGGTTGAGCAGCCATCTGGGATTTGGCGTAGGCCAGACCGAGGTCCTGGGCGATCCCCATGACCTCTCCCGTCGCCTTCATTTCAGGGCCGAGGGTGATATCAATGCCTGGGAAACGAATGAAAGGGAAGACCGCCTCCTTAACGGAATAGTGTGCCGGTATAACCTCACGGGTGAAGCCAACTTCGGACAACGTTTTACCCGCCATGACCTTGGCAGCGAGTTTGGCGAGCGGCACACCGATCGCTTTGCTAACGAACGGCACGGTGCGCGATGCTCGGGGATTTACTTCCAGGACATAGACTTCTTCATCCTTGATCGCGAACTGGACGTTCATCAGTCCGCGAACTTCGAGCTCGCGCGCCATGGCTTTCGTGGCAGAGGCGATCGCGCTCAATACCTTGGCGGAAAGCGAAAATGCGGGGATCACGCAAGCGCTGTCTCCACTGTGGATGCCAGCCTCTTCAATATGCTGCATGATCGCGCCGATCACTGAGACTTCTCCATCGGAGATACAGTCAACATCCACTTCGATAGCGTCTTCCAGGAAGCGGTCAACGAGAACGGGTCTTTCCGGGCTGGCCTCAACAGCGGTTCGGATGTAACGCCGCAAGTCATCTTCCTGATACACGATTTCCATGGCGCGCCCGCCCAGAACAAAGGATGGCCGAACCAGCACCGGGTAGCCAATCGCGTTCGCGACATTCACCGCCTCCTGTTCGTTGGTGGCAGTGCCGTTTGGCGGCTGATTGAGACCGAGTCGATTTAATAGTGCGGAGAAATGCTTTCGGTCCTCCGCCATTTCAATGCTTTTCGGCTGAGTGCCGATAATGTTGACGCCGTTTGCCTGAAGAGCATTCGCAAGGTTGAGAGGTGTCTGCCCGCCAAACTGCACAATGGCCGCCCAACATTTTTCATGTTGATAGATATTGAGGACATCTTCGAGTGTCAGCGGCTCGAAATACAGTTTGTCGCTGGTGTCATAGTCGGTCGAAACCGTTTCCGGATTCGAATTGACCATGATTGTTTCGAACCCTTCCTCTTTCAGCGCAAATGCGGCGTGTACGCAGCAATAGTCGAACTCAATACCTTGACCGATCCGATTGGGGCCACCGCCGAGAATCATTATCTTTCTGCGGTCGTCCTGGGATGTTTCGTCTTCGTCTCCGTAGGTCGAATAGTAGTAGGGCGTGTAGGCCTCAAATTCCGCAGCGCACGTGTCGACGAGCCGATAGGTTGGGAGCACTCCTTCCCTGATCCGCTGGGAACGCAGGTCGCTTTCGGTCGATTTGGTCAGATAAGCTAGTTGGCGATCGGAAAATCCGAATTGCTTTGCTCGCCGCAGATTGAACGATCCACTGGCAATCTTTTGTTCTTCGTCGACGATCTGTCGGATGTTTTCCAAAAACCATGGGTCGATACTGGTGAGCTCGTGCAGTCTACTGATCGTGAAGCCGGCCAGGAGCGCGTACCGGAGATAGAAGATTCGATCCCACGAAGCGTTCACTAGCTTTCGCTGGATTTCTTCGAGATCCCATCCGCCGGCGATGGTGCGTGGTTCTCGATCCTTACCGTCGGCTCCGAGGCCGAAGCGACCAATCTCGAGTGAGCGGAGCGCCTTCTGTAATGACTCCTTAAACGTTCGGCCGATGGCCATGGCCTCACCGACGCTTTTCATCTGGGTAGTGAGAGTCGGATCGGCTTGGGGAAATTTTTCGAAAGTGAAACGAGGAACCTTAACCACGCAGTAGTCGATCACCGGTTCAAAACTGGCAGGGGTTTCGCGAGTGATGTCATTGCGGATTTCGTCCAAGGTGTATCCGACGGCTAGTTTGGCAGCGATCTTGGCAATGGGAAACCCGGTCGCTTTGGAGGCCAGAGCGGAAGATCTGGAGACTCGCGGATTCATCTCAATCACGACCATGCGTCCATTCTGAGGACTGACGGCAAACTGAATATTTGATCCGCCGGTTTCGACGCCGATTTCACGAATCACGGCAAAAGAGGCGTCGCGCATAATCTGGAACTCGCGATCAGTGAGTGTTTGCACAGGGGCTACGGTGATCGAGTCTCCGGTATGAATCCCCATCGGATCAAAGTTCTCAATCGAGCAGATCACGACGCAGTTGTCTGCGCGATCACGCATGACCTCCATCTCGAACTCCTTCCAACCGAGCAGAGACTCTTCGATCAGCACCTCGTGGACAGGTGATTGGTCCAATCCGCGACGAACAATTTCTTCGAATTCCTGACGGTTATAAGCGATCCCTCCTCCGGCGCCGCCCAGAGTGAAAGCCGGCCGGATGATGAGCGGAAAGGATCCAATGAAGCCGGCAATTTCTCTTGCGTCGGCGACACTGTGCGCATTGCCGGACTTCGCGACGTCCAGGCCGATCCGCAGCATAGCTTCCTTGAATAGTTGGCGATCTTCGCCCTTAGAGATCGCTTCCGCATTCGCGCCGATTAATCGGACGTGGTGTTTGTCCAGGATCCCTGCACGATAGAGTTCCATCGCGCTGTTAAGAGCAGTCTGACCGCCCAGCGTGGGCAGGAGAGCATCCGGTTTTTCCCGTTCAATTATTTTTTCAAGGATCTCAACGGTAATCGGTTCAATGTAGGTCCGCGCGGCAAACTCGGGGTCAGTCATGATGGTCGCCGGATTGGAATTCACCAAAATCACTTCGTAGCCTTCTTCCTTCAGAGCCTTGCAGGCCTGAACTCCCGAATAATCAAACTCGCACCCTTGGCCGATGACGATTGGACCGGAACCGACGAGCAGAATCTTATGGAGATCTGTGTTCTTAGGCATGGGCGTTGGCAGATTAGCGGACGATGTGCAAACGTCAAACGCGGGATTGGGGCCAAATCTATCCCGCACCGTGCATTGGCCGATAGTTCAGTCTCTGACGCCAACGGCTCGCCGGACCTTGCTCATCGTCCTCTGTGCCACTTCCTGTGCCCGTGAGGCGCCGTCTGCCAGGACATGATCGACATAGCCGGCATCGGCCTCGAGTTGCGCCCGACGCTGCCTCATTGGAGCGAAACTCTCCCAGATAGCCTCAAACAATCTTTTTTTGAATTCTCCGAAACCGACGCCTCCGGCTCGAAAATCGCGTTCCATGGATGCAACCATGTCCGACGTCGCGAACAACCTGTAGAGCGAAACAATCGCCGAGTTGTCCGGATCTTTTGGCGCATCGACCGGCGTGGAATCCGTGACAATACTCATGATTTTCTTCCGCAACGTCTTTTCAGGAAGAAACAACTCGATCGTATTGCCGTAGCTTTTGCTCATCTTCTGCCCGTCCAACCCGAGAATAGTGGCGACCTCCTCACGGATGCTAGGCTCAGGTAATTTGAAGACTCCGCCGTACAACTCATTAAATTTGATCGCGATATCGCGCGTTATCTCGAGATGTTGTTTTTGATCCTTTCCGACCGGTACCACGTCGCTTTCGTAAAGCAGAATATCGGCCGCCATGAGAACTGGATAGGCAAACAGAGCGTGAGACGAAGCGATACCGTGGGATAACTTGTCTTTGTACGAGTGGCTTCTTTCGAGGAGTCCCATCGGTGTGACGTTGCTCAGGACCCAAGCCAATTCCGTGACCGCCGGGACATCGGATTGTCGAAAAAAACAAGCCTTCGCGGGATTAAGTCCGCAGGCCAGGGAATCGATGGCGACTCCGCGAACGAGGTCTCTTAAAACCGCAGGATCTCGAATCGTATTGAGAGCGTGATAATCGGCGATGAAATAGAACGCTTCCCCTTTTTCCTGAAGCTCGATTGCAGGGCGCAGCGCTCCGAAATAGTTTCCGATGTGCAGGGCTCCAGTCGGTTGGAATCCGGTGAGATAACGCGCCATGAAGGGAACCGTGGCGAAACCCGGCCCGGTGTCAAGAGAGCCCCTTCAGATTGCCCATCTCTCGATTTGGCGCTGTTCTTCGACGACAAGTTTGTCCCAGATTTTTCGATGTTCGGGCTCATAGCGATTATCCTGGAGTTCAGCCATTTGCCGGCGAACGTCGATCAAGGCGTCTAACAATGGTAAGAGGCTGACATACAATTCCCGGAGAAATCGTGTCGCAGCGGCATCGCGCTCCCAGATCGCGCCGAAGGAATCGACGAATTCGATGGCGTAATTGTAATCACCACGCTGGTTATGCTGCCAGAGCTCCGGTGAAGGTTCGGGCAGATCGAGCAAAAGCGGCGCCAGATAAAGATTCTGCAACATTCCGCGTTTGTAGCAGTCGATCGCGCTCGATTCTTCATCAAATTCAAACAGGGTGAGAGCCCATCCGAAGAAGAATCCCGGGTCCTCCAGATCATTAGGGTAAGACTGGCGATACCAGGTAAAAAATTCGTTCGCCGGTTCAAACTGGCTGAGTGAAAGCTGCAGCAACGGGACCAGAAAGCGCACCCCGGAATGATCTGCCGGATCGGCAAACAATAACTCTTCTCCGATGGCGACGGCTTCATTCAGTTCACCCTTTTGCCAGGACACCAGCAATCGGCCGTGCTGGGCTCTCAGGAAGTAGCTGGGTTGTCCCTGGACATGAAATGGGGCAGCAGCCTGGGTGGCTTTGGCAAAGCCTTCCGCGGCTTCGTCGAGGTTGCCTTCCTGCAGATCGAGATCTGCTAGTTCAACGAGGGCTTCCGGCAGGTTTTCAGAGAGATCAAGTGCTTTAGCCAATAGGGCGCGCTGCTTCTCGCGGGATCGCGTGTGCTTGACTGCCTTGACCAGACCTTGAGCCACAAATTGAGCTCCGTGACTGGCTAACAGACTCTCGGCGGGGCCGGCGATTAAATTGCTGAGCTGGGATTCAATGCCCTCCTCTTCGCCTGTCTCCGTCCCGTTGGATTCCACGTCGACAAGGTTGATCTGGCATTGGTATTCTTTCGAAAAGCTTTGCCATACGGTCTCGTCCCACTCGTCCACATCAGGCACGAGCAGCTCATCCGGTGCACCTTTCTCCTGAAACGCGCGATGCAGGAAAAGTTCAACCCGGCGCTGGTCGAGCTCCCTGACGAATTCGTGCGCCAGCAGCATACGGGTGTGCCGATGGACAACGTAGAGGCAGGTGGGAAGGATGAACATCGACCCGAATTGGATTGGCACGTCCAGGTCGAACCAATCGAACGCCCAGACCTCCTTTGTTGAGCGTAGAGGCAAAATCATGTGAACAACTTGTGGAGCTTTGTCTCAGTGTCGATGCCAGATTCGGAAATTCAAGAAAACGCGGCGGTTTCCGGTTCACCATTTTATTTCTACCCGTTGTTTGCGGCTGAATTTGTCGGTGTAGAAGAGTTGGCGATGCTCCACGACATGTTCGTGAACGAGCTTGGTAACCTTGACGTCGAAACAGCAATATTCAGCGATTTCCATGACTCGCTTTTCGCGCCACCATTTGATCGCGTCGACTCCGTCGGCTGTCTTGCCCACGCCGAGGGTCGCTTGAGCGATATTATCCAATCTTAGTTTGTTCCCCGCCACTTTCTCGATCTCGACCAACAAGTCCAGGGTTCGCAATTGATGCGGCAGGTCAAGAATGGTGTACCCCATCAGGACCTGATAGTCGAAGTTTACGATATTGAACCCGACAACAAGATCGGCGCGCAGCAACTGTTGAATCAGATCGTTGACGCGTTTCTCCGGATAGATCCGATACTCATTTAGATTCGTGCTGTAGGTGACTCCAAGAGACATACCCATATCTCTTTTCTTGTCCCATCCGCCGACGTCGTTGGCGGTGCGCTGCGTTTCGAGATCGAAGTAAATAATGTTCAGCTTCTTCTACTCCCTGTCGAATTTTACGCTAGTCAAATGAGCCCGCGTCGAATCGGAAAAGATTTTCAAGACTGGTAAGATGATATTCCTCAACAACGGTTCCGTCGGAGGTGAAGACTCGCAAGCCGTTTGCGCCATCGGAGACGCACCGGGTCTGCTTGATGTTTTTTGTCGCGCACACCTGGAATAAAGGGAGACCGTCCACACCAGCGACCCAGGCGCCGGTTTCATCTGTCACCATCGAGAGCTGGAACAAAACTTGCCGGGTGTTTTCCATCGGGTTGTCAGCCGGCTTTACGGAAGCTGGTGGAGAATCGGACTTCGCATCGGCTGGGACGACCTTACCCTCCTTCAATTCGAAGAACTTAAACGGGGTCAAGGTTCGCTCAAACCACTTTTCCCAGATTGACTTCCCCTGGTTTTCCGCCTGGAAGCGAACACCAACGACTCGTTCGGCACTGCCGTCGTCAGAGATCAAAAGCAGCGCATCATCGGTCCGGGACGCTCCGAGCCGGGTGACTGTTCGCAAGTCAGGAGGCAGTTCGATCTCTCTGAGGATTTTCGCGGACGAATCAATCTGCTTCAAGAGAGTTGTCGTGCTTGTCCTGACCAGAAGCCAGACGCTGTCCGAGGTGCCGGCGCGCATGTCGAGGAGTTCGCCTGTTTCCCCCGCGTCAAGCGCTGTGAACTCCTGGCCGTCAAGCTTCCAGATGCGCGTATCCTTTGATGCGACCACGATCGAGGAGCTCAGAACGGCGCATCGAAAAAGATCTTCTGCCGGCGCTTTCAGATCCTGAGGTTTCGAATTGATCTGGTACTTAATTTGGTTTCCGGTGAGGACCACGGTGCGATCTCCGGCAGCATCCGCGTCTCGGATGTCGGGAAGATTCTGTCGTGCAACCTCAGCACCAGAAGTCGGATCGATCAACATCACCTGGGCTTTATCAAAGAGCAGGAGGTTGGGTCCGACGGCCTTAATCGTGAGTGGATTGAACGCGAGGGAGATGGTGCTGGATCGTTTGCCGTTGTTTTCAAGCACCAGGACTTCTGGTTGTGAGGCATCGGCGAGCACCACAGGGCGAAGCGAGTCCAACAAATCCGCTGAAAGGACCTTGCGGATTCTTGGATCGTCTGAGGAATCAACCCAGTCATTCAAATGAAAGGCGACACCTTCGATCTTGACATCACCGATCAAAACGCCGCGGGCAAAGTATTTCCCGTTTGGAACAGGCTTGCCCTGCGAATCGTTTCGGTCCCAATCGATGACGAGACCGTCCGAGGCGATTTTGAAGCTATCAATTTCGGCGGCCTTTTTCAGGACGCGGACAAGTTTACCTTTGCTATCGTAGACCCCGAGGCTGATCACTCCTTCGGCAGGAGGCGGGACAAATAGCAATTGTTTAGCATTTGCCTCTTCATCCTGCGCGTTGATCAGGTGGAGCGGAACAAACCAGAGCAGCAGTGCGATTCCGGGCAACCACCGCGGACGATCAAACATAATACTTCCAATTCACGTCCGGGAAGATGTTATCTCGCCACTCACAATTCGAGAGGAAATCTTCGTCCATCGCGCCACCCTTTTGCTGGTCATAGAGTCGTGTGAAGCGCAGAATGTGATCCCTCGTTCTTTTGGTCGCATAGTCGCGGGCCGTTCCCGTTTTCATGAGGAAAGCCCAATCGCTTGATTGCGCTAGCAAGAGTTCGCGCGCCATTTGTCTGAGCACTGGCTCCTTCCATTTGGCTGGTTCTTTCTGACCGGCGCGGGCCGCCTCGGTCATGCGTCGGGCGGCTGCGTGAAGGTGCGGATAGATCCAGGAATTAGACTCATCCAACCAAACTTCCCAAAACCCCTTATGGCCCCAGCTCGACGGACTTGGAGCAATGATTTGCAGCGTGTCGTGGTTCTCCAGGTAGGCGCTGGGGGTGGTTAATTCGAACACTCTCTGGTCGTAGACCGCCTTGCGAATAAATAAATTCAAAAATCTCGGTCCTTCGTACCACCAGTGTCCGAATAATTCTGCGTCAAACGGACTCAAAACGAGGGGCTCAATGTTGGTGGCTTCGATAAGATGTTCGATCTGCTTTCTCCGACTGACCATAAAATCACCGGCGTGATAGTCAGCGGCGCCTTCGGCCCATCCGGGAACATAAATCTGTTTGTTCGGAGTGCGGCCTGTAATCCGGTAATACTTGATCCCGGTAAACTTCCTCGCGCCGTCGGCATGCAGGTAGGGACGCAAATAGTCGAGATCCAGGTCGTGACCGATGTCACGATAGAAGTCACGGTAAGCCGGGTCACCGGGATAACCTTCTTGCGCGCTCCAGACCTGTTTGCTCGATTCCCTGTCCCGTCCGAAAGCGGCGGGACCCGCCGCTGTAAAGCAGGGGGTGAAGATGGCGTATCGTGGTCTTGGATTCCCAAACATCAGCCCGTGCGCATCGAGGGAAAACCAGCGCAGCTCCGCCTCTTGCAGATAGTTCTCCAGCCCAGAGAAATAAGCACATTCAGGAAGCCAGATTCCTCTGGGCTTCCGTCCAAAATTATTTTCATAATCGTCGCGGGCGATTTGAATTTGGGCGCGGACCGCTTCGGGATGTTGTTCCATCAACGGGAGGAACCCGTGTGTCGCCGCGCAGGTGATGATCTCGAGAAACCCGCCATCTTGAAAGCGCTTGAACGCGCCGACGAGGTCGCAGTGCAACCGATCGACATAGATCTCGCGACACTCCATAAACCGATAATGATAAATTCTCGCAAGATGATTTATTTCCGGTTGTGACTGTGTCCGGTCGATTTCGCGCTTCGAGAGCGCGATCGCGCGATCAAGATAGACCAGGTAGCGCTCGCGCAGCAGATCGTCGTTGAGCATCGCGCACAGCGGTGGAGTGAGCGACATGGTTAGACGGAAGGGGACACCATCGCGAATCAATCCCTCAAAGACCTGCCAGAGAGGCAAATACGTTTCCGTAATCGCCTCGAACAACCAATCTTCTTCTAGGAAGTCAGGGTACTCGGGATGCCGAACGAACGGCAAATGGGCGTGTAATACAAGAGCTAGGTAACCTTTTCGCATGCTGGAAAACCCGGGGGGGTGTGGTTAGGTAAATAACACAGGGGCAACCCCCCTCCGTAGCAAGAGAAAAAAGCAAATTTCGACCGATTTTGAACCGGGTGGCTGGCGACAAAACAAAAGGCGCCCGGATACTTCCGAGCGCCCTTTTGTCCAGATCGATTGCGAGCGAACCGCTTTAGAGATCGAAATACATGTAAAATTCGTACGGATGCGGCCGGAGGCGCAGAGCATCGTACTCTTTTTTCTTCAGTTCGACCCAGTTCTCGAGGAAATCTTTGGTGAAGACGTCCCCCTTGATCAGGAATTCGTGATCTTTTTCGAGTGCTTCGATCGCTCCGAGGAGCGAATCGGGCACCGTTGGAACCTTGGCGAGTTCTTCGGGGGGGAGTTCGTACAGGTTCTTGTCAAGCGGATCGCCTGGATCAATTCGGTTCTGAATGCCGTCCAGACCAGCCAGCATGATGGCCGCGAAACAAAGATACGGAGTTGCAGCCGGGTCCGGCGTGCGGTACTCGACGCGTTTCGCCTTGGGACTTGGCGAGTAGGTCGGAATTCGGATGGCAGCCGACCGATTACGGGCAGAATAGGCGAGGTTAACTGGCGCTTCGAATCCCGGCACGAGGCGCTTGTAACTGTTGGTTGTCGGATTGCAGATGGCGGTGAGCGCAGGTGCATGTTTCAAGACCCCGCCAATGTAAAATAGAGCCAACTCGCTTAGGCCCGCGTACTTATCGCCGGCAAAGAGGGGTTTGCCATCTTTCCAGAGCGAAGAATGAGTATGCATACCGGAACCGTTATCGCCAAACAGCGGTTTCGGCATGAAGGTCACCACCTTGTTGTACTTTTTAGCGACGTTCTTGAGGATGTATTTGTAGTACATCATGTTGTCGCCCATGGTCCGAAGAGGGGAGAATCGGATGTCAATTTCAGCCTGACCGGCGGTGGCGACTTCGTGGTGCTGCCGCTCAATCGGAACGCCGGCTTTCTCCAGTTCCAGACACATCTCGTTTCTGAGGTCTTGGAGAGTATCAGCCGGCGCGACAGGGAAGTACCCTTCCTTGTGACGAATCTTGTACCCGAGATTTGGAAATTCCTCGCGTGCGGTGTTCCAGATTGCTTCTACGCTATCGACGCTATGGAATGAGCTGTTGGAGCTGTAATCGTAACGGACATCATCGAAGATGAAAAATTCGGCTTCCGGCCCGAAGAAGGCCGTATCGGCGATGCCGGTGCTCTTCAGATAAGACTCAGCTTTTTCGGCTACGCCGCGCGGATCGCGATCATACGGTTCTCGGGTAATTGGATCTTGGATCGTACAGATAAAGCTGAGCGTCGGCTCGGCGTTGAACACATCGATCCAGGCAGTGGCCGGATCTGGGATGACCAGCATGTCGCTGGCGTGAATCGCTCGCCAACCACGGATGCTGGAGCCGTCAAAGCCCAAGCCATCCGTAAAGATGTCCTCGCTATATTCATTGAGGGTGGTCGTAAAGTGCTGCCAAGTCCCGAGAAGGTCGGTGAACTTGAAATCAATCAGTTTAATTCCCTTATCTTTGATAAAAGAGGTTACTTCGGCTGGGGTCATAAATGATGCGATGGTAGATGATGGATTGAGGTTACGGGGTTTAACCAGGGATTTGGGGTTAGACGGAGTACTGGGAGGCGTTTCGATGGCGCTTGTTAAAGCGCCCGATCTCCGCGTTCTTCCGTTCTTATGCGGATAACTTCCAGGAGATCTTGGACAAAAATCTTGCCGTCGCCTCGTGTTCCGGTCCGTGCGCTTTGCTTTATTGCAGCAACGGCAGAACCTAGCAATTCGTTTCTGACGATGAGTTCGACTTTTAGTTTCGGTATGAACGGGAGCCGACTAGGGCTGTAGGGAGGGCGACAGGATTGAGCGGGGTTCCCGTAGCCTTTGACCTCGCTGACGGTCATGCCTTCAATCCCGAGCTCAGCAAGTCCCGACTTTACCTCCTCCAATTTAAACGGTTTGATGATCGCCTCGATTTTTTTCATTTCGGGTAACCACCCGCCCTTCTTCCTCTCAGGGAACG
>DATHPZ010000065.1:0-8035 GCA_035483355.1 Chthoniobacterales bacterium | reverse complement strand
CGACGGGGCACCCTGTGGGCCAAGAGACAGGCTGGAAGCCTATCCTACATTGCGCCGTGGGATTTTCGGACTTCCGTTTATCCGTAGAAGTTGCGAATCCAGCGATGGGCTTTCAATTTCTCCACCTGTTCTTTGGGCAGTCCACGTCCGTCTCCCAGTTGGCAGTTCCGTTCCACGTTCCGCACCGTACGCATTCCCGGAATAACGGTGGACACGGACGCATGACTCAGGACATAGCGCAACGCCGTTTCCGCCATCTCGTCCAGAGAGATTTTAAGATCGGAAACAATTTTCTGCACGCGTTCATAGACTTGCTGTTTGCGGTCGCCCCGGAAGAAATTGCTGCGGAAATCACCCGGTTCAAATTTGGTGTCCGGGGTGATTTTCCCGGTCAATCCCCCCTCATCCAAAGCGACCCGGACAATGACGCCGACTTGATGACGGTCACAGGCAGGAAATAGCTGATCTTCCGGGCTTTGGTCGAAGATATTGTAAATGACTTGCACCGTATCGACGACGCCGGTCTCAATCAATTTGATCGCGTTCTCGGGCTGATAGTCGTTGATGGAGACGCCAAAATTTTTAATTTTGCCCTGTTGTTTCAGCTTTTGGACGGCTTCGAGCCAATCGCCATGATTAACCCACTCATCCGACCAGACGTGAAACTGCTGGACGTCAATCGTTTCCAACCCGAGGTTTTTCAGGCTTTCTTCGGTACACGCGATGACATGCTGACCGGGAAACGTGTCCGCCGCCGGCACCCCGGATCGGGCAGGCCATTGACCGTTTTTGGGCGGAATCTTCGTGGCCACGTAAATCGTTTCGGAACGTTCTTTGACCAGCCGTCCCACAAGTCTTTCACTGTGCCCTTCCCCATAGGCCAGGGCGGTGTCGACAAAGTTCAGGCCTAGATCGATGGATTTATGCAGGGCCTTCAACGACTCATCGTCAGAAGCCCCAATCCAGCCGCTTTTTCCGATTCCCCACGCACCGTACCCGACTTCCGATACGGTCAATCCCGTTTTCCCGAGTTTTCTGTAATTCATCAATGTTCCTTCTGGTTGTTAATCGCGCAAAACAGTTGTCGGTGGTCAGTTGTCAGCGGGAATTTCACTGACTTTGGCGTTTGATCTTTGTGGTGCTCGGAGGCACTCGCACCGCAAGTTCGCTAAAGCAACAGACAACAGACAACAGACAACTGGCAACTGTTCATGCCTGTGACCGATCAGGGATGACCGGACGCATCTTTGACGATGAGTACCGCACACGGCGAATATTGGACAACTCGTTCAGCCGTGCTACCGAGCAGCAAACGTTCGAGACCCCTATAACCGTGGGAACCGATCACAATGAGGTCGGCACCCATCTCCTTGGCCTCGGCCACAATCTCTTCGTAGGGATTCCCAAGACGCAACCTCGCCTGAGCCTCCAGCCCTTTGCCTCGAATTTCTTCAGCAAGCAGCGCGAGCTGTGCATTGGCCTCACGCGTTGCCGTGTCCACATGGATCTTAACTTGCTCATGCTCGATGTAGAGTCCCTGATAAAACGCCGCGGGATAGTCCGGTATCTGAAACACATGCAATATCTTGATGCGGGCACCCGTAAAGGCGGCCAGTTGCGTCGCATATCCTATCGTCTTTTTGGAATGCTCCGAGAAATCGATCGGCACCAGTAGATTTTGGTAGGTGACCAAACGATCATGGCCCCTGGCGTCGGAAGCCTTTTCGCTCGAGGCCGACACGCCTGAAGGCGAATCCGGCGGATTCTTTGTTTCCATAAGATAGCAATGATGCGGAACGGGTGTTTCTGCCCGTTAGATCGATCGAGTCTCGTGATTAAACTTCGCCGCGCACCGCTGGAAGGCCACGGATGCACTCGGGTGAACCAGGAGTAATCTCTCGATTTCTCTCGTACTAATGCCACTCTGAATTGCCAAAGCCGCCAGGTTAATCACTTCGGAAGCTTGATTGCCAATGGCCAGGCATCCTCTGATCTGTTTGGTCGAGCGCTCAGCGATGATTTTAACCAGGGTCTTCGACGGATGGGCAATTGTCTTGTCATCTGCCGTGACCAGCTCTGCAGCGTCCGATTTCGTTTCGACGTCGAGACCGGCTGCCGTGGCCTCCTGTTCCATCCAGCCGACCGCCGCAACGGGGGGATCCGTATCAAGATAGCGCGGAACCCAGCGGGAGCTGAATAGCGTCGTGCCGCCGGTGATCGCATCGATCGCCACTTGTGCCTGCGAAGCTGCCGCGCTATCCAGCATATTGAGCCCATTGACGTCGCCCACCGCAAAGATATTTCTCCGGTGCGTTCGCAGCTGTGCGTCAACTTCAATAAATGGGGTGGTGGTTATGCCAAGGTCCTCCAGGCCGAGAGACTCGATATTCGGTCTGCGTCCCGTCGCCACCAACAGGAGATCAGGTGAAACTTCGGTTCCATCCTCCATGGTAATGATCGGCCACCCGTCTTCGACCGGTAAATTGGCGATGGAAACAGGATGGCCAAGCATCAGCTGCACCCCGTCTGCGGCCAGCTGCTTGGCAATGTGGATACCAACACTTTCATCCCAATCCGGCAATAGTCTTTCACCCTGTTCCGCGAGAGTAACCTGGCAACCAAAGCCCCGATAAATAGCGGCAAACTCGCAGCCGACATAACCGCCACCGACTACGAAAAGGTGGTCAGGAGGATGAATCCGGTCGAGAAGTTCATCGCTATTGATAATGCGCGAATCCTTGGCCCCGAGATAGTCCGGACGCGCCCCCGTCGCCAAAATGATGTAGTCCGCGTCAATGTCCTCGTGCTTATCATGTTCGTTGGTGATCCGGACTCGATGATCATCGACCAGCGTTCCGCGCCCTAACGCTACCCGCACATTCAGCGCTTCCAAATCGTGCTGCAGTTGACGAGCCAGTCGTGCACTGGCAGCTCGTTGGGCTTTCATCCACTGCGTCAATGATTCCGTAAAAAGATCGACGTCGACTCCGGATTTTTTGCCTATGAAGAACTCGCCGTGGAGCCGCGCGGCCGCGTGCAAAGCGCGAACGGCGTAGGACCCATGGTGAAGCCGCGTACCGCCCAGCGCGCCGTTTTCGATAACCACCACCTTAAAGCCTTTTCTGGCCGCCAGAAGCGCCGCCTCACTACCACCAGAACCGGTACCAATGACCGCTAGTTGATATTTTTCATTCATATCGCTGCCCAAAACCATATCTTCCATTAGAACCGCCGTCTATTCATCTAGAAAGATGCGTTCACCGTTCACCGCTCGGCGTTCGGCGGTCGCCTGGAGCAAACGGGATGGCTTACTTACCGGATGGGTAAGTAAAGCGTCCTGCTTGAACTCTTCGGAATGAGGAACCTGGGACTGCTGGTATACCTGCCCGCCGCCGAACGCCGAACGCCGAACGCCGAGCGCCGAGCGCCGAACGCCAAAACGGTGAACGGTGAACGGTGAACGGTGAACGCCGCGCCCCGCGCGGCATCTTTGGCTTTCCAAAGCAAAAATCGGCGTACAATATTTCTCCATCGGTTTCCATGGGTGACAATTATCAACTAGCGATCATCGGGTCGGGTTCTGGCGGACGCGAAGCCACCCGTTTGGCGGCTCGTAACGGCTTGCGAACGGCATTGATCGAGCGAGATCGCCTTGGGGGCGCCTGTTTCCATAGCGGATGTTATGCCGTCCTGACGTTGCAAGCTTCTGCACGCGAATTTCGTGATCGATTGCGCAGTGGGCGATTCGGCAACAAGATTGATCTTTTACAGGAGACTTTGCGCAATTGGATGGTCACCCGATCGAATGTCAGCGGACGATTGGTGGACAACTTCCGCACGGAACTGGAGCAGTCAGGCGTCGATCTGTTTCCCGGGTCTGGGCAGTTCCTGGACGAGCGGACGCTTCAAGTGATTGATCCGAGCGGCACAGTAAAAACCATTGTCGCCGACAATGTCATCGTGGCGACCGGTTCCAGACCCGCCTTTTTCAACAGGTCGGGGCCAAGGTTGGTGGACAGCGATGAATTGCTGCGAATTAAATCTCTGCCAGGGCATCTCCTGATCATTGGTGCAGGCTCCATTGGATGCGAGTTCGCCTCGATTTACCGGACTTTGGGTTGTGAGGTAACGCTGGTCGAGAAAGAGAGCCGGGTCTTGCCCGGGTGGGAACCCGAAGCAGCGGAACGGGTTGCCGAAATGTTGGAAATGCGAGGCGTCACGATCCGTCTGCAGCAAAAGATTCCGCTCAACCAAATCGAAGAATTCGACGAAGGCGTTCGCATTCCCCTCCCTGGCAACTCGGCAGTCGAAGCCGATCTGGTACTGGTGTCGATTGGCCGAACACCAAATTCGGCGGGGATCGGACTCGGCGCTTTAGGAATTGACGACAGTTCCTTCCTTAAGGTGGACGAACGGATGCGTCTTTCGCGTCCCGGCCTTTATGCGGTGGGCGACGTGAACGGAATCAGTCTGCTGGATAGTACTGCGTTCTCTCAAGCCAGCGTAGCGATTGACTCTATCCTGGGACGCGATACCCAATTCGATCAACGCTGGATCCCACGGTGCATCCATAGCGAGCCCTCCATTGCTTCCGTCGGCTTCACCGAAGAAGAGGCCAAAGCCCATGGGTTGGAATATCTGGTTGTGTCCGACACCCTGCGTCTGGTCTCTGATCTTGAACGCAGCGTGGTCGATCCTGAGCCGACCTTTCTAAAAGTAATCGTCGACTCTCGTTCTCGATTTTTACTGGGTTGCCTGGCGGTCGGCGATCATGCCCCGGTGATTGTCAATATCGCGACCATTGCGATGAAATCGGGGCTCACGGTCGAGCAGCTGCTCCAAATGCCCTTGGTTCAACCGAGCGCATCGGAGGCGCTCATGGCCGTTTTGCGCAAGGCCTGAGGCGCTGAGGCGCTGAGGCGTTCACCGTTCACCGTTCACCGTTCACCGTTCACCGTTCGGCGGCGTTCGGCGTTCGGCGTTCGGGGGGCGCGGGGAAACGAACCGTTTCTGGGTTTTCGAGAGCCGGGGGAACTGGGCCACCGTTCGCTACCAGCAAGCGTCCAAGCTTAGCTCTCGTGGTAAGTAAGGCGTCCCGCCTTACCTCTCGTGGTAAGCGAAGCGTCTCGCTTTACCTCTTCAACCCCGGAAGAAAAACCCGGGTAAGCCGAGACGGCTTACTTACCGGCTCGGGAGGCTAAGCGTCCAGCTTAGCTCTCGTGGTAAGTAAGGCGTCCCCCTTACCTCTCGTGGTAAGTAAAGCGTCTCGCTTTTACCTCTTCAACCCCGGAAGAAAAACCCGGGTAAGCCGAGACGGCTTACTTACCGGCTGGGGAGGCTAAGCGTCCAGCTTAGCATTTTCCGGTAATTAAAGCGTCCCGCTTGAAATCTTCGAACCGAGTAACCTGGGACTGCTGGCACATAGAACGCCGAACGCCGAAGGCCCTTGCCTCGAACCTATTCGAAGCGGTATCAATAAAAACATGTGGACGAACGATTCCCCCGCGCCAGGTCTCACGTCGGAGAAGGTTCTGTTCGGCACGATGCCGGACGGCTCAAAGGTGGACAAGTACACGTTGACGAATGCCCGCCAAATGGAGGTCAGCATTCTGAGTTACGGCGGAATCGTGCAGTCGCTTTTGGTCCCCGACAAGAACGGCCAACGAGCCGATGTGGTGCTTGGTTTCGACACCCTGGAGGATTACCTCAAGCCTAACCCGTATTTCGGCGCGATCATTGGCAGGTACGGGAACCGGATCGCCCAAGGGCGCTTCGCTTTGAACGGCAAACCATACCAGATCCCGATCAACGACGGGCCGAACGCCTTGCATGGGGGACCCGAGGGATTCGATAAAAAGCTCTGGGAAGCGGCGCCGGTCAAGGGTTCAAACTGGGTCGGGGTCGAGCTGGCTTATCTCTCGCCGGACGGCGAAATGGGTTTCCCCGGCAACCTGACGGTGACAGTGCGCTATTCCATCAACAACGACAACGAACTGCGAATTGAATATACCGCGGTGACCGACCAGGACACGATCGTTAATCTGACCAATCACACTTACTTTAATCTAACAGGCGCCGGCAGCGGCACGGTGCTCAATTCGGTGGCAATGATCGATGCCGACAGATTTACCCCAGTGGATCGCGTCCTTATACCGACCGGCGAATTACTGAACGTCAAAGGCACGCCGCTGGATTTCACCACGCCAACGGCCATCGGGGCCAATATCCGGGCCAACGACGCGCAACTCACGTACGCCGAGCCGCAACAGGGCGGATATGATTTCAACTGGATTCTGAATCATCCCGGGAATTTAGAGGCGTTGGCGGTACGCGTCACGGATCCAGAATCCGGCCGAACCGTCGAGATGTACACGACCGACCCGGGAGTCCAATTCTATTCCGGCAATTTCCTGAACGGGACGCTGAACGGCAAACAAGGACTGACCTACGCCCACTGGGGAGGGTTTACCCTCGAGGCCCAGCGTTACCCGGATTCCCCGAACCACCCGCATTTCCCGAGCACAGCACTTGTCCCAGGAGATAAATACTCCCAGACGACGATATTCAAGTTTTGAGTTGTCAGTTGCCGGTTGCCAGTTATCAGTCGTCGGTTGCTAGTTGTCGGTTCTCAGTTGTAAGTCGCCGGTTCTCAGTTCTCGGTTGTCCGTTCAGCTGTCAGTCGTCAGTCGTCAGTCGTCAGTCGTCAGTCGTCGGTTGCCGGTTGTTTAGTTGCCAGTTGTCAGCGGGTTGGGAAGCGTCGACCGTAGCCGCCGATCAAAGATTCTCGACGACACCACGAACTCTGAGACGCAAAGCCGGAGACATCTGACCACTGACAACCGACCACTGCCTCCGACATGCAATCCCGAAGTGAAACGACTCCACTGCCCGGCAAACAAAAAATCGCTGAGAACACGGTGTTTGCGGTTCTCATTGCCATCAGCGTCTCGCATCTTCTCAATGACACGATCCAATCGGTCATTCCGGCGATTTATCCGATCTTAAAACAGTCTTTCCACCTCAACTTCACCCAAATCGGCCTGATCACCCTGACCTTTCAGCTGACCGCTTCCTTGCTCCAACCTTTCGTCGGGCTTTATACGGACCATCGGCCCAAACCGTATTCTTTGGCGACTGGCATGGGGTTCACGCTTGTCGGCCTTCTCCTATTGGCGACGGCCGGCAATTTCCCAATGATCCTCTGCTCGGCAGCTCTGGTGGGGATGGGATCATCCATCTTCCATCCGGAAGCTTCCCGGCTCGCCCGCATGGCCTCAGGCGGACGACACGGATTTGCCCAATCGATTTTCCAGGTTGGCGGCAACGCGGGAACTTCGCTTGGGCCGCTCCTGGCCGCCTTGATCATCGTGCCGAGAGGACAATACAGTGTCAGTTGGTTTTCCGCAGTGGCCCTGGTGGCCATCATTGTGCTGGCAAATGTCGGCCATTGGTATAAGCGCAACCTCTTCAGGCTGAAGGTTGGAACCCACGGTAAAGGTCGAGAGAGTCATCCGGTGGCGTCGCGAAAAAGAGTCGTCTGGGCTCTGGCGGTCTTGATTACCCTCATGTTCTCGAAGTTTTTCTATCTCTCGAGCATGACCAACTACTTCACCTTCTACCTGATCGGAAAATTTCATCTCTCGCTGCAATCGGCCCAATTGCACCTGTTTCTTTTCCTCTTTTCAGTGGCGGCGGGGACAATAGTCGGCGGCCATCTGGGCGATCGGTTCGGGGTTAAATATGTGATCTGGGGTTCAATTCTCGGCGTCGCACCGTTTACGTTGCTGCTGCCGTATGCCAACCTGTTTTGGACCGGTGCGCTGACCGTGGCGATCGGTCTGATCCTGGCCTCCGCTTTTTCTGCCATACTGGTCTACGCCCAAGAGCTGGTTCCCGGGAAAGTGGGTTTGGTTGCCGGTCTCTTTTTCGGTTTTGCCTTTGGGATGGGCGGCATCGGTTCGGCGGTCCTGGGCCGGCTCGCCGATCAGACCAGCATTAATTTCGTATTTCTTGTTTGTTCGTTTCTACCGTTGAT
>DATHPZ010000064.1:0-15875 GCA_035483355.1 Chthoniobacterales bacterium | reverse complement strand
TCGATCGTGCAAAAAGGATAATTCGCGGCCTGAGCGTTGCGAGTGCGAGTCACGGCATTGAACAGCGTTGACTTTCCGACGTTCGGCAATCCCACAATTCCTGCGCTCAACATAGAGCGCGGAACGTAGCGCCGGGCCTTGCCCTAAGCACGTGAAAAATTGACTTTCCCTTGCCGAATTCCACGATCGCGCCGAGGTTCAATTCCACTTATATGGCTTACGCTATTCCACCTTCACCGACCGGAAGCGATACCGGACTGCCTTCGAATGTTGGAGCGGGACTTTGCGCGATCTTCAATCTCCTCGGAGGGATCATTTTCTACTTCATTGAAAAGAAAGACCTCTTCGTCCGGCACTGGGCGATCCAGTCTATTTTTTTCGGTGCCGCCTGGGTTGGGGCATTCCTTGCCATCTCCGTTTTATCCGGAATCCTTGGTCATCTTCCCGGCATCGGCCTCATCTTCGCACTTTTGTTTGCTCTGTTATGGTTCGTCGTCTGGCTCGGTGGCATGATCCTCTGGGTCGTCGGGATTCTCAAAGCCTTCCAAGGTCAGAAATGGGAATACCCGATTATTTCCGAGCAGGGTAAAAGATATTTTCCGAACCTGTCATAATTAGAAAACGCCGACACGACACCACGGCTCCCTTTCCTCAATCCCGACGCGCACGACTGGATTTGACCGCTCTCACGAGTGGCTCAACAAACTCCTGGACCCGGCGCGGCAGTTGGTAGTCTTGGCCAAATTCACCAATCCGCCGAACGATCGCGCTCCCAACTACGACGGCGTCTGCCACCGATGCCACCTGAGCGGCCTGGGCTGCATTTGAGATACCGAAACCGACCGCCACCGGCAGATCTGTTTCTCGGCGGATCATCGCAACATGTTCACCGATCGTCTCTGATAATGCATCTCGCTCCCCAGTGACGCCCTCGCGAGAGACATAGTAAATGAATCCGTCCGCCCTGGAGACGATCTGCTTAATCCGCTCTCGAGAGGTCGTCGGTGCGACCAGGCGAATTCGATGAAGAAGTTTCTTCGGATTGTCTGGCATCAGTGTTTCATCGGGTGGCAGATCCAGCAGCAACAAGCCGTCGACACCCGCCGCGGTTGCGTCGCGTTCGAACCGTTCGAGCCCGTATTGAAACAACGGATTGAGATAACTGTAGAGGATAATTGGAAAATCGAGGCTTTTTCGGATTTCAATAATGGTCTTCAATAATTTCGGAACTGTCGTGCCGGCCGCCAAAGCGCGCTGCGCGCCGAGCTGATTTGCGACTCCGTCTGCCAGAGGATCAGAAAACGGAATTCCGATTTCCAGAAAATCCACTCCAGCGTTGGAAAGTGCGAGAGCGATGTCCACCGTCTTTTCGGGCGAGGGATCGCCTCCGGTAATGTACGCCATAAATCCGCTGGTTCCCTTTCTTCGAAGTTGCAAAAACCTTTGATCGATCCGGTTATCCATAAGGTTCTCATAAACTCTCCGGCGCGCTCTGCCAAGAAACCAGCGATTGCCAGTGGTCAGTGGTCAGTTGTCGGCAACAGAAAGCGGAAATGAGAACATCAGTCGCGAATCAATGCCTCTTTGACGGACGATTTAGCGAAAAGACCGACCCCTGGCAACTGACCACGGACCACCGACAACTGACCGACGAGGACGATTGGAGAACAGGAGAGTCGTCGAGGGCCCTACCGGATGACCATCACGGAAACCCGACCCCAATCCCCTTTGCTGCCTTCTGTTCAAATCCTCTTCGCTGCCTTCTGTTGAGCAATGTTCGAAGCGGTTCGGGCGGCAGCAATACCGACGCCGATTCGCCGACCAGCCGATACGGGGCGCTGCATTTGGCTGAACCATTTGGACCTCGGAGGACGAGGACGATTAGAGAGTCGCCGAAGGCCCTACCGGATGACCATCATGAAAACCCAACCCCAATCCCCTTTGTTTCCTTTGCTGCCTTCTGTTCAAATCCTCTTCGCTGCCTTCTGTTGAGCATTGTTCGAAGCGGTTCGGGGTGGCGCAGCAATATCGACACCGATTCGCCGACCAGCCGATACGGGGCGCTGCATTTGGCTGAACCATTTGGACTCGGAGGACGACGGCGAGTACGAGGACGATTGCAGAGTCGCCGAAGGCCCTACCGGATGACCATCACGAAAACCCAACCCCAATCCCCTTTGTTTCCTTTGCTGCCTTCTGTTCAAATCCTCTTCGCTGCCTTCTGTAGAGCATTGTTCGAAGCGGTTCGGGCGGCGCAGCAATACCGACGCCGATTCGCCGACCAGCCGATACGGGGCGCTGCATTTGGCTGAACCATTTTGGACCTCGGAGGACGACGGCGAGCACGAGGACGATTGCAGAGTCACCGAAGGCCCTACCGGATGACCATCACAGAAACTCAACCCCCAGCCCCTTTGTTTCCTTTGCTGCCTTCTGTTCAAATTTCCTTCTGTTCCTTATGCTTTGATCGAAGCGGTTCAAACGGCGACCCGAGGACGACGACGATAGCGGAGCACGCTACTCGGATGTATTATCCTCGTTGTCGTTGTCGTCTTTCTCGACTCGGAGATGGTCAATCCGGATCAACTTGCCATTGCCGGCGATCTGCAGTTCGAGTGCCGGAACTTCGTCGACATCGATTTCGACCTTGAAGATGGTGGCCTCGCCCCAGCCGTAAGTTTCCACGCTTTTTACCACGCCGTCTCCTTTTTCCATCTCGATCGTTTCTCGAACGGCCTGTGGCAACGAATCCAGAGGCGTATCTTCGGCCAGCGCGAGAAGCGGAATTGCGAGAACGAATAGGAAAACGATGGAACGCATTCGCAAAAATACCGCTATCAAGAAAAAATCTAGCTCTTATTCAATGTCTGAGCCTGCATCGCTCACCAGAGCGTCGCGGATCAATGGCTATCGGGTTGAAAATCCTGGCCGTTTCCTAACGCCTTTGGCCAGCGACTGTCCAATATCGAGCTTCGCATCCGGAACGGAAAAGGCCATGAAGGGACCGGGTGGATTGCGGGCCGAGATTCGCAGTGACGGGTTTTCTACGGCGGTCGGGATAGTCGTTCTCTCGACCAGCGTCGCCCGCGATTCTTGTCGAAAGTGTCAGCGGTGTCAGGATCCTGGCTTCTGGCTCCTGATGAGTTTGATTCTTTTGGCAAAGGCGTGCAATGTCCAGTCCGCATTCGTGGAGAAAAAACCCGCAACGCTTACGATCAATGAGATCTATCGCTCGATCCAGGGGGAGAGCACCTGGGCGGGATTACCTTGCGTCTTCGTGCGGCTGACGTTTTGCGATCTGCGGTGCACTTATTGTGATACGGCTTATGCATTTTACGCGGGCGCTAAAGTGCCGTTGCCGGAAATCGTTCAGCGGGTGCTGGCCTTTGACTGCCCGCTGGTCGAGATTACCGGGGGCGAACCTCTCCTGCAGCGGAACGTGTTGCCGCTCATGACGGAGCTGTGTAACCGCGGCAAAACGGTTCTGATCGAGACCAGCGGAGCGCACGATATCTCCGAAATTGACCCGCGCGTGCATCGCATCATGGACCTTAAGACGCCCGGAAGCGGTGAATCGGAACGCAACCGATACGAAAATATTGCACACCTTACCGCCCGCGATGAGGTGAAGTTCGTCATCGGGTCCCGCGAAGATTACCTCTGGTCCAAACAAAAAATTGCCGAGTTCGATCTGATCAGCCGCTGCGGAACAGTGTTGTTTTCTCCTATCTTTGATCGAATCGATCCGCGTGAGATCGTTGAGTGGCTGCTGGAGGATAATCTTAAGGTCCGGTTCCAGTTGCAAATGCATAAATTCATCTGGACCCCGGAAACGAAGGGCGTATGAAAGCCAGGCTGACAAAAGATTTCTTTTTCGAATCAGCTCAAACGTTGCCGAAGGTTCCTCCTGGCCACAAATGCGGTAAGATGCATGGCCACAGCTTCAGGATCGAGGTTTCGGTGGAAGGGGAGGTCAACGAGGCAACCGGATGGATCTACGATCATGCTCAAATTGGCGAGGCGATGAAACCATTGGTGGCGCAGTTGGATCACGCCTACCTGAATGACATTCCGGGATTGGAGAATCCCACCATCGAATTGATGGCAGCGTGGTTTTGGCGGAAACTAAGCTCGCAGTGCCCAGGCCTTTGCGAGATCGTCATTCACGAAACGCCTTGGGCCCGCTGCAGCTATCGAGGAGAGTAAAGAAGTTGTCAGTGCCTGTGTCAGTGTCAACGGCGATAAAAACATTGTTTCACGCTTTCCCGCCGAAACTCACGAAATCATCCAGATCGAGCAGATCAAACCAAGTGGCGATGTCGTCCCGGTCCGGGGCAATTTTCTGCAGCGTTTCGATGAAATACTGACGGCTTTCGTTATCAGTCGGTCCGCGCCGAATATGAAATTCAGACCAGTAAAAAACATCCCACTCGTTCTGTTTGGCGTGTTCCCGGACCCAGGCTAGCATTTCGCTGTCAGACTTTTCCTGTTTCAATAGATTCAGGATGTCTTCAGCGGTTAACTGGGTGAACGACAGGAAATGCTGATCAAGAGGACACGCAAAATGGTATTCGCCTGCTTTGCCGGCCAGTTCGCCGCGGCCTTTATCGAGCATTCTCGGCAAAATAACGTAACCTCCCAGCTTCATTCTGGGACTCCTTGGGGGGCGTTGGGTGAGATCTGTGATGTTCATAGTCCGGCGAAGTTGTCAGTGTCAGTGTCGATGACGATATGCCTTTCGATAGTCTCATCAAATATTTTTATCGCCGTTGACACTGGACCACCCACTGACATTGACACTGACACTGACACTGACACTGACACTGACACTGACACTGACACTGGCACTGACAACTTCTTTGGGCACTGACAACTTCTGCGGCAACTTCTTCCTTGCCCTGAGTTCGTCGTGGGTTTACAACACCGTCGGCGCATGTATCGCAGTTATATCACGGTTGCCGCGGGAATCTTTTATCTGGGCGCCGTTGATTGCTGTCTTGCGGATTCTTTCACGTTTGACCTTAGAGCAACAGGGCGCCTGGAGTTCCCTGCATGGATTCCGGATCGGCCGTTGGCCTATCCGAAATCGCAAGCGGAACTTGCCTTCCCCGTGGTGCCGGGTGCGGACGACGACGATCTGGCAATCACCGTTGTCTTCCAAGAAGAAATGGGGGGCTTTCTCAGTGTCTATTGGGAGAGCGCGCTTGGAAAACGTCAATTGCTAGCCCCAAATTTGTTTGAGAATATCGGTTTGCCTAACCAGCGGACACTGCTGATCAATCGCCCGACGATGGGCGGACCCGGGAAGGTCGTGTTGAAATCCAGCCAGTCGGTGCTCAATATTTTGCGGGTCCGCCTGGATTGGGCGCGCCCCGGAGTCGTCCGCCTGGTGGACAACATCCCAAACGGGGCCCTGCTCACCACCGGTGGCAAGATGTTCGCACCTGAGGAGGTGGATGGTAGTCCGCTCACACCCATTGCGGATTCGTGGGAGGGCAGAATTCTCACCACCTCCGTCACCGATCAGGCGGAACGAATCGAGAAAGGCATCGACTTTTCGGTGTCGGTACCGACCAAGGTTTCCCGGGTCCGGCTCGAAGTACTGGTCAACGGGTTGCGCCTGGATCAGACGCTCTCTCTCTGGCTCAATGGTGCTGTCGTCGGAACATTGGCCTTGGAAGTTCCCGATTTGACTGACCCGGGTTACGAAAAGGGGGGCGATGGCACCATGCAATTCACCGGTTGGCGAAAAGGACTCTTGATTCTCAGCGGTGACCACCTTCCGGTGGGCGAGAATCACTTTCAGTTTCAAGCTCCGCCGGGCGCTCAGGTCGCCATCCGAGATTTCCTTTTGCAGCTCGAGTACGCCGCCAATTGACTTAGCGGGTCATTGATCTAGGTTTGCCCATTGAGTTTTTCTGCGTTATGAAGAAGCCCGTAGTATTTCGTTCGAGGGCAAGCGGCTACACTCTGATGGAGATCATGCTCGTCGTGGCCATCATCGCGGTGATCGCGGGCGGCGTGATCGTCAAGATGACCGGCGCCCTGGACGTCGCCAAAATCCAACGTACTGAACAGGATATCAACAATCTCTATAGTGCTCTGAAGCTGTACGAAGCGCGGAATTATCAAATGCCGGATCAAAGCCAGGGATTGGAGGCTCTCATCACTATACCTACCACCGGTACCAAACCGGCCAACTGGACCAAGCTGATGGATAGCATGCCAGTCGATCCTTGGAACACGCCTTATCAATATCGTAATCCGGGAAAAAGAGATCCTTCCGGCGTCGATGTCTTTTCCTTTGGACCTGACCGCAAAGAAGGGCCTAATAACATCTACCGGCGGGTGAACTAGTAGTCCCGCCATGAGAAGTTCGAGCAACCGGTCGCTCAGCCAATGCCACCTGTTCGCTCACGCCCGGTACCGGATGGTGGGGTTCACCATTCTCGAAGTGTGCGTCGTTCTTTTTATCGTTGCCGTTATGTTTAGCGTGGCGGTGCCTACGGCTTCTCATTTGCTGGATGAAGAAAGGCTGCGGGGACCCATCCGTGAATTGCAGACCTTTGCCAGGACTGCCCGGCGCGACGCCATCATGGAAAATCGCCCCTATGAAGTGCTTTTGCTCAACGACTCCTATCTCCTCCGTCCGGTGGGTGATAGCAAAGTTTCCGGCCGTAAGCCGATCACTTACGGTCTTCCGGACGGAGTGACATTCGAGATCAAGCGACTGGGCGATCGGGATTTCCGCAAGCAAACAGACGCTAGCTGGTTTTTTGCCTCCAACGGCCTTTGCGAACCCATGAACTTCCTCTTTCAACGTAAGAGCGATTGGGTGCGGTTCCGGGTGGATCCGTTGACCGGAACAATCCAGAACGAGGAGTCATTTATACAATGAGTGAGTCTCAATATTAGGTGAGTGAGTCTCGATCTTAAGAATTCTGCTTGCGTGGAATTCCCGGCCACAAGGAGCTTGCATTACAACGACGGCAAACAGTTCGACTAACACTATTTCATTGCGGTCCCGCGGTTTTGTCCTTTGGGAAATCATGCTGGCGCTGATGATCTTTTGTTTGGTTGCCGTAGCGCTCACGACCGCTCTGCAGCAGACTTCCGATGCCTCCATCCTCCTGCGCGATGAAGCTCAGGTTCGGCTCGAGCTGCAAAATCTGCTGACGGAAACCGCTGCCCAGAAATTGAACCCCGGAAAATCAGAAGTGCGGGTGGGCGATGGACGAGTACGCTATGAAAGGGAGATCCGCGCTGTGCAGGCCAAGACCGCGGCGGGCGTGCTCCTGGCCAATTTGTACGAAATCACCGTGCAAGCGTCGTGGAAAGCTTCCAACCAGGAACGGTCGGCCCATGCGGAGGTGATTGTCTACCAGCCATGAAGCAAACGCTGAAAAAGATAAGTCGGGCGAGGTGGAGCGTTCATAGCTCCGGTTATCTGCTTCTGGAGGTGTTGTTGGCGCTGGCCGTCTTAAGCATCGTCGTTGGAATGGTCTTTCAAATTATCCAGACAGCGTTGAAGGTCACCGCCGACATCAACTTCTTGCAGACTCAACAACGCAAAGTGGACGGAATCACGGAGTTGCTCCGGCGCAATTTTGATTCCATGCCGCAGAGCAGCGTGTTTCAGACCCGCAAAATCAATGGTTCAGTTGAATTGATCTTTCGATCTGCGCCCTTCAACTTTTCCTGGGTGAGAACCGGGGCGAGTTTCGGGACCGTCGTTCTCGCAAGCCGGCCACAAGCGGACGGCAGATTGGCGCTCAGCGTTCTCCAGGAAAGCGGCAATGCTTTGGATAGTTACGTCGATGCCGGCAACGAAAAAGCGGAATGGTTTCCGTTGATGAATGATGTCGAGGAGCTCAGTTGGCGTTTCTTTGATGTGGTGACTGGGAAATGGTCTCCGGAATGGCCCAATACCGCGGTGAAACCTAACTTAGTGCAACTCACCTTTAAACTTGCCGGACGCAATCACACGGAGCGTTGCGTTTTTAGATGGCCGATCGCGCAAACAGGGTCTTAGTGCAGGAATCAGCGGGTTCATGCGAGCCAGTGGAACGGAAGGAGACAATTTCTTCCCATCGGCGTCGTGGTTCCGCGCTCCTCCTGGTTCTGTTCGCGATCATTCTGCTGTCCGGGTTGGTCACGGCAACCGTCGCGTTCGTCAGTAACGATGTCGATGAGTACGGCGCACTCAATAAGGAATTTCGAGCACGGCAGCTTGCCGAGTCTGGTTTGGCTTTTGGAGTCGACCCTCAGGTTCAAAACCAGGACAGAGCGCTGCTCGAGCAGCAGATGCAGGATGGGGGACGGTTCCACGTTCTGATCTCCAGCGAATCGACCAAGCTGAATATTAATTTCCTTTTGCAGAACGGTCGCGGCGATCTCTTAAGCAACCTTTTTGTTCGCTGGGGAGTCGCTCTGAAAGCAGCCGATGCCGCCGTTGAGGGGTTACAAAAATATCTCTCCAACGCGCCGGTCGGCAACCAACTCGCGCCACCCCCGTTAGCAACGCCAACGCCATCAGCCTCGCCGGCAGCGGCTTCCACCAACAATAACCCAGTCCAGTTCGCAACGCTGTTTCGCTCCGTTGCAGAGATGAGTCTCGTTCCTGAATTCGGCCCGATCATGCAAAAACGCCCAGACTGGAGCAACTTTTTTACCATCTGGGGGGATGGCAGAATCGACGTCAATCTGGCGGACGCCGATACGATCACCCTGATCACCGGCGTTTCGCAGGCTACGGCCGATCAATTTGTAAAATATCGATGGGGCCAGGACGGCAAACCTTTTACCTTGGACGATCGGATTTACAACAGCATGGATGAGGTCCGCGCGGCACTCGGAATGAGTCCCGAACAATTTCTACTCGTCCAGGATTTCCTCTCGCTCACCAGCGCCGTTGACCGGATCGAGAGCACAGGCATAATCGCTGGCTACGAGAAACAAATCGTCGTAGTAACCAGCCGGAATACAATCCCGATCACTTATTTGTCATGGCAGGAAAAATAGACAAGTCGCACACTCATTTTTTGCGAGCTGTCGATGGCAACGAGTGGGAGCTTTGGAGTTTCTCCGAGAACAAGAATGCGCAGTTTGTCCGCCGTCTTTCCACTCCATCCGAAGTACCAGGGGAGTTGGTAGTGTCTCTGCCGGCCGAATACACCTTCACTTTCCCAGCTTGGTTAGCCAGTAGCGATGGTGCGGTAATTCCTGAAATCTTGCATCTGCAATTGGAGAAACGCGGATTGCTCAGCAAGAACAGCGGAGATTCGGTTGTCGATTACCGGGTCATCGAAAGCCGCGATAACCGAACCTTGGCGATTGCGACAATTTTGCAACCGGAGTTTCCGAAGGAGTTGGCCTTTGAACGGGTTAAGCGCTTCGAGCCATCCGCCTACACCTTTGCTCTGCCGCAAGACCGGTTGGTTATCTGGCGCGAACAGGGGCACTTGACCGTCGCCGCAACGCGCGGCCGGGACGCCGTGACCGTCCAGGTCCTCGGGGACAGCGAGCTTTCCGAAACCGCTGCGCTCGAATTGAAATGCATCGCGTTTCAGCTGGAGTCTCAGCTTTTATGCGAAAGGTTTCTCGGAATCACCCTGTGGGGCGAATTCACTGTCGAAGAGAGCGAGCGGCTGCAACGGCATCTCGGTCTGAAAGTGACCCGTGACGCTGTACCGCCGCCTAACCTGCCGCAGATCCGGTCCAAGCTTCTGCCGCCGGAGGTCTCTTCTCTCCACGAAAGGAGACGGCGCAGACGACGGATCCGCTCTGGAATTGGATGGCTCGCGGCCTGCTACGTTCTTGGAGTGCTCGGACTCATCGGATATATTTATTGGCAGCGTCAGGTGGCGAACGCTCTCCGCCGGCATATCTACGAGCAGACACCGACGGTGGCGGCGATTCAGGGGACCGCTGAACGCTGGCGTCAGGTTGAATGGGCTGTCAACCCGAAGTTGTACCCGGTAGAATTACTATACCAGGTTGCGGGTCTGTTGCCGCACGACGGCTTGCGCCTCACCGCTTTCGAAATCCAAAATGGAAAGGTCGTCATACGCGGCGAAGCCAGCACCTCTCCGGCCGTGTTCAAGTTTGCGGAGGACATCAAGGCGAAATCCGATCTGCAGATGTTTAATTGGCAAATGGCGAGCCCGATCCTGAGGCCGGATGGTCGGGCTGAGTTCACCATCGAAGGAGATCCCAAAATTGCGAAAATTAACTAAGAGCGAGAAGCGACTTTCCATCATCCTGATCATTGCCCTGTTCGCAACGGGAAACTTCTACGGCCTCAGCTATCTCTATGATTTGATGACCGGATTCGCCCAGGACGTCGCTGACCTTCGCAACCAGGAGAATTCAAACAATATCTGGCTCAGAGAGAAAGATCTCTGGCTTAACCGTAAACAATGGACCGACGCTACCCAGCCCCGCATCCGCCCGGATCAGGTGCCTCAGTCGGAACTGCTCGAATCGGTGACCACGAGCGCTAAAGCCAATCAACTGGAAATCCAGGAACAAAGCTTTGGCGAGAATTTATCGACGCCAAATTATCAATCCGTTGCCGTTCGACTCAAGCTGAGCGGCGCATTGCAGAATGTAATAAAATGGCTGGCGCAGGTGCAGCAACCGCAGTTGTTCCAGGCCATCACCAGTTTTTCTTTGAAAAGCGCGAACGAGCCTCCTACTGTGACCCTTGAGCTGGAGATTGCCCGTTGGTATGCTCCGAAATCCTAAATCATCTTCCGGTCTGCGCGCAGTATTTATCCTGACGTCTTTGTCAGCGATCGGTAGCTGGGTTGCAACGGCTTCTGACGACGTTCCGGTCGGCTATAATGTCGACCGCTATCAACAAATCTGGGTGCGAAATCCATTTACGATCGTCACACCCGTGGTCGCGGCCGTACAGCCCAAGGTGTTTGATAAATTTGTCCTGCTGAGTTGGCTCAACGACGCCGGTAAAGACGTAGTCTTTGTCCAGAATATAGAGACTAACGAAGTGCAGAAAATTACTTCAGATCCAAATCCAAATGGATTTCGCTTGGTCGCGATACATAAAGCTGCGGATCCCAAGAACGCAGAGGTCGTGCTTTCAAGTGGCACGGAAGAAGGAACGGTGAAGTTCCGTTTGGACACCGCGGCGGCCGCTCCTCAGAATGGGGCGGGGCAACCGGCCGCGGGCGTGCAAAACCAGGTCCCGGGCGGGACCACCGCCCCGGTGCCTGTCATGTCGCGCCAAGCGCAAATGTTACAGAACGCGCAACAGGCGGCCAAGTATGGCGCCAACCAGCCAGGAACAATGCAAACCCAGCCCGAGACGGCGGTGCTGCCGCCGCGAGCCTCGGAAGTGCGCCGGAAACGAATTACGGCGCCTCCGACCGTGGAACAACCAGTCGGCGTCCCGGCGCCTGCTCAGAATATTCCCAGCCAACCCCAGACACAATAATCTAATCTAATCTCATGCGCTTTCGCCCTTTTTCGTTGTTGTTGCTCGGTGTAATGATACATCTCTCGGTGGCGAAGGCGCAGCAGACAGTGGATCCAGCGCCGGCCCGATCTCCCAGCGAAGATGAAACTCTGAGTTCGTTTCAGGCGATCAATGCCAGTGTCGACACCGTCCTGATGCAATATGAGCAACTCACCGGCAAAGTGTTGATCAAGGATAGCAATCTCTCGGCCAATGCATTGCCGATCACGATCTCCGTTCCGCAACCGGTACCCAAAAGCGAGCTGGTCCGATTGATCGAGGCGTCGCTGCTCCTGAATAATATAGTCCTCGTTCCCGCCCAGGAACCGAACACCGTTAAAGTGATTAATATTAATACCGGCAAGAATCCGCGCAGTGAAGGTGTTCGCCTGTTTACCGGCGCCGACTCGATTCCCGCAGGCGAGCAAGTCATCAGCTATTACATGCCGTTCAGATACATCTCGGCGAGCGAAGCGCTGACGGTCTTTCAAACCCACATTCTTCCCAGAGCTTATACTTCGTTTGTTCCGATTAATAGTGCCCAAGCCCTCCTCATTACAGAAAGCACCACGGTGATCCGTCAATTGGTGGCCCTCCAGGATTTGATCGATGTCCCTCCCGCCAAGACGGTTTCCGAGTTTATCCCTCTCGTGCGCGCCGACGCGGAGCGGGTGGCCGACACGATCAACAAGATGATGGAGTATCAGAAGAAGGCGCGTCCGAGCGGGGATCAAGGTCCCGCCGTGCCCGGTCCGGCGGGCACCGTCCAACCAGTTTCAAACTCCACCGCGACTGGTTCAGACGCCGGCTTACTTAGCAGTCAGGCTCAAGTCGTCGCCGACACCCGGACCAACCGTATTCTGGTCGTCGCGCGTCCGGAAAATATTCCTTATTTCAGAACGCTGATTGAACAATTCGACGCCTCCGTCAGCGCTTCGGAACCACTGGAGTACCATCTTCGGTATATCTCTGCCGGCGAAGTTCTACCCGTGCTCCAGGATCTGCTGGTCGAAGACCAGACGCAGAACAATCAGGGACAAGGAACACCACAGGGGCCACAGCAGCAGCAACAGAATCGGACCGCCAATTTGGCCAGACCCAATAACCCTTCCGGGTCCTACGGTACTGGCACCGGTAGTGCGGGTTCGGTTGGCGCCGGAGAAGATTTGCTTCAGGAACCGGACGAACAGTTAGGGCCGCAGGCCGTGATTGTCGGCCGTTCCAGAATTATATCGGATCCCAAAGATAATAAAATTCTGGTCATCGGCCCGCCAGAGAGCCTGCGCAAGGTGCAGACGATTCTTAATCGCCTCGATCGCCGCCCGCAACAGGTTTATCTCTCCACCGTGATTGGACAATTGGAACTTAACAACGATTTTGAGTTCGGAGTCGACTGGCTGCAGACGTTCAAGAAAATTTCCGGGTCCAGCGGAATTGCCACCGGCAACATCAACAGCGGTATCAGCAGTGCCGGTTTCGTCACCAGTAATGGGCAGATTGTCGCCAATCCACGCTCGCTGCTTTCAACGAACGGCACCTCTGGCACGGCATTCCCGGCCTTGTCCGGTTTAACTATTTATGGAGCCATCGGGGATGCCGTCAACGTCTTTGTCAAAGCGCTCGACAGCCGCAGCGATTTTAAGGTCCTCGCCCGGCCGGCTGTCTATACCGCTAATAACAAACGCGCGGTGATCTCCAGTGGCCAGCGGGTCCCGGTTCCGGAAAGCACCCTGAGTAATCTAACCACCGGAACCACGGGCGGAATAATTAATAACAGCAGTAGCACGGCGGTTTCTGCGACCATTAATTACCAGGATGTGGAGCTCCACCTTGAGGTGATCCCTTTGATCAATGCCAATAATGAAGTGACTATGAAAATCGCGCAAATCAACGACACCCTTGGCAGTAATGTTAATATATCGGGAACCCAGGCCCCGATTATTAATAGCCAGCGTTTGACGACCACGGTCACGATTCCCAGCGGCGCCACCGTCGTTCTCGGCGGACTGATCCAGGATAAGACGACCAAAGATGTTAGCGGCATCCCCTACCTGATGGACGTCCCTTACTTGGGGAACTTGTTCAAGTATCAGACGAAGAATTATACCCGAGACGAGTTGCTGGTTTTCATTCAGCCAACCGTCGTCAATGATGATATCCAGACCCTGCGTGCCAGTCTGAAAGAAGAACGCCGGACCAGAATCGCTCCCGATACCTACGAATTAGCTCATCCTCCCGACGGCAGCGTATCACCTACTCCCGCTCCGGTGCGTAGGAAAAAAGGTTTGTCCAAGGAATATTAATCTTCGCCTCGTCCTCTACTTTAGTGCTTCCGCTTGATCCCCATGAACCGGGCGATGAGCTTGTCGAGCGTTCGCGTGGGAATTAATCGCGGGATTATCCAATTGGTCAGCCGATTCGGAACAACTGCGTAGCGTACCTTCGGGTTTTTCGCGGTCAGGGCGTGACAAACGGCTTCTCCGATTACCGCCGCGGGAAAGCCGTTTGCACCTTCCTTGGCGGCGTACTGTTCAAACCTCGCTAATGCCTCCGTGAAGGGCGTTTCGGCAAATCGTTCAGTCAGTCCAGTGTCCGACTTCTCCCAGATCGGAGTCACAATTGCGCCGGGACGGATCACGATCACGTCAATTCCAAACAAGAACAATTCGCGCCGGAGACTGTCCGAGTACCCTTCCAATCCGAATTTTGAGGCGGCATAGGCACCCATAAACGGACCGGCGATTCGGCCGCCGGTTGAACTGATATTGATGATCCTTCCAGGGGCTCCTTTCCTTGCCGGATCTGTGCCGAGCAGCGGCAAAAACGCCTTTGTGACCACGAACGGGCCGAGCAGATTGACCTCGAGCTGGTACCGGAATTCGTCTGTGGTCAAATGGGCCAGGGGACCGGCCACCTCGATTCCTGCGTTGTTGACGAGGCCATCCAGCGTCCCGGCGCCCAGTAGCGGGCTCACTTTCGCCGCTTCCGCCCGCACGGCGGGTTCATCCGTCACGTCGAACAAGAGCGGAACAAACATGTCTCCAAATTCCCCCTGCAAACGACTGGCATCTTCCCTCTTGCGCACGCTGCCAAACACCCGAAACCCGCGGTCGAGCAGGACTTTGACAGACGCGTGCCCGATTCCAGTCGAGACCCCGGTAATGACGACTTGTTTCAGATACGTTCCGGGCTCCTACCTGGCACCGGTCGGCTCTTTGGACGAGGATGAATCCGCCTCGACGCGCCCACTAGAATTTTTCCGGGGCGTGAGTCCCGGGTCTAGAAAACCCAAGGCATGCGGAGGTGTGATGACCCGAACGCCCTCATGGCGTTGCGTTTCGAGGATCTTTTCGTGGAACCGTCTCACCTTGGTCCAGTGCATTTTCGGCCGGAAATGGTGTTCGGCGTGGTAGCCATTATTGAACCAAATCAGGTTGTACCACTTGTCGTACGAACTCACCCCCCAAGCGATCGGCTTGTCGGGATTCCCGCCGTAATGCAGAAAATAGCCATTTAAATAGCTGCAACAGTGTCCCAGGTAATAAAAAGGAAGAAAATAGATCCAGAATTTCCAATTCAGCGACAGACCGATGGCGATCGTCGTCCCGAGGATGACAATTTCGGTGATTCCCCACTTTGCATCGACCGGGTTTTTTCTTCTGATTTCGGCGTAGATCGCTTTGGGATCTTCCCGGAGATAGCTGAGGAAGATATAGCTCCACGGATTTTCCGCCTCGCCATCGTGCCCGTGGCGATAGATGGAAATCCAGTCCTGACAATTACCGTTCTCATCCGGTCTGTCGCTATTTCCCATGTGATGCCGATGGTGCACGTATTTGTAAAACGTTTGGGAGATTCCGAGCGTCACGGATAAGAGGATGCTGTACAGCCGATTCAATATTCTCGAGGTAAAGTAAGGGTTATGGATGTGATTGTGCGAGATGCCGTTCATGTTCCACGAGACGCTGATCGAATAAACAAATCCCATGCCGATCAGGAGCCACCAGGGAGCGAAAGGAAAAATGAAAAACAATGTCAGGACATACGCGCAATGAAGCAGACCGGCTAGAACAGGCAATGCATCCCATTTGGTGTAAGTGAATAGCTTCATCTCAGAAATTTTAGAACTTGCGGAAGGTCGATTTTAAGTGATCGCTCCTGAAAACGCAAGACGCCTGCGGATCGTCCAATGACGCTCGCTCACGATGCTGGTGCATCGTCTCATAAGTAGGAGGCATACCGCCGTCGGCGATTTTGCCGATTTTCAAGACGCGAGCGACGAGCATACTTAAATCCGTACGTGAGGAGCGAGCAACGCAGAAAATCGGCCAAAGCGCCATCGGCCCTCCGGGTTGGCTTGAAAAGGGTTTGTCTGCGTCGTTGCTCGTTCGTTACGTAT
>DATHPZ010000063.1:0-9112 GCA_035483355.1 Chthoniobacterales bacterium | reverse complement strand
AAGAATCAGCAGAACGATCCGCATGCTGGGAAAACCGTGGGCGGCGACGATCATCGATCCCGCAGCAAATGGCAGGGCAAAGATCGTATGGGAAAATCGGATGAATTTCAGAATGCGCTGGATGTAGTCGAACACGGTTGGAAAAACGAATAGTTGCCAATCGGAGAAAATGCAAAGGCAAGCGGAGCATCCCGCTTTGGCCCGATTCTTTGCTTACTGTTGGGGTTCCCAATCCAGCTGGCTGCTCAGCATTTTTTCTCCGTCGAAGACAAAGAAACCGCGGAAAGATCTTCCTTCGAGCGCCTGAGGAAGCCAGAGTTTATCGTCCTCCCACATCTCATTGAACGGAAGCTGACAGAGATCAAACCAGAGCGGTACAGCCTCTTCCGTTTCGATCGGCGTTCCAGCAAAACGGGACGCCACAAACACGGTGCAGAAAAGACTGTAACCGTCCAGAAATTGGAAATGCAATTCACCCCGCTTAATCGGATCGGTCAGCGTAATCCCTAATTCCTCCCGTGCCTCGCGAAGGATGCCCGCCAAAGGCAACTCACCACGCTCAAGCCTGCCGCCAACGCCGTTAATTTTCCCGGCGCCTAGTCCACGCTTCTTTCGGATCATTAAGATCCGTCCATGGTCTCGGACGAAACACAAGGTCGCCCATTCCCGCGGTTGCCAAGACGACCAATCCGTCATTTACGCGTCACGCAGAGGTCACAGAATGTCTTCGGCGCCCGAACGCGTTCCTTCTTTTGGGGGCACGGCAGGGCGAAATCCTCTATAACTCAGACGCGCGCCATGGCTGTAAGTGATATAACTCCAAGCCCATTGGAAAAAGATCAGGATCCGATTTCGGAGCTCAACAATGAAAAGCAAGTGGATTAACAACCAACTGAGCCAGGCAAGAAATCCGCTCAACTTGATCACCTTCAGATCGGCGATTGCTTTGTTGCGACCGATCGTGGCCATGCTCCCTTTGTCCCAATATTTGAAAGGCTTGGTGGGACTTCCGAGGGCGCGAGCGATGATGTTCCGAGCCGCGTGTTCTCCCGACTGCATCGCGAACGGAGCAATCCCCGGCAGCGGTTTCCCGCCCTGGTGCGAAAAATTCGCGACATCACCGATGGCAAAAATCTCAGGATGAGCCGGAATACTCAGATCTTCGTTGACAATGATCCGGCCTTGACGATCGGTTTCCCCCAATTGTTTCGCTAAAGGCGACGCCGCGTTACCGGCGGCCCAGACAACCGTGCGCGCACGCATGAACTCACCTTCGAGTTGGACTCCTTCGGGAGTTACGCTGAGCACTTTCGTGCCGACTTTCACTTCAATGTCCAGCTTTTCAAGCTGCTTGAGAGCCGAAGCGCAAAGACTTTCATCAAACATCGGCAAGACCTTCGGCGCGGCGTCGAGCAAGACGATTCGCGCCCGATGCGTCTGAATATTTCGAAAATCATGCACGATCGTTCGCTTCGCAAGCTCTGAAATTGAGCCAGCCATCTCGACTCCCGTCGGACCGGCTCCGATAACGACGAAAGTCATGGCCGCGCGTTGAATCTCAGGATCCGTCGTGGTTTCGGCGATCTCGAAGGAATTCAAGATTCGGCGGCGCAGCTCCAACGCGTCGGAGAGATTCTTTAAACCTGGGGCGAATGCCTCCCAATGATCGTTACCAAAATAGGAGTGGCGAGCACCCGCGGCGAGAATCAGGTAGTGGTAGGGATACTGCGATCCGTGAGTGTAGACAATTTTTGCTGCGGTATCGATCGTCTCAACCCGCCCCATCACGACGCGTATATTTTTCGCATCCCTCAAGATGGCTCTGATTGGTTGTGCGATGTCCGCGGGGGAAAGCATCGCGGTTGCCACTTGGTAGAGTAACGGCTGAAACAAGTGGTGGTTGGTACGATCGATTAAAGTGACATCAACCGGCTGGTTGGTTAGTATCCTGGCGGCGTACATCCCGCCGAAGCCGCCGCCAATGATTACCACTTTCGGATTGTTACTGGGAGTTTGTGCGGAGATTTCCATTAATTTGTTTCTCCTGATCTTTGAGCTGACTTACGGTCGCTTTCTACAAACTTTGTCGATAGAAGGAAACAAAAAGCGACGAATTCGTCCTTCCAGGATCAGAGTGTGCACGCGACACGCGCGCAAAGCCAATCGGCGTTCTTGGTAAAAGTTACCAGCTCTTCTGCGGGAGGCTGTGAAATATTTCCTAAAATACCCTTGCGGGCCTAAATAAGAAAAACTTATCTTCATCTCGCCCCTGCTTATTTGCTATGGCAATTACTACTCGCGACATAGAAACGCCTGATACACTAGCTCGCGCTTCAAGATCGCTTGAGGCCATCAGTGATTCCGAAATGCTGGGCGAAAAACTGACGCTCAACATGGGGCCTTCTCATCCGGCTACCCACGGCGTTCTTCGTATTGTGCTTGAGCTGGATGGGGAAATTATCACCGGCGCTGATCCGGACGTCGGTTACCTGCACCGCGGAGATGAAAAAATCGCGGAAAACATGCAGTACAACCAATTTGTTCCCTACACGGATCGTCTGGATTATCTTGCGCCCCTGGCCAACAATGTGGCGTACACTCTCGCAGTCGAAAAACTGATGGGCTGGGAATTGCCGCCGCGGGGGAAAGCGGTCCGAGTCATCTGCTGCGAAGTAGCGCGCATCTCCGCTCACCTCCTGGGTTTGGGGGCTTTCGCCATGGACGTCGGAGCGACCACGGTTTTTCTTTACACGTTTACCGAGCGTGAAAAACTATACAATTTGATCGAATTGCTGACTGGCGCACGGTTCACCACCTCTTACACGCGCGTCGGCGGGATGACACGGGATCTCCCGGATGGATTTATTCCGGCATTGAAGACTTTCCTGGACGAATTCATTCCGCAATTAAACGAGCTCGACAAGCTCCTGACGCGTAACCGCATCTGGGTGGATCGCACCAGGGATCTCGGCGTGATTTCGAAGGAAGACGCAATTTCTTATGGCCTGACCGGTCCAAACATTCGCGGAAGCGGAATTGACTACGACGTTCGAAAAGCCAATCCCTACCTTGATTACCAGAAGTACGAATTTGATATCCCGGTCGGTACTGTCGGTGACGCCTACGACCGCTATCTTGTACGACTTGAAGAGATGCGTCAAAGTGTCCATATCCTGCGTCAAGTAATCGAGAAATTGCCCGAGGGACCGATCATGGTACAGGACCCAAAAAATCTGCCCCCGGATAAACCGAAGGTCCTGATGAAAATGGAGGAATTGATTCACCATTTCATCATTCACACTGAAGGCGTGAACGCACCGCCGGGTGAAATTTATTTCGGTGCGGAAAACCCGAAGGGCGAGCTCGGGTTTTACATCAACAGCCGGGGAGGCGGTGTGCCTCATCGGTTAAAGATTCGGGCTCCATCGTTCGTGAATCTGAGCATTCTGCCAAAGATTCTCCCCGGCCATATGGTGAGTGATGTGGTCGCGATTCTCGGCAGCTTGGATTTCGTGATGGGAGAGTCCGACCGATAGTGATGCAATGGCGCGAGCTTCTCCTGGGTGCAGTCGCAATTCTCCTGATGACCGGCTGCCAAAGAGAGTTCGGGAACAGAAACCTGGCGCAACTGAAGATCAACATGACCCAGAAGGAGGTCGAGTCGATTCTCGGAAATCCGGATAAGACAGAGAAAGTGGACCTGGAACTGGAAACGCAGAAGAAGACGATGGCCATCACTCGATATTTTTACGTTCACGATGGTGAGACGGTGGTCCTTCACTTCCAGAACGGGCGTCTGATCAACGAGCCTGAAAAATTGAAGGAGAAATAAAGATGGAACTAACGGCCGAACTTCAAGCCAGGATTGATGAGGTGATCACCCACTACCCCGTTTCCAAACGCAGCGCCGCGTTGCCATTACTTCACTTGATGCAGGAGCACTCCGGCTTTATCGAAGACGACGCGGTCACTTGGATCGCCACGAAACTAGGGCTCGAGCCAATCAACGTCCTGGAGCTCGTGACTTTCTATCCGATGTTTCGCCGGGAACCCGCAGGTAAACATCACATCCGTGTCTGCCGAACGCTTTCGTGCGCGATGGCGGGCGGCTACCAACTTCTGGACACATTCTGTAAGCACGCCGGTATTCAGCGGCAGGGCAACGGCCATGGCACTCACTTACATAAGAGCGAGGACGGGAAATACAGCATCGAATTTGTGGAATGCCTGGCCAGTTGCGGCTTTGGGCCGGTGTGCATGATCAACGATGACTTTTACGAAGCGGTAGCCGAACAGGAAGTTCCACAATTGCTCGAAAAATATCAGTAACCATGGCCTCGACTACTCGCACTCCGCACCCGCGTGAAAAGCGGATCATCTTCAAGAACATTGATCGCCCGGATTGGACGAACGATATCGGCTGCTATCTCCAGGACGGCGGCTACGAAGAACTGAAGAAAGCCCTGACGATGAATCCTCAGGAGATCGTGAACGAGGTCAAGGCTTCCGGTTTGCGAGGACGAGGCGGTGCAGGTTTTCCCTGCGGCGTGAAGTGGGGCTTTATCAAACCGGGCGGACCGAAGCCGGCTTACTTGATTTGCAACGCGGACGAGTCGGAGCCTGGCACCTTCAAAGACCGGTACATCATTCATCAGGATCCTCATCAGTTGTTGGAGGGAATGATCATTTCGTGTTTTGCGGTCAACGCGCGCCTCGCCTACATCTACATCCGCGGCGAGTTCCCGGAAGGCGCAAAAATTCTCGAACGAGCTCTCGCCGAGGCAAGGGAACACGGATTTCTGGGGAAGAACATTCTGGGGTCGGGATTCGACTTGGAGATTTATGTTTTCCGCGGTGCCGGAGCCTACATTTGCGGCGAGGAAACCGGTCTGATTGAATCGATGGAAGGGAAGCGCCCGTATCCACGGATTAAGCCGCCCTATTTTCCCGCGGTGCTCGGATTGTATTTGTGCCCGACCATCGTCAACAACGTGGAAACCCTCTGCAACGTGAAGTACATCGTGCGGATCGGTGGTGCAGAGTATGCCAAAATCGGGAAACCGAATAATACCGGCACTCGCCTACTCTGCGTGAGCGGAGATGTCCAGAGGCCCGGCTACTATGAATTCGAGGTTGGCGGGGTCACGATGGGTGAATTGATCTACGATATTTGCGGCGGCCTCAAGCCAGGACGAACTCTCAAGGCGGTAATCCCGGGGGGTAGTTCCGCGAAAGTGCTGAGCGCCAAGGACCGCTATAAGATCAAAACTAAAAGGCCGGACGGCACGATGGTAGAGAACGAAATCGGTCTGGAGGATGTGCCGCTCGATTTCGATACCTTGGCCGCCGTCGGCTCGATGGCAGGATCCGGAGGCGTCATCGTGATGGACGATACCCGGGAAATGGTTTGGGCTCTGAACAACATCAACGAGTTCTACGCGCACGAAAGCTGCGGCCAATGCACGCCCTGCCGGGAAGGTTCGCTCTGGATGAAGAAAATCACCGAGCGAATGCTCCATGGAGGTGGCGCTGAACGAGACACCGACACGCTGAAGAGCGTTGCGGACAACATCGCTGGACGAACGATCTGTGCATTTGGAGAAGCTTGTGCATGGCCTACCCAAAGCTTTGTCGCCAAGTTCCGGGACGAGTTCGTGGCGACTGCAGGTACGAAGGGAAATGGGAACGGATCTACTAACCACTGACGAATCACGATGAGCGCACCAACCGAACTCCTAAACGTCCAGATCGACGGCGTCTGGCATCAGTTCCAAAAGGGCACTCGCGTCATTGAGGCGTGCGCTCAAGCGGGAAAATTTATCCCTCACTACTGTTACCATCCGAAGCTGAGCTCACCCGGAAATTGCCGCATGTGCCTGATCGAAATGGGCATGCCAAAACTCGGCGCTGACCGCAAACCGGAGATCGGCGCAGATGGCAAACCGGTGATCAATTGGATCCCGCGGCCGCAGATTTCTTGTGCTCAGGATATCGCGGAAGGCATGGGAATTCGAACCGAGTCACCGATGGTGAAGGAATGCCGGAATGGGGTGATGGAGTTTCTATTGATCAATCATCCGCTCGACTGTCCAATTTGCGACCAGGCGGGCGAATGCCATCTCCAGGAATACAGCGTCGAGTTTGGAACCTCCGGGTCGCGTTTTCTTGACGAAAAAGTCAAAAAACCGAAACGTGTCGAAATCGGTCCGCGCGTCACGCTCGATGATGAGCGGTGTATTCTTTGTTCCCGCTGCATACGTTTCATGAAGGAGGTCGCTCACGACGACGTGTTAGGATTCGTCAGCCGCGGCAGCCATACCTATCTCACCGCGCATCCGGACAGATTGCTTGATAGCAACTATTCATTGAACACCGTCGACATATGTCCGGTCGGGGCTCTGACCAGCAGTGATTTTCGATTCAAAATGCGCGTCTGGTTCCTCAAAGAGACCAAGAGCATCTGCACGAGCTGCGCAACCGGTTGCAACACCATCATCGGCACTCGGCAAAACGAAGTTTTCCGGCAAACACCGAGAGAAAATGATGCGGTGAATTCTGCCTGGATGTGCGACTACGGCCGCTTGAACTTTCATTATGTCAATTACCCCGATCGACTCAAGACTCCCCAGATTCGCGAGAGCCAGGGACTCGTCGACGCCAGCTGGAATAGCGCATTGGTTAAAGCCGGAGAAGCGTTGAAGCAATTTCAGAAAGACGAAGTCGCCGTGATAGCGTCCGCCAGGATGACGAATGAAGAACTCTGGCTGACGAAAAAGTTGATCGATTCGATTGGCACCTCCCGGCACGATGTTGTTCCTCGAACGGGGAAAGCCGACGAGATATTGATGAGCGCAGACCGGAATCCGAACACCTTGGGGGCCCAGCTCTTCGGCGTAACGAGCGAAACACCTGGCAGCGGACTAAAGGCGATCGCCGACAAGATCAGATCGGGCGCTATCAAGGCAGTGGTCGTTCTCGGAGAGAATCTCGCGGAACTTGGGTTAACCGTGGATGAACTGAGGAAATTGGGGGCGTTAATTGTCATTGATATCCTGCCGAATGAAACAACTCGTAGCGCAACCGTCCTGCTTCCCTCTTCCGCTTTCTCCGAGAAACGCGGCTCGATGATCAATATCAAGGGACGACTGCAACGTTTGAACCGTGCGACCCAGCCGCCTGGAATGGCCCGAGACGATTGGGAAATTATTCGTGACCTCATCCAGCAGTTGACGGGATCGAACGGGATCTATCTGATCGAGGATGTTTTCAAACAGATTACAGACTCGATTCCCGAAATGAATGCGCTATCACTGAGCAAGATCAGCGACAAAGGCGTGCAGCTTGTGGAAGAGACTCAGGAGGCGTCGGCAACGGTATGAGCCATATTTTGCTGCTGGTCCTGGTTTCGCTGATTAAGACCGTCGGGTTGATCTTCGTCATCATCCTGCCGATGGTTTCGTATACCGTCTATGCCGAGCGACGGGTGAGCGCAATGATCCAGGACCGGCTCGGCCCGAACCGAGTCGGTATCCCTCTCACCTTGTTCGGATTCAGCAAAGACATTCCGTTTTTTGGTCTGGCCCAGCCGATCGCGGATGCGCTCAAGCTGATGTTAAAAGAGGACTTTACGCCAGCGCACGTTAACAAGTTTTATTACTGGCTGGCGCCAGCCTGCGCCATGGCGCCTTCCATGATGGCGCTCGCCGTCATTCCGTTCGGGAGCCAGCTTTGGGGTGAGCCGATGGTGGTCGCCAACGTGAACATCGGAGTTCTGTGGGTCTTTGCCGTTTCTTCCCTAGGCGTTTACGGCATCGTGTTGGCCGGTTGGTCCTCGAACTCGAAGTATCCGTTTCTCGGCGGGATGCGATCCACGTCCCAGATGATTTCTTACGAGCTTTCGCTCGCCTTATCGGTCATCCCGATCTTCATGATCTGCCGAACTCTGAACTTGTCGGAAATCGTCAAATACCAAACTGTCAACGGCTGGCTGATCTCTCCGATCTGGATCAAAGGTATTAGCCTTTTTCCTCTGAGCGTCAATTTTCAGGAGATCGTCCAGTCGTTCGACATCCTGAAGATCCTCCTCTGGATCCCGCTTTTCATTTCGTTCATTGTCTTCACGATCTCGATGTTCGCCGAAACGAACCGTCTGCCGTTTGACTTGCCGGAGGCAGAGACTGAGCTGGTCGGTGGATATCACACCGAATATTCATCGATGAAGTTTGCCCTCTTTTTTCTCGGTGAATACGCAGCAATGATTGTCGGCTCGGCGGTCATCGTCACCCTTTTTTTTGGGGCTTGGCATGTTCCATTCCTGCCGACTACACTTCATAACCCTTATACATTCTGGGGCGTCATCCTCGGACTGATTCACATCGCGGCATTCTTTATCAAAGTGGCTTTGCTGCTCTTCTTTTTTATCTGGGTTCGCTGGACGTTACCGCGTTTTCGATACGATCAATTAATGAGGCTTGGCTGGTATTTCTTCATCGAGATCGCGCTGGTTAATGTTTTCATCGTCGCACTCATTCTGCCTTTCATGCGAAAATAAGGAGTTAGAGCCATGGCGTACACCGTTGCCCGTCCAAAACTGACCTTTGCAGAAAAGGCATACCTACCGGCGATCTTGACCGGTCTTGGGATCACCATCCGTCATTTCGTGAATATTCTTTCGGGCAAAAAGAAAGTCACGATGCAATACCCGGAGGAGAAATGGGACAAGCATTTGCCGGCACATTACCGTGGTGCGCCAACCCTGGTAACGGATGAACATGGGCGCGAACGCTGCGTGGCCTGTCAACTTTGCGAGTTCATTTGCCCGCCGCGGGCGATCACCATTCATCCCGGAGAAATTCCGGAGGAGGACCGGTGGCGCAAAGTGGAAAAATTTCCCCGGGAATTCGAGATCGACATGATCCGCTGCATCTATTGCGGACTCTGTGAAGAGGTCTGCCCGGAGCAAGCGATCTTCTTGCTCAAAGATTACGCGATCACCGGCCTGACCAGGAAGGAAATGGTGCACGACAAAAAGAAGCTCTACGAGCTTGGCGGCGTCATGACTGGCCTGGTGAACAAGTGGAACGACAAGAAATAACCGAATGTCACCGTTACT
>DATHPZ010000062.1:0-6791 GCA_035483355.1 Chthoniobacterales bacterium | reverse complement strand
GAGCGTCGACTCTTGCAGACTACCGGAAGGCAGTCCTATGCGGAGGCACGGTTGATTCATGGCATTTGGAAAAGGGGCGTTTACTTACGCCCATCGGAGAATTCTGACCAGCAAAAACTTCTCTGGATTTCTCTCTTTTTTCAGGTCAGTTCGTGCAGTTATTGTTTACGCACCACCATCAGTTGGTTCATCAAAGGAATATCCCAATGCCACTAGACACAAAAAATCTCTCTCAGGCCGCTACTGAGGCACGCGGCCTGGCCATGGACGCTGTTCAGGCGGCAGCTTCCGGTCACCTCGGGTTGCCGCTTGGTTGCGCTGAGGTCGGAGCGGTCCTCTTCGGACATGCGCTCAGTTATTTTCCCGAGGACCCGGGTTGGATCAACCGTGACCGATTCGTCCTGTCCGCCGGACATGGGAGCATGTTTCTCTACAGTTGGTTGCATCTGGCGGGGTATGACCTGCCGCTCGAGGAAATCAAAAATTTCCGACAGCTTCATAGCAAAACTCCCGGGCACCCGGAATTCGGCGAGACCCCCGGGGTCGAGGCAACCACCGGCCCATTGGGACAGGGCGTAGGGAACGCCGTCGGAATGGCGGTTGCGGCGAAGATGGCAGAGGCCCGTTTCAACACGAAAGAGCACGCGATTTTTGACCACAAAATCGTCTGTCTCGCTGGAGACGGCTGTCTGCAGGAAGGAATTGCCTCCGAGGCCGCTGCATTTGGCGGGCACCAGAAACTGGACAATCTCATTCTGATTTACGATTCGAATGACGTCACGCTCGATGCGATGGCCAAGATGTCCCAGAGTGAAGATACAGCCGAACGCTTTCGGGCCTACGGCTACGACGTGCACACGGTCAATGGGCAGGATTTGGAAGCGTTCTTCGCCACGTTCGAAGCAGCGAAGTATGCGACGACCGGGAAGCCGCAGTTTATTGTTTCAAGAACTTTGATCGGAAAGGGCATACCCGAGGTGGCGGGCACGCAAAAAGCCCACGGAGAAGGCGGCGCGAAGTACGTCGACGCGGACCGTAAGGCCCTCGGTTTGCCGGACCAGAAATTCTACGTCTCGAAGGAGGTCTACGAATATTTTGCCGGGCATAGGCAGGTGCTCAAGACCCGATATCTCAATTGGCAGGAAAAATATGGCGCCTGGAAAAAAGCGAACCCTGACTTGGCGACATTGCTGGAGCAAGGAATTCATCACGAGATACCGAAAGACCTGACGGGGCGTATCCCAGCGTTCCCGCAAGACAGCAAAATTGCCACGCGCAAAGCGGGGAGCGACGTTTTGCAGCCTGTAGCGGAGGCCTTGCCACTTGTCATCGGCGGCAGTGCCGATTTGTACGGATCGACCTTGAATTACATTCAGAGCGACAAAGACTTCAATCCCGAGAACCGGGCTGGTCGCAATATCCGGTTCGGAATTCGCGAGCACGGGATGTGCGCTATCCTGAACGGGATCGCTTATCATGGTATATTTAAGCCTTCCGGCGCGACGTTTCTCGTATTCGCCGACTATTGCCGCCCTTCGATTCGCCTCGCATCCCTCGCCAGACTGCCGGTGGTCTATATTTTCACGCACGATTCTGTCGGAGTTGGGGAGGATGGTCCGACTCATCAACCCGTGGAAACGGTCAGCGGACTTCGGGTTATTCCCAACCTTGACGTTATTCGACCTGGTGATCCTGAGGAAACGGCTGGTGCGTTTGCGGCGGCATTTTCTCGGACCGATGGTCCAACGCTGATCGCGCTCTCACGCCAAGCAATGCCGATTCAGAACGAAGTGCCTCTCGATGTCCGCCGTGATGGAGTGCGGAAAGGGGCGTACGTGGCCCGCAAGGAAACTGGCAAGCTCGAGGCCATAATCCTGGCGACCGGCAGCGAACTCCAGCATGCGTTCAACGCAGCCAAACAACTCGGTGACGGTGTTCGAGTCGTTTCCGTGCCTTGCACGGAGCGGTTCTTGCGCCAGGATCAAGGTTACCGAGACGAAGTTTTGCCGCCGTCGTGCCGAAAGCGCGTCGCGATCGAGGCCGGTGTGACGATCCTTTGGCATCGATTTGTTGGGTTGGACGGGAAAGTTGTCGGTATCGATCGATTCGGGATGAGCGCGCCCGGCGGGAAAGTAATGACTGAGTTAGGCATCACGGCTGAAAGCGTGGTCCAAGCCGTGAAAAGCCTCTCTGCGTAGTGCCTGCCATTGACGGGACGCGTCTTCGACGCGTCCCGGGTGGTGAGAGAGTGCGTGAGAAGGAAAGCGAGCGAAGTGATTTGGTCACGTGTGAGGAGTTCGATCAGGGAGCCGAGAACGACCAGGAGGACGGTGGAGGAAGGTGCGGAAGTCTGAGAAAACGGGACAAAGCCCTTGCTAATTCCCTATTTGTATATAGAGAAGTAGTTCAAATGCCAGCGCTCACTTCTAATCCTTCGGAAGTCGCCGCTCTGGCCGTAGAGTTTGAACACGCTTCGGCGACTGAGGTTCTACGGTGGGCCGTCGATCGGTTCGGTCGATACGCGGCGATCGGAACCAGTTTCCAAGGGGCCGGTCTGGTCACGATTCATCACGCTGTAGCTGCCGGGTTGCCACTGCCAGTCTTCACGATCGATACCGGATTGCTTTTCCCCGAGACGCTTGAATTGAAGACCAGGCTCGAAGAATATTTTGGAATTGTGATTGAAGGATTGGTTCCCGAACGCACCGTGGAGCAGCAGGCGGAGGATATCGCTCCGGAACTCTGGCAAAGCAATCCCGATCTTTGCTGCACTCTGCGAAAAGTTGAGCCATTGCAAAAAAAACTGAACCAGCTCGACGCCTGGATCGCCGGTCTTCGTCGGGAGCAATCTGCCGGGAGGGCGAACATACAGGTCTTGGAGCTTTATGAATTTGATCGACTTCGGGAGAAGAACATTTTGAAGGTCAATCCGCTGGTCCATTGGTCTCGGGATGAGGTGTGGGATTACATCCGGCGCCACGGAATTCCGTACAATCCGTTGATGGATCGCGGTTTTCGGAGTATCGGCTGCTACCCATGTACGAGGGTGGTGATATCCGGTCAGGACGAGCGCGCAGGACGCTGGACTGGATTTGACAAGAGCGAGTGTGGTATCCACACGTTTTTGGGAGATAAAATCTAGCAATGGAATCCAGGTACGCTCACCTTGACGTGCTCGAGAACCAGAGCATTTACATCTTGCGGGAGGCCTATCGCAAATTTAAGCGCTTGGCGATGCTCTGGAGCATCGGCAAGGACTCCTGTGTGATGCTTTGGTTATTGCGAAAGGCATTTTTCGGTCATGTGCCGATCCCCTGTGTGCACGTGGACACCAGTTATAAGATTCCGGAAATGATCACATTTCGAGATCGCCTCGCGAAGGAATGGGGAATCAACTTGGTCGTAGGACAGAATCGCGAAGTGCTGGATCGCGGCGAGACTTTCCCTAATGGCCGGATTACGCGCGTCGAATGCTGCAGTCTGCTGAAAAAGGATGCTCTCCAGTCGATCATTGAGGAAAAAGACTATCAGGCTGTGATCGTCGGTATCCGGCGGGACGAGGAAGGAACGCGAGCGAAAGAGCGTTACTTTTCGCCGCGTGACAAGAACTTCGAGTGGAACTTTAAGGATCAGCCGCCGGAGCTGTGGGACCAATTCAAGACCGATTTTGACCCGGGAACGCACATCCGCATCCATCCGCTGCTCAATTGGACGGAAATCAATGTATGGGAGTATATCCACCGGGAAAGCATACCGGTCGTTGGCCTTTATTTTTCCAGAAACGGGATGCGTTACCGGAGTTTGGGTTGCGCGCCCTGCACGAAACCGATCCAGTCGGAGGCTCGGAATGTTCCCGAGGTCATTGAGGAACTCCGACATACCAGGATTTCGGAGCGCAGCACACGCGCTCAGGACCAAGAGGCTGAGGACGCCTTTGAGCGGCTTCGATCGAGCGGATACATGTGAGAACGCCCGACTTGGCGCCGAATTCAGGCGCTCACGCGCTCCGTATTGTCATTGTGGGCCACGTCGATCACGGAAAATCGACTCTGGTGGGCCGGCTTTTGCATGACACCGGCTCGCTGCCGGAAGGGAAATTCGAACAGATCCAGGCGGTCTGCCGCCGGCGGGGAATGCAGTTTGAATGGGCATTTCTGATGGATGCGCTACAAGCCGAACGAGATCAGAACATCACGATTGATGTTTCGCAGATCTGGTTTCGATCGGAGACGCGTTCGTACGTGATCATCGATGCGCCAGGTCATAAAGAATTTCTCAAAAACATGGTCACCGGCGCCGCGAGTGCCGGCGCCGCGCTGCTGTTGATTGCTGCGAACGAAGGGGTCCAGGAACAGAGCAAGCGTCACGCCTATCTCCTGAGCATGCTAGGCGTTGATCAGGTCATCGTCCTGATCAACAAGATGGATCTCGTGGATTATTCCGAGTCCGTTTTTCGACAAATTGAGATGGAGTACCGTGAGTTTCTCGAAAAGCTCGGCATTCGCCCGGTCAGATTTATTCCCATCTCTGCTCGTGATGGACTGAACCTGGTTGAACCGTCGAGCGGAGTTGCTTCCTGGTATTCTGGTCCGACCCTTTTGCGTGCGCTTGACCGGCTTCCGCTCCCCAGCGCCGAGGCCGATGGTCCGTTGCGTTTTGCTGTGCAGGACGTCTATCGATTCGATGAGCGCAGAATCATCGCCGGAAGGATAGAGTCTGGGACGATGCGAGTGGGCGATCACATCGTCTTTTTGCCCAACAATAAAACTTCCAGCGTCGCTTCGATCGAACGATGGAACGCACCCCTCAAAGATTCGGCATCGGCGGGAGAATCCGTTGGGCTGATTCTGACGGAGCCAATTTTCGTCGAACGGGGACATATCGGATCTCACGATACCGACGCTCCAATTGAAGCGAAACGCTTCCGGGCACGGATATTCTGGATGGGGGACAGGCCTTTCTCCATCGGCAAGCGGTACAACGTTAAACTGCTGACTCAGGAGATAGAGTGCCAGTTGGTGTCGGTCGACCGGGTGATCGACGCGACTTCTTTGGATACTTTTACCGGGCTCCGACTTTCTGTCGTTAAGAATGAGGTGGCGGAGGTCACGATCCAGGCGCGCTCGCCGCTGGTCATGGACAACCACGACAGGGTCGACACCTCCGGGCGGTTCGTGGTGGTGGACGAACGGGATGTTGCCGGAGGGGGGATCATTTTTGGAGGGACTTATGTCGAACGCGAGCGTATTCAGAGCACGAACCTCTTCTGGTCGGAAGGCAGAATCGATCAAAGGATCCGCATTGAACGGAACGGTCATCGCGGGATGGTGGTCTGGCTGACGGGTTTATCCGGTTCGGGCAAGTCGACCTTGGCACGAGCACTCGAGACGAATTTGTTTAATCGGCACATGCAGGTCTATGTCCTGGATGGAGACAACATTCGGCATGGATTGAATTCCAACCTTGGATTTTCTCCAGACGATCGCGTCGAGAATATCCGGCGGATTGCTGAAGTCGCGAAGTTGATGGCGAATGCAGGGTTGGTTGTCATCGCTTCATTGATCTCTCCTTACCGGTTGGATCGAACCCGAGCGCGAAACATTATTCTGAGTGATGATGTCGAATTCGTTGAGGTCCACGTCGCTGCTCCTTTGCAAGTCTGCGAACGCCGTGATCCGAAGAGCCTTTACAAACGTGCCCGGTCGGGTGAGATAAAGAACTTCACCGGGATTGACGCGCCTTACGAGGAACCTGAGAATCCGGAAATCACCATTCATACCGATCGCGAATCCGTGAAGGAATCCGTTGGGAGGTTGTTGGACTTTTTGATCCCCAGGTTACAGCTGGATCTGGCGGAATACGAAATTTAGCTGTCCCGGCTATGCAAACTATCCATGGTCGGGAAGTATATCTGGGCTCTTGTGATCGCTTTTCCCTTTGTGGTTCGAACCGATGGCCAAGAGTTGATTCCTCAGCGGAACAAAACTCCGCCGGCTCCCGAATGGGTCTCTAAGCTCGACCTTGGCCTTTACAGCGTCGCTTGGTCTCCGGACAGTCAGTTGGTGGCATTTGGCGGGCGCGGTACGGTTCGAATCTGCCGCGCCCCAAATTTCTCGGTCGAACAAACCTTGGAGACAGGGCAGGAAGAGATCTGGGGACTGGCCTGGTCGCCGGATGGGACCCTACTGGCCTGTGCCGGCAAGGATGGCACCGTCCAGTTTTGGCAGGACGGCGTGCTGCAAAAGAAATTGTTTCAAGGTGGTTGGATTTTGGATATTGGCTGGAATCCGGATGGCACGTCGCTCATGGCAGTGGACTACACCGGACTCGCCAAAGAGTGGGATGTGCAAGGCTATCTGCGATCTTCAATTCAACTCGATGGCGACGGTTTAGGCGTCGACTGGGCGCCGAAGGGACGCTTGTTCGCCGTGACAACCGGTCAGGGCGGCAGTCGGCTGCTTCTCTTCGACGCGCAGTCCGGAGTTTTGCGCTGGCGTCGTCAGGATCTGCCGCCGAATTACGCCGCCCCGTTTGGATACGGTCTGGATGAAGTGAACGGGGTGCGTTACTCACCCAACGGCAAATGGATTGCCACCGCCCACCAGGACGGCCGGGTAGTCGTCCATTCTGCTGCCGCCGGCGATCCGATTTTCTCTGCTCAGTTGCACCTTTCAGGCGTCGGAGGAGCGCGGCGGGTAGCCTGGTCGCCGAAGGGAGACTGGCTCGTTTCGTGCGGCGAAGATGGGCGCGTGAACTGCGTGCCATATCCGACGGGAAAACGCCGGATCTTG
>DATHPZ010000061.1:0-3351 GCA_035483355.1 Chthoniobacterales bacterium | reverse complement strand
AGCGCTGGGTTGGCGCTTAGATACATCCCTTCCGGAGTCGTTTGAAAAATGCCTTCCGTGGCATTCTCGAAAATGCTCCGATACTTCTGCTCGGCGCGACGAAGAGCTTCGATCGTCACTTCGTATCCTTGCGCTTGATCGGTCTTCGCCTGGGTCATTTTAGGTTATGCTTTTTTTTTGACGACTGATCGCTGCGGTAGGACCAGGCAGCGCCCGTCGAACCGGCTCAGATGGAGCTCCGCCCTACCGAGATGCAAGAATTGCCAGAGCATTGGGAACCCTAGTAGCATTTGGTATGCCGATACCCATCAAATTGTCGACAATCGGCCGGCGGACGAGCAAGAGTCGACCCAAGTGTTGGCCGGTCGGATTCCAAAATCCAATTCTCCTCGTCCCCGCCCCGAACGAATCGCAGTCGATTATCGCCTGCGCTTGAGCGAAGATTTCTGGGTCGGCGTTCGCAATGGATAAAGTCCGGGACAGCACCCGAACGTGTCGTGAAATGCCTGGCTGAAATGGCTCAAGCTTGAATAGCCCACTTCCAGAGCCGCTTCGGTGACGTTGAATCTGCCGGATCGCAACAATTCAGCGGCGCGTTCCATTCGGAGTTGGCGGACGTATTGTGGGATCGTCATCCCTGTTGCGCTAGAAAACGTTCGGCTCAGATAAAACGGACTGCACCCGGCGGCCTGACCTATTTCTTCGAGACTCGGCGGGTTCGCTAGTCTCTCCCGCAGCAGCGCGATCACTTTTTCCACCCGTTCCCCAGAAAGCCGCTGCTGCCGGTGACAAAATAATTCCTGATCATCGTGCGCGATAAAAAACAGTTCCGCTGCCAGTTCCAGTGCCTTGGCTTGATACCAGACCGATTGGGCCATCGATAGCACCGGCGCTTGTCGCAGGTTCGTCAGCAACTGCAATTGGCGGGTCGTCAATCGCATGGTCGGTGCGACCGCAGACTTCTCGGATTGACCCGACACCACGTCGCGCACCAGCGGATGGAGCGCCGTGACGAACTCTCCCAAATGGCGTCGCAAAAAATCAAAGGACATTTCGACCGTCAGAAATTGATGTTGTTGGTTCGCCTGACGCGTTGCGGGCAGGGCTTCATCGCCTCGTCGATAAAATCCGATCGTCAAAGGCGTGAACGCGGCCTCGCGCTTGTTGAAGGCGACTCGACCGTTGCCTTCACGATTCAGGCAGACCTCGATGCTGCCGGGATGAAAGCTTTTACCCCAGTTGAGTTCCTCACGCACCGTGAAGTTATGCCACTCAAAGCTCAATCCCGCGCCGCTCACGCTACCGTGTAAATGGCGCCAGCCTTTTCCGATGGCATGCCAGGCCGGACGTTCGGTGAACACCGGCGCCGGTTTCAGTTCGGTCCGGCTATTCATTTCGCTTGGGTGCTCAACAGGTCTAGCCACGGCGACAATGTGCCCATTTGGGACCCGTGAGCAAACTCTTCTTGCAGACCGCGCAAAAGATCCCGCGCAAGGCACCGCTAATTATTGGCAACCGAACGAAAGCTGATTCGTGGTGCTTCGGTTAATCTCGCCGCCCATGAAAGTAAAGACGCCCCTGGAGGTTCGTTGGCCAAGTTCGGGACAAAAACGGAGTTCTGGTTTCACTCACGTCCCTGGAGTGCTCTGCGTTTCCTTATGGATCGCCGTCACCGCAACCGTTTCCGTTCATGCCGGATCGCTGTCGAGCGACCAGGCTGGTTCCTCCTCGATCACACTCGCAAACAGCTCGGCCAGCACACGGTACGGTCTGTTCGATTTGCTTGACCATCGCAGCGTGTATGGGCAAGGCGTTTTTCCGGAGCCGTTCCTGATCGACGATTCAGACCTGGAAAGGAACGAAGCGCGTCTCGATTGGTTGCACACCCAGGGGAACAATCAACACAGCGACCAGATCACCGCAGAGGTGGAAAAGGGCTTCGGGTTGATGACACTCGAAATAGAGGTCCCATACGAACGCGATGTCGATTCAGGCGACATCACAAGAGGAGTCGGCAATATCGATCTGGGTGCGCGTTATCCGATTTATCAATACGTTTCCAGCAACGGTTTCGTAAACACGACTTTTGGCACTGCGATTGAAGTAGGGATTCCGACCAATTCGGCGGTAAGCAAGAATACCGAGGTCGTCCCTAAAGTTTTCAATGACTTGCTGCTCGGTGAACACTTTACACTCCAATCCATCATCGGCTATTCCACGCTGTTTGGGCCGGGCGACGATAGCCGATTGCAGACGTTCGAATACGGCTTCGTTTTCGGGTATACGATTCAGCACGACGAACTCCCCTTGCCCGCGGTGCAGCAATTCATCCCGATGTTTGAATTGGAAGGGGAGACGACGCTGAATCACGAAGATCATGGCAATAACAGTCTCATCGCGGATGTTGGCTTTCGGGTAAACATGAAAACGATCGGCGGAGTGCAGCCTCGGCTTGGGTGTGCCTTTGTCTTCCCGATCGGCGAAAACGCGCGTGCCGACGTCCATTGGGGCTTTATTACCAGCTTGGTGTTTGAGTATTAAGATCGTCCGATGAATAGCCATGACCGAGACCATGAGATCGAGAGTATGAACCGGCGCCAGTTCTTGCTTCTGGCTGCCGCTGCCGCAGCGACCAACCCAAAGAACGGCTACGCCCGTAGTCCAGCGGAAAAACTGATCGACGCCGGCCCGCTCAACAACTACGCCTCCGATGGCGTCTATCAAGGCTTCCGCGATCTGGGGTTCTTTGTCATCCGCAAGGGCGATAAACTGGACGCCCTTTCCTCTTATTGCACGCATCAGAAATGCGAGCTGAAAGCAGAGCGCGACCATTCTTTCTATTGCCGATGCCACGGATCGACCTTCGATCCGGGGGGCAAGGTCACCGAAGGGCCGGCGACGCGCAATTTGCCGGCGCTCCCGACCATCAACCAAAATGGGCATCTGCTGGTCAAGGTGACCGGGACGTAGAATATCGCGCTAATTTCGTCTTGGAAGCTGACAAATCCGTCGGAGATTTGTCGGCCTCAAATCGCGACAAGCACAATCCCCAGCTATTATAGCTGGTTAGTTAGTTCTTCGCCCTGGTCTTCAAACTATCATCCCATATAGAGAGCGTTCCTTAACTAATTAACCCGGTTGGGATTGCCTATGGCCCAAGGGGCCAAAAAAGTAAGTATAGCCCAGAGTTGAATGTCATCTAAGATAAGGGCTGTTTGGGATGTTTTTGCCCCGCAGGCCGCAGGGGCTGTAGGATTCAGCCCAGAGTTGAATGGCGCTAAGTTAAGGAGGATTTGAGAAGTTTTATTGCCGCGATGGGGTCGAAGAATTTAGCAACATTGCTCTTCGGAG
>DATHPZ010000060.1:0-4578 GCA_035483355.1 Chthoniobacterales bacterium | reverse complement strand
TCCTCGGCGAACGAGGCCAGCGCCGAGACGAGATTTGTCGGGAGCGGGCGCACCCGTTCAATTACTTCCGGCCCTAGCCGTTTTCCCAGTTGGTAACCGCTCGACATCATCTCCAACTTGGCATCCAGATTATCGATCAGGTGGAGAGTCATGGCCTCAGGGGTTTTGGGTTCGATCGGAGATCCGAATTGTTTTTCACCATGATGAGAGGCCACAAGATGAATCAAGTGAAGCCGGACCAGGTCCGAGTCGGGAGAAAGCGGGTTCCAGGAAGAGAACTCTGCGCCTTCTTTCAACCGTTGCCAAAGCCGGTTCACCAGCTCGACGCCCATGGAAATATGCCCGATTAGTTCCGCGCGGTAGTCGTGCGGCATGATAAAGCTCTCTTTCGGGAAGCAATTTTCCCAGAGCTTGCCCGCGTCGTGAAAAAGAATACCAGCCAAAAGCAGGTCGCGGTTCAGGGCTGGGTAGACTGCTGTCACCGCATCCCCGGCACGCATCATTTGCGCGATGTGCTCCACTAATCCGCCGCGTCTGGCGTGATGATAGCTTCGCGCGCCTGCCGATCGCTTGAGCCGCTCGCCAAATTCGCGGAGAAACAAAAGGGACAATTCCCGCAACCGGGGATCTCGTATCGATGCACTGAACGATTCGATCGCTGAATAATCGATGCTCTGACGTTCTCGAATATTCAGCGGTCCTGCCAGCAAATCGGCTTTTTCCGCAGTGGTCAAAAGTCGCATGTTCCAATTTCTTGCTTCAAGTCCGAAAGTTGGAGTGACCATAAAATCTCCCTGGACCTCCACAAAATCCCCCGGGCGACGCTCAGAGCAATACCCGAAGGAGGGATGATCGCTCCAGACTCGCAACGGGAAACTGGCAGTTCGATCGCGCAACAGAATTTCAAGATACGGCTTTTGATCCTTGGTCCGTTTTGAGGCGACCTCATCGATCTGGGCATGGACCGAACCGGCGGAGTGATCCGCCATGGTCTGCTGTTTCAGTTCTTCGATGGTGACAGGAACAGTGGCCATTCCTTGTTATCCGACGGCGGCGTCAGACATCCAATCAAATTTTGCTCGTCACCGGAGGTATTGAAATTATAGTGTCGTGTCTCCGAATAACATGCATTTTGCCGGAGGTTCCGCCGTGGCGGATTTTTCCAGGCGCGAACAAAGCCGCCATATCTGAATCACAGGGGTCGAGTCATCAACGCAAAAAAACGGCCAATGATCGCGATGGTTGGTAGAACTGGCAGATTTGCCCGGGCTTTCTTTGTGGCCATCTTACTATTGGCCCTGTGCGAAACAGAGGCGCTGCAGATTTCCCGGGCAGAAGAATTGCCTCCGCCGGCATCCCAGCGGACGCCAGCTGAGGCGCAACAACCCGGTCGCCAGCCTGTGGGAACGGAGGAGAGTTTGGGCGGTTCGGCGCCCGGCATTTCCTCTTACCAACGCGTAGCAGGAAATCTCGATCCGGACGGCGTCATTTATCTCTATTGGAGCACCGAGAAAGCATTGGGAGAATTAGACAAGAAATTGGAATCTATCCGCGATACGGCGGTGTCAGATCCGACTCTGTCTCAGGACGAAAAAAACAGGCTGCAAAAGGATTTCGATCTGGGAATTCGCTTGATTCTCCACAGCGGTCTTCAGGGGGTGAAGGCGATCGGATTGAGCTCCCGCAAAATCGAGCCGGGTGTTTTTCTCAACAAGACCTATACCTACCTTCCGGATCGCGCCGGGTTTTTGTGGGATACTTTCGCCAAACCGCCGCACGACTTCTCGTTTACTAAAATGCTCCCTGAAAACACCGAGGGATTCGCATTTTTTGATTTCAACCTCGCCGTGCTCTGGGGGGTTCTATCGAAGGAGTTGGTCGGCTCGGGAGTTCCGGAAGTCGCGAAATGGCAGCAGCGTTTCTCGCAACAGGAACAGGCCTTTACCGGATTGAGTCCGGAGGATCTCCTCAGCTCGCTGGGCGACCAGGTTGGAATCATCGTGACCTTGAACTTGAGAACTACGGTTAAAATTCCGTTGGGGAACGAAGAATATGAGATGCCCGAGCCTGCTGGCGCATTGGTTTGGAAGGTCAGAAACGACAAGCTGTTCGATCGGCTGGACGCCTTGTTCGCCATGAATCCAAAGGTCGATAAAATTGATCAGCCGGACCTCCGCATGCGCGTGCTGCAAGGAGTCGAAGAGATACCCTACCTGACACCGACCTTGGCACGGTATGGAGACTATTTGATCGTTGCCAGCAGCGAAAAGCTCGTTCGCGGGATGGTGGATGCCGATTCCGGGAAGACGCCGGGAATAAGGGCGTCATCTGATTTCAACAAGCTGGCTGCGGGCCTGCCTGAAAAAGGGAACAGCATGGCGTATCTGGCCAAAGACCTCCAAAAAACGCTGGGCGAGCTGCAAATGAAATTCAGCCAGATTCGAGCTAGCGGCAATCCGCTCCTGGAAGCGATGTCAGCCAAATTCTCCGGATTGTCTGCAGACGCGGCAAGTTACACCGTTGGCGGAGCCACCGATGATGGCTGGTTCACGGCGGGCAAAACCACGAAGGATCTGAACGAAATTCTTGGTGAATTTTTGACACTTCCGGCCTATTACGCTGCCGTTGCCGCTGTCGAGGAGATAAAGCTGGCCAGAGGGAACGACAAGCTGACGAAAATCAAACAGCACCTGGTGGATATGAGAGCTGCGAAAGACGAAGCCATATCAGAAAAGAATCTGCAAGAGGGCCAGATGCTAAACCGGCAGGATATCGAGGAGTACATGACAGAATGGCCCCAGTCGATCGTCGGCGAGACTTACGAAGTTGGGATCGTCGGCCAACCGCCCTACGCAACCGCACCGATCGATCTTGGTGACTACCGCGCCGGTTCGAAGATTGAGCCTTAGCGCGAGAATCGGCCAGGCCAAAGCTGTCGGGAGATTTTCGCGCTGATGTTTGCATCCCGGCTGTTTTCGCTCTTCCTTCTTGGCGAGCGATGGACAAATACGATGTTGGTATAGTCGGCCTGGGTTGGCCGGGTGAACGGCATGCAGAAGGGGTTCAAGGATCCGGCCTTGGCCATTTATACGCCGCGTGCGATCTCAGCGAAGAACGGCGGAAAAAATTTGCCGCGAAGTATTCGCCGGAAAAGGTTTTCGGTAATTACGACGAGATGCTGGCTGATCCTGAACTCGACGCGGTCGTTGTCAGTTTGCCGAATTCGCTTCATTTCCCCGGCACACTGAAAGCTCTGCAGGCCGGGAAACATGTGTTGTGCGAAAAGCCGCCCACTCTGAATGCCGAGCAGATGCGACAGTTGCACGGAGAGGCCGAGAAACGAGGATTGATCTATTTTTTTGGCCGGCAAATGCGTTTTTCCGGCTCGGTCCAGGCGGCGCGGAGAGCCGTCGCGGAAAGGCGGCTCGGTGAGATTTATTTAGCCAAAACAATGTGGGTACGCTCACGGGGAACCCCCGGAGGTATCGACGGATGGTTCACCGATCGTTCGCGAGCAGGCGGGGGCGCATTGATCGATCTTGGAGTTCATGCAATCGACGCTGCTTGGTACTTGATGGGGAATCCAAAACCGAGGACGGTCTCAGCTCAGACCTATCAAAAATTTCCTCAGCTGGTGAAAACACCGGTCTTTGATGTGGAAGACAGCGCCTGTGGGATGATCCGGTTCGAAAATGGCGCTTCCGTCTTGTTCGAGGTTTCCTGGGCGGCGAATCTGACCGACGACATTCCTCTTGGGAAATGGGGCACACGCGAATTATTCAGTACCACACTGTTCGGACCGAAAGGGTCCATCCGCATCGTGGACACGCTCCAGCTGCATCCGTCGGTCAGAATTCCGCCTTTGTCGTTATTCGAGGATAAGGATGGGAAACTGGTCGACAGTGAGTTGTCTTTTGAGCCTGTCGCGCACGAATTTGTTTCCCAGATGCGAAATTTTCTCCGGGCAATCCGCGGTGAAGAAGCTGCGATCAACAGTTCTGTCCAGGCCGTCCTGCTCATGGAAATGTTGGATGCAATTTATCAGTCCAGCTTGACTGGCCGGGAAGTCAGCTTGCGATAAGGCAACGGGCAACGCTTCCCCGGTAGACTCTGCCTTGCCGCACCTGGTTTTCAGCTCGTACTTGAGCGGCCGCGGTTTTTCGCGCATCTTCCCGGCTCGGTATCAGGCGCTCTATCATGAAGGCATCCGAATTAAGGCAATCATTTTTGAGTTTTTTCCGGGAAAAACAGCACACCATCGTGCCTTCTGCGAGCCTGCTTCCGAACACTCCAAATCTGCTCTTTACGAACGCGGGCATGAACCAGTTTGTGCCCTATTTTCTTGGCCAGGAAAAACCCCCGTTCACGCCGCCTCGCGCGGCCGACACCCAGAAATGCATCCGGGCGGGCGGCAAGCACAACGACCTCGATGATGTTGGTTTCGATACCTATCATCACACTTTCTTTGAAATGCTCGGCAATTGGAGTTTCGGAGACTACTTCAAGAAAGAAGCGATCGAGTGGGCCTGGGAACTCCTGGTTCAACGCTGGAAGTTTCCGCCGGAGCGTCTCTACGCC
>DATHPZ010000059.1:0-3259 GCA_035483355.1 Chthoniobacterales bacterium | reverse complement strand
GGATTCGCGCACCCTCGTATTGGTGTGTGCGGCATCAATCCACACGCAGGCGAGCACGGTCTATTTGGCCGCGGCGAGGAGGAATCGAAGATCGAACCTGCCGTGCGCGCCTGCCAGGCCCGAGGCTGGAAGGTGGAAGGTCCGCTGCCGGCGGACACGCTATTTTTCCGCGCCGGCCGGGGCGACTTCGATATCGTCGTGGCGATGTATCACGATCAGGGCCATGGCCCGATAAATGTGCTTGGAATCGAGACAGGGGTGAACATCACGGTCGGTTTGCCGGTCATCCGTACCTCCGTTGACCATGGCACCGCTTTCGACATTGCGGGCACCGGAAAAGCCGACGAGCGCAGCCTGCTGGTGGCGCTCAGACAAGCCGCCGAACTGGTCCATGGCGGATCTTCGACGGAACATATGACTTGAGACTCCGGAAGGCGATCTCTCGTCTGGCGCTGCTGATCATCGGACGCTCGCCGCGATGCGAGCAAGATCGTCGAACGCGCTCCCCTGCGTCGGAATGTCCACGTCGAATACATCCGCGATACCGCGCGTCCACCCATGCACGAAATAGATCCAGCCATCTTCAATTGTTAGATTCTTCGCCGCTTTCTGAGCTTCTGCCTGGCGCAGAAATACCAGGTCACCCCGATAATTGAATTCCCAGACAAGTGAATTGGCGGGAAATTTCGCACCATCTGTGATCGGCGATCCCGGTGCGTCCTTGCCCAATCCGGTCGCATTGACGACGAGCGAACTCGGCTTGAGCGACTGCAGGATTGCGTCTGCATCTCCAGGTTCGTTAACCAGGTGACATTCGAGAGGGACGCCAGACTTCCATGAAGCGTGCAGTTCCCGCAGATGATTAAGCCGCGGCCGGCCGAGATTGGCCACATGCACCTTGGAGGGCCGATTCACGCCATGGCGCAACTGGACAAGATACCAGGTCAAAGCCACCGCCGATCCACCGGCCCCCATAATATACGCTTCGGCGTTCGTGGCCTTCCAATGATCGCGCGGCAGGAACGCCTGCAACGCCAGCCCGCTGCTTATCGGGTCGACGGCGCGACCATGCAACTTACCGCCTCTCTTGAAGATGCTGCTAACTTCTTCCATGGAATCCGACAACGGATCTAGCGCATCAAAAATGTCGCGGCACGCATCGCACAGGTCCATCTTGTGCGTCGTCACCAGCGCGCCGCGAGATAGCGGATCACCCTTTATAAATTTGACGGCCTCCCGGTAGAGCTCTGGTTGATCGTGCAGTTGGAAATCGATCCCTTTCAATTGGCAACTTCCTAGCTCGAGGCGTTCGGCCCAGAGCGGGAAGATCTTATTGATGGAAGACTTGCTCGTGGTGACACCAATGAAATACATCGTTGGCTTTTCAGCCGCTTGAAATTGCTCTTTCATAGTTACTCTGCTGCAATCGATATCTGACGCTTGTGTTGGTCAGCAGATTGTCTGCCGACCGGCGCCGACCACTCTGACACCAAGAAAGCCATGCTTCATACAGTAAAGCCGGAGCGAATGGCTCTGATGATGCTTCATTCCTAAACAGCGCGCAACGCTTTAGGGGGCAGCCGGTCCGCCCGATTGCACAATGTCGCCTCCGTGCAAACGTATCTTCCTCGACGGAGGGAAACCGCGTATGCCATTTGACCATGACAAGGTCTAAAGCTGGGTCTAACGTTTTTTCACCAGACCGTTGCCGGGCGTTTTCGCCGGCGATTCGTCGTTTTTCCGTTGAGCGAACTGCCACGTCAAGACGTTCACATAGAGCTTTGACCGTTTGTTCCCCTGGTCATCTTCCCAGCGATCTTGTCGAAGCGAGCCCTCCACCAGAATTTCCTGTCCGCGCCGGGCAAATTTCGCGAAATTTTCCGCCGAAGCACCCCAGATCTTTACCTCGACAAAGGTCGTCACCTCCTGCCGCTCCTCCTGTCCGTTTTCATAAAACTGATGATTGGCGAGCGATGAATTCACGATCTTGGTCTTCCCAGCTTCCAATAGCTCAGGGTCGGCGGTCAGGTTACCGATCAATAGGACACGATTTAAAGTCATAAGTCTGGTTTGCTTCTGTTTTTGAGTTTCGCTGTTGTTTTCTTTCCTTATGTCCGGAAAGAAAAAGGGACATGTTTACGATGTGTTATATCATTACTTTCCTCATACAGAAACAACCTTTTTTTTAAATGTTTCTAGGTTAAGGAAGTTTTCTTATCCCGAAAGGTCTGCGGAGTGCAACCGGTTTGAACCCCGATCATCCCCGGGCTCGTCCTGGTCGCCGGATTCTTTGGAGGATGGTCAAAGAATGATTTGTGCTCGGAAGGGCAGGCGGGATTGCGACCGGAAGCAACCAGGGTCCAGGCTTCCAAATCAATTTCCCATGCGCGAGCGCTGTGATATGATCCATCCCAGGTGCTGAAATTCCCCCTTCAGTTTTCCCAAGCGTCGAGGGGAAGCCAGACACTAGAGCAAACCCAGCACACGAGCCCCACAATCCCCTTCTTTAAATGGCAAATTTCGGAAATTGAGCCCAATTGACCAATCAATAATCACCATGAGAGTAGACAGAATAATTCGTATTTTCATTACGACAATGGCGGTCGGAGCGTTGAGCGTTCCCCTCGTCAGTCGCTCGTTAGCGGACGAAACCGTCAAGATAGGTTTCGTCGTTAAACAGCCGGAAGAACCTTGGTTTCAGGATGAATGGCGTTTCGCTGAACAAGCGGCCAAGGAAAAGGGATTTACCGTGATCAAAATCGGTGCGGTCGATGGTGAGAAGGTGATCACGGCGATCGACAACCTGGCGTCTCAAAAGGCGCAGGGATTTATCATTTGCCCGCCCGACGTAAAGCTTGGGCCCGGCATTGTGGCGAAAGCCAAAATACATAATCTCAAATTAATGACGGTTGACGATCGACTAGTCGATGGTAAGGGCAACCCAATTGAGAGCGTCCCGCACATGGGGATTTCGGCGTCGGAAATCGGCAAGCAGGTCGGAAATGCCATCGCTGACGAAATCAAGAAACGGAATTGGAACATGAGCGACGTTGGCGCCATTCGCATCACCTACGAACAGCTTCCGACCGCGCATGATCGGACAACTGGCGCGACGGATGCGCTGATCGCGGCAGGTTTCCCAAAAGAAAACATTATCGACGCGCCTCAGGCGAAAACAGATACGGAAAATGCCTTCAACGCCGCCAACATCGCGATTACCAAGAATCCAAAGTATCACAAGTGGATTGCCTTCGGGCTC
>DATHPZ010000058.1:0-4684 GCA_035483355.1 Chthoniobacterales bacterium | reverse complement strand
CCCCGTTTGAGGATGCGGTATCTGCCCCAGCATGAAGGCTGCGTTCTGGGCCTGCATCATCACGAACTCGATAAACCGCTGTGTCATCTCGCCCGAAGAAACAGTCGTATTCTGGTATTCTGCCATATCGGATCTTCCGTTGCACTCAAGGCCTAACAATGACCGTTATCGCCGGTTTATCCATCAAATATTTCCGAGTGACTTCATTGACCGAATCGATCGTCAGACTCTCGATCTTCTTCCTGCGGCGGTGGACATAATCGTATCCCAAGCCGTATAACTCATTGAACGCCACGCTGTGCGCATTGGAATCCATGTTTTGGAGCTGAAAAGCTAGTTGAGAGAGTGTTCTTGTTTTGGCTCGCTCAAACTCTTCCGGCTCGAGCCCATGTTTGCAGAGGCTCTCCAGCTCGCGCGTCATAATTTCCACGACCTGTTCTACTTTCTCAGGAGCGGTTGCCGCGTGCAGGCTGAATATTCCCGGAGCAATTCCCAGGAACAACGAGCTTCCGACAGAGTAGGCCAATCCTAGTTCCTCGCGCACCTTGACAAAAAACCGCGAGCTCGAGTCACCCGCAGCCTCATCGAGTATTTCGAGACCAAGTCGATCCGGGCTTTCAATCGTACAGGCAAGATAGCCGACGCAAACGACTGCCTGATGTCTGCCTTCGTAAGATGTGACCAGCCGGCTTTTGAAATCGCTCTGCACCGAGACCAACGGCTCTGGCAAAGGTTTCTCTTCCGGTAAATCCTGTGTTGCACGTTCGATCATCTCAAGGATCCGCTCAGATTCGAAATCGCCGCAAAACCCAAAAACTGCGCTGGGCCAGATAAAACAGGCCCGATGTTTGCCGACCAGATCGGCTTGCGTAATCTGCAGCACCGTTTCTTCGCGGCCGAGCGGGTTCAGGCCATATGGATGATCCCCGTAAATCTCTGCTCTCAACAAATTCCGCGCGATGCTCTGTGGCTGGGCTTTCTCCGCGCGGATGGCGGCGATCTGACTTTCCCGCTCGCGTTCCGTCGATTCGGTCGGGAAAACCGGATTAACCGCCACGTCCATCATCACGGCAAACGCATCGCTGAAATCCTCGATCAACGAACTGGCCGCGATCCGCATCGTGTTAAACCCGGATTCGACGAAAAGCATGCCACCGATTCCCTCAATCTGCTCGGCGATTTGCTCGGCGGACCTGGTTTTCGTACCCTTGGGCATGGCTTGCGTAAGTAACCGATGGATTCCGCTATTTCCGACCGTCTCATAGAGTGTACCGCCTCGAAAAACCGCGGAAGCGTAGATCATCGGAAGACGTCGATCAGGAACCAGAACGACCTTGGTTCCATTGCTCATCACATGGAGTTGCGGGTCCGCGGTCTTCTTTTTCCCAATCGATACCCGCTTCGATTCATCCCCAGGGCGAAGCACCGCGACGGTTAGATTGGATTCCGTGAGGTATCGGGAAACGACTCGTTCCACTTCCGCCGGAGTTACGGCCTGCAGTCGCTCCAGGTAATGCCGGCTAAAATCGAGGTTCCTCGCATACAACCAGTTCAAGCCGAGATCGGATGCCAAACCTTTGACGGTCTGAAACTGCTCAATCGCGTTGACCGTGATTATCCGCTTCGCCTTCCTTAGTTCCTCTTCGGAGAATCGGCGCTGCCGTCGATCGTTGACACATTCCACAATCCGATTCGGCACGAGATCCGCCACTTCCTTGGCACATTGCCCGGAAACTGTCAGCAGACCTGGAAAACCCGGGGTATACGCATAGGCTCCGACCCCGTACACGAGGCCCTCCTTTTCGCGCAGCTGTTGATAAAGCCGCGAACTCGCGCCGCCGCCCAGAACAACGGAAGCCGCGTCGAGCGCCGCCATGTCATCATGCGAAACACCGGGCACGTGCCAGCCAAGATTGAAATAAGCGAGATCGGAGGCAAAACTTTGCGAGGTCTCCCGACGACCCAGTTGACGAGGTTCTTCCGGCAAGATGACCGGCTCCAACGGCCCGCGTTTGGCGAATCCAAGCAGTTCTTCCGCGTCGGCTTGGACCCGGTCCGGGTCGACATCACCCACCACCACAAGAAACAGATTATTCGGAATGTACCGTCGCTGATAATACCGGAGGACGTCGGCGTGAGCCAGTTGATCAAACACTCCCCGGATGCCGATCACCGGATAGCGGCAAGGATGGACTTGAAAAGCCGTTCCGAACATGAGGTAACTGAGAACACGGTCCGGATCGTCCAGCCCCATGTCGAACTCGCGTCGGATAATATCCATCTCCCTTTCGAGAGGTTCCGGCTCGACGAGTGACCGAAACAGCATATCGCCTAAGATATCGATCGACTGTCGGACCGCTGCGGCCGGGCAATCAACCCAGAAAACCGTACGATCGAACGATGTGTAGGCATTCACGTAACCGCCAACACTGTGAATCTCGTCGCTGATCTGCTTTGAGGTCCGGTTCTCCGTTCCATTGAAGAGAATGTGCTCCAGCAAGTGGGTCAGCCCGCCGCCGAGCCACTCTCCTTCATGAACACTGCCGGTCTGACAAAAGGCCTGAATACTGGCCACCGGCGCTGAATGCTGTTCAGCGACAATGACGGTCAATCCATTCGAGAGTTCGAAAAGGGTAGGATGAACTTCCGGAATCCCCATTGAAATTCTTTCGAGCTTCAGGAATTTGCCGGATTTGAACTACGACGCTCAAACGGTGCCACAAATGCCATCCGAAAATCCAAGGTTTGATCAAAATCATCGACCGAATCGGATTCCGTCTTCCCAAAAACACCCGCACCGATCAAGTTAAACACCATCTGCCCAACATCACAGGAAGCCCGTACGCCCCAGTATTCCAGCACCGTCATCACCATCGGTCCGAACTCTTTCAATGCGAGTTGTCGAAATCCATCGAGCAGTTCACCGGCGTTCACGTGCGATCCAGCTTCGGTTTTTCCACGTTTCTTCTGTTTGATCGTAAATTCGAGCGCTTCTTTGAGGAAGATGTAGGCTTCTTTCCCGTAACGTGGATCCCTTTCGATGATTTGTTCAACGACTTCGTTAAAAGATCTCTGCATTTTCTTTACCTGGACTCAACCTGCTGTTGCTGGACGACGGTTGCCCGAACGTGTTTAACAACGGCTCCCAGAAGCAGCGCCAAGCCAAGCGCGGCAACCAGCAATTGCTCACCCCGAGTCAACCTGAACATCTGTTCACTATATGCCATTGAATTGCTTTGTCATCTGGCCCGACGCGTCCGACACCTTTACCCTCAATTGCTCGTGGATGGCGCCGATCCGGAAGACCCGGCTTTCTTATCCGCCCCACCCTTGTCCGAACCGCCCTTGGCGCCGTCGCCTTTGGATGATCCGCTTTCCCTAGACGATCCGCTTTCTTTGGATGACCCGCTTTCCTTCGATGACCCGCTTTCCTTCGACGACGCGCTTTCTTTGGACGACCCGCTCTCTTTGGACGACCCACTTTCTTTGGACGACCCGCTTTCCTTGGACGACCCGCTTTCTTTGGGTGACCCGGCTTCGCTTTCTTTTTTGGCGCTCTCTTTGTAATTCGAGCTTCGGTAGTCGGTGGTATAAAACCCGGAACCTTTGAAAATCAGTCCTGCACCTGTCCCAATCAGGCGCTTCACCTTCCCTTCGCCCCAAACCTCTTGCCGGCATAATTTTTCCGGGCAAACGGCATACGCCTCGTCCTTCATGGACTGGAAAGCGTCAAATGTCTGATTGCACTTTTCGCATCTATATTCGTAGGTGGGCATAGGTGACGCTCACGATATAGCAGACGCTGGCCGCTCCGGCAAACGGTGCGTGCATCCTTCCGTCACCGGGAAACGTAATGGAGGTTACTTGACGATTCGCGGAATCGAGTTTATTCCGAGCTGATTTCCGGCCTATGAGTATTCGATGGTTTCCGATAATTGTGGCGGCTTTGCTCCTTGCCGGGTGCGGTGAGAGCGAAAAATCGCGCCTGGCAAATCCGAACACTACTTATCTACCGGCGACCGGCGGTAACTCTCCCGAACCAGGATCAAGTTACGACCCAATCTCCTATTGGGACGGAGACGGCGTACAGGGACAGCCCTCCGTCAAGATTTATCTCAAGGAGCAACGGGCCTATTTTTACAAGGCCGATGTGCTCGTGGGCGAATCCCAGGTATCGGCCGGACGAGAAGGTCACAATACACCGGTTGGTAGGTACAAGATCATTCAAAAAGATAAGGATCACGCTTCGACCCTCTACGGAGATTATGTGGATACCACAGGAAATGTCGTGCAAAAGGATGTTGAAGCGGGGAAGGATCCGAAACCTCCCGGAGCGCTCTTCAAAGGGGCCCCGATGCCTTTTTTCATGCGCATCACGGGAGGCGTTGGCATGCACGAAGGCTATTTGCCCGGCTACCCCGCCTCCCACGGATGCATCCGGATGCCTGGAAAGATGGCGGAAACTTTCTTCAATAACGTTGAGTTGGGTACACCCGTCGAGATCGTGGACTGAGCCATGGGCGGCATCGTTCCGCTATCGTCATCGTCCTCGCTTGAACCGCTTCGATCAATGCCCGACAAAAGGCAGCGAAGAAAATTTGAACAGAAGGCAGCAAAGGAAACAAAGGCGCATGGGGGATTGGGTTTCCGCGATGGTTACTCGGTAGGGCCTTCGGCGACTCTC
>DATHPZ010000057.1:0-13101 GCA_035483355.1 Chthoniobacterales bacterium | reverse complement strand
GCGACGGCGTAGTGTAGGATAGGCTTCCAGCCTGTCTGGGCTGAAATACTCGATGTCGGCGCGCTTCCAGGCTGGAGCTGCCGTCTTTCTTCCGGGGTTAAAGAAGCAAAGCGGCGCGCTTTGCTTACGCGCTCCGGCCTGACGTTTTGCTTACGGTGATGTGCGGTTCCTTCAGATACAGTGGCTCAAGCGAGGGAGTAAAACTTTCCCGGCATCGAATCAGGTATTCCGCTTCAGGCCGAACGATCGGCAGATCGGGACAGCCCGGCACCGGGCCGATCGCGAAAATGGGCGCGTCACCCAAGCTCGGCCACCAAGATTGAAATTCTGCGATCGGCAGTAATACCGGACCACGGATCAGCCGTTGGTTCTCGATACCGGCCAGAAAAACCGCGCCGAGCCGGGCATCGCCGACGACATGGTAGGAGACATTCTGATAGCCGAAAACGGATGGACACCCAAACGCCGGACAGCCCAGCGCCAGCTGAATCCCGATCGCCATCGCCGACGCCACCCGTAACCCAGTGTAAGAACCAGGTCCGATCCCGACGATAATTTCGTCCGGGGCGCCAAGTTCTAAAAATATTTCATGGATCGCAACAGCGAGTTCTCCGGCCTTGGAAAACTCGCGGCGCACCAGAATGCCTCCGTCACCGGCGAACACCACGGTCCCACTTGCAGTGGAGTTCTCGATAATCAAACTCGTCACCAGGCGATCTCCCTTCGGTCGTCCGGACGAATCGAGAAGACCACTTTCATCGTGTCGGGCGGCAAGCGGTGCGGAAATTTGTCGCCCCACTCAATGGCGCAAATGCCGCCCGCCCGCAAATACTCGTCGAATCCGATCTCATCCAGTTCCCATTCTTCACGCAGGCGATAGAAATCCAGGTGAAAAAGGGGAAGCCGACCTCCTCTATACTCATGGAGAATGGTAAAAGTGGGGCTGGTGATTTCCCCTTCGATTCCGAGTCCGAGTGCGAGCCCTTTGACGAACTCGGTTTTGCCGGCGCCAAGATCACCGATCAGGCTCAGGACTGTGGCCGCCGGCGCGTTCCTGACAATTTCCGAAGCGATCAAACGGGTCTCTGCTGGGTTGTCGGAGAGCCGACGCATCCTGTGTTCATCGGGCGAAATGATCATACCCTTTCCCTGAAAAATCGGCCGTGCCATTTTCGACCAGTCTACCGATCGCCGTTAATCGCAATTTTGGGAACTTCGTCCGCCATTCGATTTCCAATCGTTTTTTTGCGGCCGTCGGCACGGCAAAGAGCAGTTCGTAATCCTCGCCGTCCCGCAATCCGTTTTCAGGGCTGGACCCTCGGTGAAGCGGAAGCCTCGCCAGATCGACTTCAAAGCCAAGACGACTGGCCTTCGCCAAACGGGGAAGATCACTTGCCAGCCCGTCGCTCAAATCCATCATTGCGTGGACCGGGAAATGACTGACCAGCCAGCGCGCTTCGGGGACGCGAGGCCGAAAGCGCAAATGCCTGCCGCCGATCGATCCTCCCAATCGTCCCGTGACATATAACCAATCCCCGTTTCGTCCGCCAGAACGCCCCACGTACCTCCCGCGTTCGACCGTTCCAGTCAGCGCAACCGACAGAAAGAACGGGCCGGGCGATCTTGCGGTTTCGCCACCCACCAGATTGACCTGGTAGATCTTCGCCGCCGTCTGCAGACCGGCGTAGACTCGTTGCAGCCAGGTGAACTCTGTCTCTGGACGAACCGCCAAGGTCACGAGAGCGTCCAGTGGGGTTCCTCCCATTGCCGCAATGTCGCTGATCGACCGGCACATGGCTTTCCATCCAATCCATTTCGGATCGGCATCGGGCAAAAAATGAATCCCTTCGATCAGGCAATCCGATTTCAACAGCTGCAGGCGACCCGCCGTCTCCACCACTGCGCAATCATCCCCGGCGCCCAGCCTGACTCGACGGTCGAGACGGAGCGAGCGCGTCAATCGATGGACAATAACGTCTTCTCCGAGTTCGCTTAGCTTCATTTACCCGCGAAAAAGACGCCGACTAACGTGATTGCGTTGAAAAGCGCGTGCATGGCCATCGGCACGAGCAGCGAGCCGGATAATTCGTAAGCAAGCGTCAACACGCAAGCCAAGAGGAAGAGAGGCAACAAGGAAGGGAGATGAAGGTGGATCACCGCAAACGCCACCCCGGTTAACAGCAAGGCCGGCAAACCTCCTGCATAACGCTTGAGAACTCCATATAAGAAACCGCGAAAGAAGAATTCTTCCGCGAGCGGCGCGATGACTATCGCCAACAGAATAATCGGGATCTTCCTGGTCGGGTCCGAAACGCGCTCAAACAATTGCATGATCGGTTGCGAATCTTTTTGCGAATTGACGTGCATCAGGCTCGAGAACACCGCGCTGCTAGCGAAAATCAGTGGGAGCGCAGCGATTAATAGCCCTGCGCCCCAGAGAAACACTTTCGTAAAACCGAGCCGATCGAACCCGAAAAGATCCGCTGGACGCATCCGACGGAACAGAAGCGAGAACAGGATCGTTCCAATCACGAATAGCCAGAATCCGAGCTGCACCACAACCAATAGATTCGTATCGATTGTCGCGGGTATCGCGCTACCTTTCCCTTGCAGATTTTGCAAGCATTGCAGGGCAAAAATGGTGACGCAGCCAAGCGCCAGATACCCGTCCGTCCGCGTGAAATCGTTCGCCACGACTTTCCCGCCGTTCTGTGTATAGATAAGCCTGAAAATCCGAAAGTAGATCGCGCCACTGACCCCAACCAGCATCGCGAGCATCAAAACGATAAGAAAGTCCATCAGTCAGTGCGGATAAGGTACACGGGAACGAATTAGTTGTCAGTGCACGAAATAGTTGTCAGTGCCAGTGTCAGTGTCAGTACGGAAATCCTCTATCGTCCGCCCCATGAACACTTGAAGGATCTCGCTGGGAGTGAGGAGTTTGTAAAAATATAAATTTTGACGTTTTTGCGCGTTATTCGCGACAGTGTTCATGTCGCACCCAGAAACCCCCGGCTTTCTAGGCTACTCGTCCTCGTCCTCGAGTTCTTCGGACGTTGGGAATGCGGTGATCGTTGGCTGCGCCTTTATGGCGTTTTCGCCTTGAGCACGACCACGACCGGCCGATGATCGCTGGCCGTATACCAATCAATCGATCGATACAAATAAGAGTGCGCTTGATCGATTTGCGGCCAGATCGCCTTATCTGCCAGGATAAAGTCAATCCGATCATAGGTGTCGCTCAGACGCCGGTAGTAGGTCCAACGATCTCCTTGCGCATCTGCCAGGGGAATCTCTCGCAAGCGATTCGGCCCTTGCCGGGGACCGAGAATCTCCTGAATCGCAGGTTGATCCTTCGTGTCATTAAGATCGCCATAGACCAGCAGGTCTTCGTTCGGATCTTTCGTCAACACCCCATCGATGTGCTGGCGCAGCAGGCGAGCCTCGTTTCGCCGCAGAAGCGCCTCCCCTGATGGAGCCGCCAACTTGGACTTCAGATGGGCGCCGACCACTCTCAGACGGAATGTCGGATTTACTTCGATCGTGACATCCAGAAATCCGCGTTCGACCGGTTCCCGTTGCCCGTTCAGGTCGAAGAACAGATCTTTTTCAGAGTGGCGTTCCACGATCGTGAACCGGCTCAGCAATGCCAGGTGACGATCCCGATCCGGCCCGTTGACGTACTCGCTGAATGAAAAGTCAAGACCGGCGTCTTTGAGACGCTTTTGAAACTCCTCGAATTGATCGGGTGGGCCCATCTCGGCGACGCCGAGTATATCCGGGTGAATTTCTTTGATTATCCGGATCAGCGTATTCTTTTCGCGTTCCGGTTTGGGGCCCAAAACGGCTTGACCGCCCTCGGTCCGATTCATTTCGAGATAGTTTTCGATATTGTAGTGAGCGAAAGTCACCGCTTCCTCGCCAAGAGCGATCCTGGATAGCCAGAACAGCCCCAATGCACCAAGTCCGAAAATCTTCTGAGCAGACATAATAAAAGCCCGGTCTGGCAAACGCCGGACCGGGCTTGAAAAGACTACGGAACCTGGCTCTAGGAAGGCTGAGTCGGTTGTTGAGCGGGTGGCTGGGTTTGAACGGCCTGCACCGGTGCAGGTTGACTGGGTGAAACTTGCTGAACCGGCTGGGTATTAGGAGGTGAACTCTTCAGATCTTGGCCGGCCTGGTGAAGTTCTTTGTCAAATTCCTCCCGAGCTTTCCGAAACTCGTTCATACTCTGACCCAAACTCCGCGCCAGTTCGGGGAGCTTCTTCGCGCCGAACAAAACAAGCACGATTACGAGAATCAATACCCACTCAGTCGGCCCTGGCGTGACGAGAGCGATCGTATGCATACCCTAGAACCTATCGCAGGCTCTGATGAGTTTCATCCAAAACCTGCGAGGTTTGCTATTTATTTTAGAGCGTTCAGACGAGAGATCAGGTCCGCCTTGCTGGTCAGACCGACGACTTGATCTTTGACCTCACCCGATTTGAAAAATAACATCGTCGGAATGTTCCGGATTCCAAAGCGATTCGAAAGGGTGGGATTGTTATCCACATCCACCTTCGCGATCCGAACGGCGGTCCCCTGCTCTTTGGCAATTTCGTCCAGAACCGGTGCGATCATCCGGCATGGGCCGCACCAAGTCGCCCAGAAGTCAACAAGCACCGGGACGTTCGCGGCGCTCACCGTCTGATCAAAAGTGGTTTCGTCTAGATGAGTAACTGATTCGGTAGACATAAACTTAAAGTTTTTGGCTGTGCCTCCGGCCGACTCATTCCGGGTCAGCTGAACGCAATCAGCAATTGCACAATAAGCGATATCACCGAAAAAGCTAGCAGCAACCCGATCAAAGGAACGGTCAGCGGATCCCGCTTGGCCTGGCCTGCGTCGGACATCAACATATGGACTCCGCGTGATTCGGTCTCCGGAAGATGTTGATCCGGGTGGCCGGCTTCTACGCGTTCGGGATCCTCCACTTTGGGCTGCTTCCTCGGCGGTACCGGAATTCTTGCCACTCCCTTCTTCAGTTCAGCCATTTTCTTATTATACCGTGCCAAACTTGCTCCGTGTCAACCGAGTAAATTCTGAAAGAACGAGGCATCCCGGGATTTCTGTCACTCGTGAACTCGTTGTCAGCGACGCTCGCCGCAAGCTCTTCGAACTTACGCCTTGCGCTCCTGGCCTTTTCCTCCCAGTTTCGAGCCGGTCGCGATATGAAAGTACTGGTCACAGGAGGTGCCGGATTTATCGGTTCCCATTTGGTGGAGTCCTTGTTAGCCGACGGGCACACGGTCTCTGTCATCGATGATTTCAACGACTTTTACGATCCCCAGATCAAAAGGAAGAATCTACAACCGGTACTGGCCGACATTCGCCTCCATGCGATCGATATTCGAGACAAAGACGCCGTTCTGGACACTTTCTCGGCGGAACGGCCGGAGGTCGTTGTCCATCTTGCCGCCCGAGCTGGCGTGCGACCTTCCATTCAGCGTCCGGAGCTTTATCTTGCCACTAACATCAACGGGACCTTCCACCTTCTTGAGGCCTCCAAAGAGTGTGGAGTCCAGCGCTTCGTCTTTGCCTCGAGTTCTTCGGTCTACGGCGCGTCGGGAGTTATTCCATTCCGGGAAGACCAGGTTCTGGCCCAAACGTTGAGTCCGTACGCGACCACAAAGCTAGCGGGTGAACACCTTTGCTCGAACTACTCTTACCTCTATCACATTGAAGTGATCTGCCTCCGCTTTTTTACTGTCTACGGACCGCGCCAGCGCCCGGATCTGGCAATTCACAAGTTCACCGATTTAATTTATCGCGGGAAACCGATCGACGTCTACGGCGACGGGAGTGCGCGCCGGGATTTTACTTATATCGAAGATATCATCCAGGGCGTGATCGCTTCCATCAAGAGCGACGGTGCGCCTTTCGACATCTTTAACCTCGGAGAAAGCGAAACGATCGAACTCAGCAAAATGATTACCGAGATTGAAAGTGCGCTTGGGAAAAAGGCGAGGATCAACCTGCTCCCGCCGGTGCCAGGCGACATGCCGGCAACCTACGCCGATATCTCGAAGGCGCGGCGGGTCCTGGGTTACGCGCCCGCAACTCGCATCCAATCAGGTGTGCGAAAATTCATTGAATGGTATCTTCGAGCGCATGCTCTATGAACTTCTCTTCCATCCATAGCGTCGTCGATTTGTGCCAGGCTCTGGTCCAGATCCCAAGTGAGAATCCGTCCGGTTCCACTGTCAGCCATGGAGAGGAAGCCATTGCCCGGTTCGTCGGCGAGTTTCTGCAGAGCATTGGCGCCCAGGTCGAATACGAGGATATCGGACCGGGGCGACCCAATGTGTACGGCCTGTGGCCCGTCCCGCCCGGCGCAACCCAGCGTATCCTCTTCGCGCCGCATCTTGACACCGTGACGGTGGATGGAATGACCGTGGATCCTTTTCTCGGCAAGCCTCTGGATGGAAGATTGTACGGCCGCGGAAGTTCAGACACCAAGGGACCGATGGCCGCGATGCTCTGGGCATTGAAATCAGTCGATCTATCAAGGCTTAATGTTGCCGTTGGTTTCGCCGCACTTGCGGACGAAGAGTTCGAACAACTGGGCGCCAAGGCGTGTGCCGTCCGCAAGATGGCCGACTTCGCGATCGTGGGCGAACCTACCAGCCTCGATGTGGTCTACACGCACAAAGGAACAGCATGGATCGAAATTGAGACCCGCGGAAGATCCGTGCATGCCTCGATCCCGGAAACCGGCATCAACGCAATTGACCGCATGATGGACACTCTGAAAATTCTCCATGAGCGATTTCCCGAGATTTGTCCCGTTCAGCCGGATCCCGTTCTCGGCAAGCCGACTCTCAGTACCGGACGGATCCGCGGAGGCGCAAAAATCAACGTTGTCCCTGATCGATGTTACGCCGAGCTCGACATCCGTATACTCCCAGGCCAGGAATCGATGGCTACGGCCGTCGCAGAGTTTTTCGTTCAGCATCAGGTTCCGGCGATTGTCAAACCGATCAAGACTTCAACTCCTCTCTATACCTCACCCGATAACCCGTTTATCAGGAAGTTCACGGCGCTCGGGTCGCGGCTCACTGGCGCGAACTGGTATTGCGACGCGGCATTTTTCGCGCTCGAAGGCATCCCTGCCATCGCGATCGGGCCGGGTTCGATCGCCCAAGCTCATACCGCCGACGAATTCATCGAGATCGCCGAACTCGAGCGCGGTGCAGAATTTTTTGCGAACTATTTACTCTCCTTCGACCATGGCCGACTCAAAGCCTAAAGCCGCGATCACTCCCACCCGGGCCGAAGATTTCCCGGAATGGTATCAACAAGTCGTCAGCGCCGCGGATCTCGCGGAAAACTCGGAAGTCCGAGGCTGCATGGTGATCAAGCCATGGGGATACGGCATTTGGGAAAATATCCAGCAACAATTGGATTCAATGCTGAAGGCGACCGGCCACAAAAATGCTTATTTTCCGCTGTTTATTCCGCTCAGCTATTTCGAAAAGGAGGCAGCACACGTCGAAGGGTTCGCCAAGGAATGCGCGGTGGTCACCCATCATCGCCTGGAAGTCGGCCCGGACGGCAAAATGCGTCCCGCGCCATCAGCGGAGTTGACGGAACCTCTGGTGGTCAGACCGACCTCGGAAACCATCATCGGCTCGGCCTTCGCCAAGTGGGTTCAATCGTATCGCGATTTGCCTATTCTGATCAACCAATGGGCAAACGTCGTCCGTTGGGAATTGCGCCCCCGGCTGTTTCTGCGCACGACGGAGTTTCTCTGGCAGGAAGGCCATACTGCGCACGAGACAAAGCAGGAAGCGATCGAAGAAGCAGTCCAGATGCTCGAAGTGTACGCCACATTTGCCCGCAACCATCTCGCACTGCCTGTTTATCACGGAGAAAAGACAGAAAGCGAACGCTTCCCCGGCGCCGTTCAGACCCTCTGTGTCGAGGCGATGGTCCAGGATCGCAAAGCAATCCAGGCCGGCACCTCCCATTTCCTTGGCCAGAATTTTGCGAAGGCGTCCGACATCAAATACGTCTCCCGCAACGGCATGGAGGAATATGTCTGGACAACAAGCTGGGGCGTCTCGACCCGATTGATCGGCACGCTCATCATGACGCATGCCGACGATGATGGAATGATATTACCGCCAAGGATTGCCCCCGCACACGTCGTCATTCTCCCGATCACCCCCAAGGAAGAGACAAAACAAGCCGTCCTGCAGGCTGCCGCGACGCTGAGGGACAAGATCGCGGCGCAACGCTATGCGGAAGAAGCGATCCGTGTTGAAGTGGATCAACGAGAGATCGCCGGAGGATCAAAAAACTGGGAATGGATAAAACGCGGCGTGCCGATTCGCATCGAGATCGGTCCTCGTGATCTTTCCGCGGGTACAGTCGCACTCTCTCGGCGCGATCAACCGGTCAAAGAGAAAACCTTCAAGCCCTCAGCCGAGATCGTGGAACAGTTGCCGGCAATCCTCGGAGAGATTCAGAAGAATCTTTACCATCGCGCAAAAATACTACGCGACGACAGCACGGTGCGGATCGATTCGAAAAAAGATTTTTACGACTTTTTTACACCAAAGAATAAAGAGAAGCCGGAAATCCACGGCGGATTCGCGCTCGCGCACTGGTCTGGAAGTGCGGCTGTTGAAGCGCAAATCAAAGAACAGCTCAAAGTAACCATCCGCTGTATCCCATTTGACCAGGAAGTCCGTGACGACCAACCGGGTCAATGCGTGGTCTCAGGAGAACCTAGTCTGCGCAGGGTTCTGTTTGCGAAATCTTATTAGGAAAAGGTCAATGCGGATTGCGGATTGCGGATTGCGGATCGCGGAATTGGGGGATGCGGGTTTAGAGTGGTTTCAACGCCGGGGACATCCAATGAAAAGGTGTCGCCCTGCAAGGGCGTAAGATCGCCGGTCGTTACCACGGTCGAATATTGTGGACGGGAATAAAGGATCGCTCGATGGTGTGAATGGATACAGGCTGGAAGCCTATGCTACATTGCGCTTCGGCGCGTCGAGCGATAGCTCCGAGGTCATGCGGTAAAACCATCACTGCGGACCTAACTTTCTGCGCCCCCTTTATGCGAAATGAGCTAGCCTTACCGCTTAACGAATGTAGCGTTTCACATAGTCCGCGCCTAGCCCGATTTGCTCGTAATGCCGGCGGGCCTGGGCCAGCTTCGAGAAGACATCTTCGATACCCACGGCGTTGCCTCTCGGATCGACATAGATATAGGCACCCGTAACATGAAAGAGGGTGATCATCTCGGTCACGTCCTCGGGGACGATCAAGGTGTGTGTCTCGCCCGGCGGTTCCATCGCGTACGACCCTTCCTCGGCCACCCAATCGTGTTCCAGGTAAAACCAGCGCCCTTTGAGGACGTAGGCATGCACGGGGCTGGGGTGATAGTGCCGGGAGAGCACGCCGCTTTTGCGCACGCGCAGCAGATTGACGAAATAGCCTTGGGTCACGCCCAAGCAGAGCGGCTTGAAGTCAACACCTTCGCGTTGCGGTATCCACTCGCGCTCATCACCGCCGAGCACGTTGGGCCAGACAAGTTCGCGCACGGCATCGACCGGGAACGCATTTTGGTACGGGGTGTAGCGCTCGTCGCTGTCTTTCAAATCGCGAGCGGCAGGATTAATCGACACTTGCATAGTTTCTGTTCTTCCTTCGTTTGGAACGGTCAACGGAGAACGTTTCCCATTTGCCCAACGTTTCCATAGCGGCGATTTCAAGCCAACCTGCGAAGAGAGAAAATTTGCTGCACCGAACCGAAGACCACTCGACGCCATCTATGGGCGCCCTGACTCTTTCTGGCGTTTCTGGTCAAGTGGCCGGGCCGTGCTTTCTAAATGAGATCACAGGTGGTACAATCGTGCTTTATGCCCATCCAGGCCATCGAACCCCGACGCCTTTACTTGCAGATCGCCGATCAGATTCGGTCGCTGGTGACAGCCGGAGAGTTTCCGCCGGGGAGTCGTCTGCCCGCCGAACGAGAACTGGCCAAGCGATTCGGCGTCTCTCGGCCGTCCATGCGGGAAGCGCTGATCGCCTTGGAGGTGGAAGGCTACGTCGACGTCCGCCCCGGCTCGGGAATCATGGTCACGACGCCAAAGAGCGAGGCGCCAGACTGTTCGGGGGACGAGGGACCGCTGGAAATCTTGCGGGTTCGAAGCCTCATCGAGGGGGCAATTGCGGCAGAAGTTGCCCGGGATATCGAGCCGAAGGACATTGCCGCACTTGAAGAGATTCTCCGGGCGATGGAAGCGGAGACCACAGCGCCGGGCCGCCTGGCCGCCGATCGGCAGTTTCACCACTGCATCACAGCGAAGCTCGAGAACAAGGTCCTTCTGCGGCTGCTCACAGGATTGCTCGAACAGAGCGACAGGCCTTGGGCCCGTCAGTTCGCGATCCACTTCGATAATGCAGAAACCTGGGCCGCGGTTTTTGCCGAACACCGTAAAATCGTGGCGGCGCTGGCAGCGCGCGATCCTGAGCAAGCCCGCGAAGCAATGTGTCAGCACCTCCAAAAGGCGCACGATCGTTGGGCCCTGGAACCAGACCGGGACGCCGAAACCGGTTTTGATGATGGCCATTCAGGCTGTTGAGGCAGTTGTCGGTTGCCGGTTGCCGGTTGCCGGTTGGAATTTGGCGGCGACAGATACGCTTCTCCGTGCGGGCGATACTTCAGGGCGAAGACAACTGGCCGGAAAGGGTCGAGGATCGGTCGCATCAACTCACTCTTCTGCCCCACTAGCAACAGACAACTGGCAACTGGCAACTGTTCGTATCTCCGTTCGTCTGAAGCCCCCCAGCCAAGCCATAAAAGGGTCCCTCTCAAATACCTGCCATTACAAGTTAAAATACTTGTGTTCAATGTGTTATGAAAAATTTGGGTCTTAACTCACTCCCACTGGACTAAAGTGTTGATGGCTTGCGCCGATATGGTGCTATTGTTGCCCGCAGTGAATGAATTTCTCTGGGCATTCCGGAAGGCGCTTCGATTAGGAGCAACCGATCCAGAATGCTGAGAGAAGCAGAGGGGAGGCACCCGAAAGGGGTGCCCGTATCTGACTCTCATAGTTTAATACAAAACTGGAGAAGGAGAGATACAATGGAAACGATCAGCATTCACGACGTCCCGGCGTTGACCTCCATCACGATCGCGCCACGAGCGATCGCAACCTATCTCGCCGTTCGAAAATAACCGAACGGCCGGCAATCCAACACTCATCAGGCTGCTGCTTTTGCGGCGGCTCAATGAAAGGAAATAAATCGATGGAAGTCCTAATATTCGCGTTCGTCGCAATGATGAAGTTGTACAGGCCTAAGGAGAAGCTCGTACCCGAGCCGCATCAGTTTCAGCCGTTTGATGTTCAAACGCTGAAACAAGTGTATGGCACCAGGGTTGGGTCTTCGAGCCGGTCATCGGATCGGCGGGAGTCGTATGCGGTCCAGGCGATGTCTTGATTTGGCAAAGCCATGAGCAAGCGACTTAATTCCAGTTCTCCCCAGACAACATTTTTCATTGACCTGGGCACGGAACAAACTTCGGGACGTTTTCCCGTGCCACCGCACCGAAATTTCGAGCTTTCGAAGCTTGACTCGCTGCTGCGGTCAGTTATGAGGTGGAGGAACGGAACGCATGTTGCATCCGGGAATTTCGCAAAGGGGTTAGCCGCTACATGACGATGGATACGCTTGATGCCTTGAGCCAGCGCGGCACGGTCAAACGGGACCGACCGTTGTCCGGCATGCCGCATCCGTTCGACAAGTTGCATCCCCTGATGTACGCATCGGAACTGCTCGGTACGGCTCTGTTGGTTTTCCTCGGACTTTCCGTTGTTATTGCGCTCTGGGGTCGCGGTGCCCCGCTGGCTTCCCTGGCGATTCCGGTGGACGCCCGCAGGCTGCTCAACGGATTTTTGTTCGGCAGCATCGGGGCGGCCATTGCTTTCTCTCCGATCGGGAGGATGAGTGGCGCGCACATCAACCCTGCGGTAACATTTGCTTTTTGGCTCGAAGGCAAGCTTCGCTGGCGCGACGCCGGCTTCTATGTCCTGGCCCAGGTGCTCGGTGCCTCCGTCGGAGCAGCGGCACTTCTCGTCTGGGGTTCCGTAGGGGCCAGCGATGACTGGGGCGCGTCGGTGCCGGACAGATTGGCGCCCGTGTGGCTTCCCATTGCCGGCGAGACGGTCTGCACTTTTCTGCTCGTTCTTCTAATCTTTGTTTTCGCGGCGCACAAACGTACGCAACCCTTTACGCCGCTGGTGAACCCGCCGCTCTTTGCGGTATTGACATGGCTCGAAGCGCCGCTCTCAGGCGCGAGCGCGAATCCGGCGCGCTCCTTTGGACCGGAACTGGTCGGTTGGCTTTGGCCTGGTTGGTGGGTCTATTGGATCGGCCCATGCCTGGGCGCAGGTCTCGCGGTAGTTGTTCTACGCTTTCACCTCTTTCGGCACCTCCGCCCCGGCGAAGCGCGGTTGTGCCATTTTGGACATCATGGGGCAACGGGGAAGGTCCCGGGCTCGTGAACTCTCGGACCTTACCAATCGCCGTTCGGCGTTCGGCGCGCAGGGGTGCAAATAGATTCCTCATCGGTTCCCATCACCGACCCAACGAGTAATAAAGTAGCAGGCCCCCGAAACCGACCGCTCCGATCAGGTAGACGACTGACAATATCTCGATCAACACTTCGAAGAGTTCTTCAAGCTTCCAGGGCAACCACCGAACCGGTAGAGCGTCTCTTGCCGGTCCTGCTCCTGCTTCAAATCTCGTATGCGTGGCCGATATCCTGGGTGACGCCTCAGTCGGACGGAAGGTCCCGCTGAGCGGTTCAATGGCTAAAGTTCGATTCATTTTGTGGGGCTCTATGGTGTCGTGCATTTAATCCTGGACCGACGGAAAGTTCTCGGAGTCCGCCAATCGTTTCGACGACCGTAAGGGCTGATGCGGCCTCACCGCTATTACTCCATGGGGTAAGATTTCCATAACAAGGAGCCAAGGAGCCAAGCAGCCAAGCAGCCAAGGAGCCATGGAGCCATGGAGCCATGGAGCCATGGAGCCGAG
>DATHPZ010000056.1:0-11591 GCA_035483355.1 Chthoniobacterales bacterium | reverse complement strand
CAGTAGCACGAGAGACAATTGAAATGCCACCGTAATCGATGGCGAGACTTTCCGCGGCGGCAATCAATCTGCGCATCCGCTCATCCACTGTGGGCAACAAACTCTCGAAGCGGCGCTTTACCGCGTCTACGTCAACCATTAATACCAAGGTATCAATTTCTAACGAATATTGATACATTTATTTTATGACAGGCGCTTAGAAGAGACCGAGGGCGTGAAGGGTTGTCCGAACTCCAATTTTGTCTAACTCGATGCTCATCTCTTGAAACCAAGTGTTCACGCTTTGTTCGAGGCAATCTATATCCACAGGAATGGATGCAGTATCTTTGCTGTTTCCGTAAGACGTGCAGAGTCACTCTTCCGGATAGTTGTGTGTGCGGCCTGCAACTACCCCGAGACTGGAAAGAAGCCCGTGTTTGACTTCCAAGCCCACTTTTGTCAGTCTCGAGGTTCGTCGTTTTCTGCTTGAGACTCCGGGCCGAACGTCTCGGAGAGCCAAAAGCGATTCCCCATCAGTTCCCGGCCAACACTCCGGAGGGTCAAAATCCGTTTGCTAAGTTAAAGCTCAGGGAGGTTTAAATTTGCCAATCTTCGATCTGTTTGTTTCCTATAGCAGCAAGACCGGCCTTGGGCCGAGAAATTCTGGCAGGACATACGCGCGAGGTACCCTTACCTTCGGATCTTCTGGGACCGCGAAATATACCGGCAGGCGAGCAATGGAGACAAGAGCTCAAGAGCGCGATTCGAAACAGCAATTACCTAGTGGTTTTTTGGTCGGAATACGCCACTTATAGAGCGCCCAACCGGCGTGCTGAAAGTGGGGCCGATGCGGGGAGGTGATCCAACGATTCGCGGCCCGCAATTCAATGCGCTCCCCGACCAGCTAGTTACGAAGCATTGGCGTTAAATAGCTGTTGCCGATCGTGGCTCAGAATTCGAAAGAATTGGAGCGACTATTGAAGTCAGATCCGATAAGAACTCTCGGAGGGCAAAATGGCGTCTGAGCCTCCTAAAGTTCTCATCAGCTACAGCCACGACTCTCCAGAGCACGCGCAGCACGTCCTAGAGCTGGCCAACCGCCTCTGGGCGGACGGCATCGATTGCACCGTCGACCAGTATGTCGTGGTGCCGGAGGAGAGATGGACGCTTTGGATGGAAAGGCAGATCCGAGAGTCAAACTTCGCAACCCAAACGGTGGGCCGTTTTGCTGCCGGTAAGAAACCCGTCTGGTCAATGGTCTTCGCATATCTTCAGCGAATTGGGCCCGGCTTAGTTTCTTAGTCAAACCTGATCTGGTTTCTTAGGAGCCCCCCACTCGGCCAAAGCGCCGTCTGTTAGGAAAAAGGAACTTTTGTTCTGCCACGTTTTTTGGCGCAATGACGCCCTGGTAGAAGTTTTCGGCGGAAGACAAAATCGAAGACACGTTGGTGCTTTAAAGCCCGTTTAGGAGCCTGATTCCTTTGGAATTGCGGTGAAGGCATTGGCGAAGTCCCGGGTCCGATCCCCGGAGCTATCCCGTTCAGAAGATTGATTGAGTCAGACGCCCAAAGGCCGGACCGGAACTTCTACCAGCTTTTAACCAGAAGCATTTAATCATGAAGACTAAGCGCAGCAAAGCCAAAATCCGAGGAGACCGGAAGGGTATTTCAGTGCCTTGCAGCGAGCCAGCGAAAGAGCTGCGAATACTGAGACCCGACGCCGCTGGGATTGATTGCGGAGCCCAAGAACACTATGTCGCTGTGCCGCCGGACAGAGTGAGTGTTGGCCAGCCGACGGTGCGCCGTTTTAGCGCCTTTACTGAAGGATTAGACGCTGTGGTCGACTGGTTGAAAGACTGCAGGGTCACTACTGTGGCCATGGAGTCAACGGGAGTCTATTGGATCCCCTTACACCAGAAGCTGGAAACAGCCGGCATCGAAGTCTATTTGGTCAACGCCCGTCATGTCCCCTTCGCTATCGAAGGATGGCGGCGTTAACTGAACGAACAAGCCCGCGTTTCCGTGACGACGAGCAGGCGATGCGCCGACACCAACTCGAAGGTTGGGAGACTGGACAAATGTTTAGGCCCGTTATCGAAAAATCGACATGGGGTCTTTTTACTAGTACATCGCCTGCCATTGCACCGCAGTATATAAGCTGTTTAAAGAGAACGTCTTACGATTTTATATCGGCTGAAAAAGCGTTCGGTCGGAACGTCTAGTCGGAACAACGCTATAATCGTTCTTTGTCAAATACAGAACGATGTTCGAATCAAGAAAACTACCGGGCATTAGCCTCGTCCCGATCAAATTTAAAGTCTAGAGGCAGGCGCCCCCGGAAAGCGTGCAGCCGCTCCAATAATTCTGCGCGAGAGGCCTTACGGGAGACCTTGAACACTCGGCTATCGGTAACGGTGATCTCAATTTCGTCACCCTCCTTGAGCGCCAGGATCTCCACTACCGCCGCAGGTAGTCGAATGGCAAGACTATTACCCCACTTCGAAACATGCATAGTGTCTCTAGATATACATCTATCTGAGCGTATATCAAGCATTCCGATGACGAAAAGCTTCTTCGTGGGCCCTGGTCTTTTACCTGCCCGGGCTCCTTTCGTGGCGTGCACCGGTGTCGCGAGCAGATAGCAGTTCTTCCCAGGGCATTTGTGTTTTTGATGGTGTTGTCGATTTCGCTGGCACGTCCGGCCAGGTTTAGGCCGCCGGTCACGCCGGAGCCCCAGAAACTGATCTCTCTCGGCAAATTCCTCTGTTCGAACAGGTATCCTAAGTAACGGCAAGACCGGCCAAGTCGGCCATGACGACCTCAAAAAATGGCAAAATGCAACCAACACCGCTGTTGCCTTTATTCGATGGAGGCCGCCTGTGACAGGCTGTGGATCCTCTGCTGAAGCGGGTTTGCTGGGAGTAGCACGCTTAGCGACCCTAACGGGATTCGAACCCGTGTTACCGCCGTGAAAGGGCGGTGTCCTAACCGCTGGACGATAGGGTCTTCCAAGGAGAGCGGAATATGGCAGGAAGAACAGGGTGCGCAAGAGAAAAGATGGGCCGGGGTGAGCAGACATCCGCTGGCGGGTCGCTAACCTTCAACATGCCGCTTCGCGCGTTGCGCAAGAATCATCGATGCGGTGCGGCGGATCGCTCCCTGGTGTTGCGCCATCGCTTTGGCGGCGCGCGTGACGAGGGAGGACGCGGCGGACGGATTTCGCAGCAGATCCGCAATTGTGGGGACAAGGGCATCAGCAGAATGAAGCTGGATTATCCCCCCGGCTTTCCGAAGTTCGTTCACAATGTATTGAAAGTTCTCCATGTGGGGTCCCACCACGACGGGTTTGTTGGCCAGGATCGGTTCAACCGGGTTCTGGCCGCCCACGCCATAGAAGCTTTTACCGACGACGACAACGGTCGCCGTGGAATACCAGTCCCGAAGTTCTCCGGTCGTGTTAACCAGCAGAACGGATGGATCATGTTGGAAATCCGGTTCGGAACGTAGTGTAAACCGGACGTTTCGCGCTCGCAGTAGTTGAACGATCTCCGGGGTGCGCTCCACATGGCGCGGAACCAGGATGAGAAAAAGTTGAGGGAATTCGGCCAGAAGCAACCGAAAACCGGAAAGCAATAGATCTTCTTCACCGGCGTGCAGGCTGCCACCCAATAGAATCGGCCGTTCCGCGTTGACGCCCTGCTTTTCGAGCCAGGCGGAAAAGCGCCGGTCGAATCCAGACCCTAAATTTTCACTGTCATATTTCATGCTGCCAGTCACCGTGATACGGTCAGCCGGCACACCAATTCGTTTCCAGCGTTCCGCGTCACCCTGGTCTTGTGCAAACAGGGTCGTCACATTCCGCCACAAAAGAGGCTGGGTCAGGCATCGCAATTTGGTGTAGCGCTTTTCCGACCTCAGCGAGAGCCGGGCATTCGCCAGATAGACGGGGCACCCGTGCGCTTTTGCCAAGGCGAGGAACGAAGGCCACAAATCCGAATCAATCAGAATCGCTTCACGAGGGCGGATCAGTCGCCAGCAGGCGTTCACGATCGGGTAAAAGTCGATCGGATTGTAAACAATTTCGATCCATTGTCGGTTATCACGTCTCTGTTGGCACAGCGCGTATCCCGTGGAGGTCGTGGTCGAAATCGCCGCCTTAAAATCGGGAGATTGACGTTTAAGTTCCTCTATCAGACGAAGAGCCACCACGATTTCTCCGACGCTGACGGCGCGAATCCAAGTCCATCCTCCCTCAGCAAATCGATCCTTCAATTCGTTCGAATAGCGGCCGAATCGTTGCGAAAAATTCCTGGCGTACCCACCGCGCTTGAGCATCCGTCGCAGATAGATCGGGAAACTGACTACGAGTGCGATCGGCAGCAGGATATTGTAGAGGAATAGTAGCATCAGCCCGGTAATTTGTGATGGATACAAAATAGCAGCTTTGTTGCGCCGTACTTTTTTGCCCGCGTGACCTCCCAAAATCGAAAACCGCTTGCCTCCTTGATTGGAGAACATTCGAGGACGAGCAGGCCGTCGGGCTCGACGGCAGCAATCAGAGATTCGCTTTCCATCAGTTCTCCGGAAAAATCTCGATCTCCGGGCTTTTTAGCATACGGAGGATCGGCAAACACCAGTCGATACGCTTCATCATTTCTCTGTAGAAACCGAAAGACGTCGTCTCGAATCACTTTGCCGTCGAGCTTCGTTCTCGAAAGGTTAAATCGGATCGCCTCGATCGATTTGGGGTGATCATCCACGAAAACGGCTTCAGCGGCGCCTCGGCTTAGTGCTTCGATCCCGTAAGCACCGCACCCGGCGAAAAGATCGAGAACGCGGGCGCCTACCACCAGATCTGCCAAAGCCGAAAATGCGGCTTCTCGCACCATGTCCATGGTAGGGCGCAAATCGTGAGGCGGAATTTTCAGTCGAATACCGCCAGCGGACCCGGCGATGACTCTCATGAGGGGAGGTAAGCGCAGCGACCCGCTTCGCAGCCTCGATCCGAGCGGGAATATTGAAGCCGTGCGTCTTCGTAGGCCACGAGCACAAAAATGGGATGCGACCGGATCAACCGTTTGATGGCGTTCCGACTCGCTCGGGGCCGGCGGGGATCCGATCGTGTCGCTTCTCTTTATGGTCCGTACGGAAAAGCTTTTTCAACAGCTTACCTTTGTCGCCGATGATCCTCTCGAAAAGATCCGTCTGCGGCTTCAGCACCGACCCAGTGACCTGGAAGTCCAGATAACGGCTTTCGCCGTCCTTCGATTTCGCGAAATTTTCTTCTAATTCATTCGGAATTTTCTGGCTGAGGAATTGGCTGACTGTCAGCCGGCCGTTGAGGTCAAGTTTCTGGGCAGACTCGACTTTCCCCCACAGGTTCACTTGGCAGTTTTTTGAAATCAGCTGCAATGAATCCACTTTAATGTCTTGCCCGACCACGCTGAACTTTGAAAGAGCTTGCTCCAGGTCGAGCCGTTGCAATTCGTCGATCTGCGTCCAGCGCCCCAGCTCTTTCAAAACCGGGTATTGATCAAGGTAACCCGTCTTGATCTCCAGACTGCCGTCGCCAGAGGCGAGCGACGGATCTTTCATGTATCCGGCAAGCTGAAAACTCCCTTGCAAGGTCCCGTGCGCCCGGTCGAGAATCCCGCCGGCGCGGCTGACAATCTCGTTCACGTTGACGCCGCTCACCTGAACGTGCACCCGATAGGGCAGTTCTGAATTGGTAAGGTCCGCGTGAAAGTTTCCATGGATCTTGCCTCCGGAAATTTCCGCCGTGATGTCCTCCAGATCGAGCGCCCCATTCGAACATCTCACCGGCGAAGAAATTTCTTCCACGTTGATTGAATCTGAGATTGCGGCGCTGGAGATACGTATCTTCCCGAGATACTCCCCTTTATGTGATTGCACGGATCCTTCAACCTCGCGCAGTGTCGCGGTCGGCACTCCCGTGGTTCCTAAGAAATAGATCGTTCCCCGGCTGATTTTGAACTTGCGGATCTCGACCCACAAATTCCCAGGAACGCCATTTTCCGGCAGCGGAGTTTTTTCGGGTCGAGCCGCCCCGGAGACCGGCTTTGCCGCCTGGTTAGATTCCTTTCTGGAATCGGGCTGAGAGACCGGTTCAACTGCAGGGACGTCATCCGTCTCGGATTCCGCCTCCAGTCGCCCGCTGGTGGGAACCCGGATCTCCGCTCCGCTGAGAAAGACTTGGCGAACGATCAGTTTGCGCCGCAAAAGCGGCAAATAGTTGCATTGGATCCAGAGGTCCTGCGCTTTCAAGATCGGATAATCAACCGATGGATCCTGGATCGAAACATCCTGGAGATGAAAACCGCTCCACGGTGTGAAGCTGATACGAAAAACAGAGACCGGGTAGCCGAGGTTTTCGCTGACGATTTCCCGCAATCTCAATTGAGTGTCAGGGGATTGGACGTAAAGATTGATGGCCAGCAATCCCAGCCCGACCAACCCGACGACTGCAACGAAGACGATCAGCGTTGCCTGAATAATAGGTTTCACATGCCTTCGCAAAACGCCAGGGCTATAGCTAGAGAGTATTCGCCGGATGGACAAGAACAGGCTCTGGATTCTTTTCAAGCTGACCAGTTCAGCAAGCGAAAAAAGCACCTTCGTCAAGGGAGCCAGGGACAGGTCGCCGGGTCTGCCGCCGTCTTTTCTGCGAAATTTACGGAGAAATCGCAAGTGTCGGAAATTCAATCAGTTAGTCAAGATTTTACCGTCGTAGTTACTGTCGGAGGAGAGGAGTTTTCGCATAATGCGTCTGTGCGGTCAAGGCGGCTGACGTCCGTTTCGGTGTTTCCAAAGTACTCTCCGCCAGCTTTTTTGTCCCGAATAGTTTTTAACGTGAGTGGTAGGGCGAAGCTCCGGGTGCCGGTTCAAGTCCAACCTTCAATAGGAATCTCCAATCGTTCTCGTCCTCGAGGATTAAATAGTTTAGTCAAATGCAGCGGCCGATGTCGGTGTGCCGGCCGATCGGGATCGACATATTGCTGCGCCGCCCGAACCGCTTCGAACAATGCTTAACAGAAGGCAGCGAAGAGGATTTGAACAGAAGGCAGCAAAGGAAACAAAGGGGTTGGGTTTCTGTGATGGTCATCCGGTAGGGTCCTCGGCGACTCTCCGGTTCTCCGATCGTCCTCGCGGTTTAATTGGCGCAGCCAAATGCAGCGGCCTATGTCGGTGTGCCGGTCAATCCGGGTCGATATTGCTGTGCCGCCCGAACCGCTTCGAACAATGCTCAACAGAAGGCAGCGAAGAGGATTTGAACAGAAGGCAGCAAAGGAAACAAAGGCCAATTAGGGGCTAGGTTTCCGTGATGGTCATCCGGCGGGGACTGCGGCGACTCCGGTTCTCCAATCGTCCTCCCCATGAACACTTGGAGGATCTTCTTGGGAGGCGCCTTTCTTCGAACTGTGTACAAAGCTCGGGGTAGAAACCCTGGGCTTGTAAATTCTTAAGTCGCATCCGGGGCTGGAATCAAGACCGCAGAAGACAACAGAGCGCCCCGAAGGTATCGTCTGTCTCGATGGCCGACATCGAACCCGGGAATTTAATGGAAGATCTTTGGGATCCGTCCGCCGGACGCAAGGTCTGGGAAAGACTGTCCGCGGCAAGTCCGACAATCACCCAGGCACTGTTAGCGTCGTCTGATCATGCCCGTGCGATTCTGAACTTTTTGCTATTTTCACCGATCTCGCTGGAGAAAATCTGCCGGCGTCCCGAACTGCTCGGATGGCTGAATCATCCCGACGTTCAAAATCCGAAGATCACGTACCGCCCGAGTTGGCGCGGTGACCGATCGGATCTGTCATTTCGCGATTTAAGGCTCTGGAAATCGCAGGAGACGCTCCGAATTGCCTTTCGGGAAGTCAGCGGGCTGGCCGGGTTCGCCGAAACGACGCGAGATATAACGGCTGTTGCCGAACGCTGCGTCTCCGAGGTTTACGCGACCTGCCTCGAGACCCTGGCAGGCAGATGGGGCCGACCGAAGACCGGTTTCTGCATTTTAGCGATGGGAAAATTTGGCGGTACGGAATTGAATTACAGTTCCGATATCGATGTCGTCTTCTTTTACGGCGACGAAGGAAATCTCAATCCCCGATATACTTACCGCGAATTCTTTACCCGTCTGGCCGAGAATATCATTCGAATTTTCTCCGCCACAGGCGATCCGTTGTTTCGTATCGATGTGCGACTCCGGCCTGAAGGCGGCAATGGGCCCTTGGTGCGATCACTCGCCAGCATGGAAAATTACTATGCCGGATATGGTGAGACCTGGGAGCGGATGGCATTGATCAAGGCCAGAGGAGTGGCCGGAGACAATGAACTGCTCTACGAGTTCAACCAACGGCTGCAGCCTTTTATTTTTCCACGGACCGTTTCCACCGATCTATTGGATGAAATCGTGGCACTAAAAGCACGAATCGAAAGAGAGATCGTCGGACTGGCGGACCTTCATCGTAACGTGAAACTCGGATACGGAGGCATCCGGGAAATCGAATTCATCCTGCAGACCCTGCAACTCTTGCACGGGGCCAGAAACGCATTCCTCCAAGAGCGAAACAGCCTCAAAACTCTGGTTGCACTGGAACAGTTGAATATTCTTCCGTCCGACGAGGTGCGCTTGCTCCGCGACGCCTACATTTTCCTGCGTGCTGTCGAGCATCGCTTGCAGATCCAGAACGAGCAGCAGACGCACACGTTACCGGCTGACCGAGAGGCCTGGATCGGAATCGCCCGTACTCTCGGGTATGATCATGTCGAGGCATTTGCCGAAGCGTTACACTCGCATACCTCGGCTGTGCGTTTGGTCTTCGACCGACTGCTGAAAAGCAGCGAAGCGCGGCGGAAAGAAATTGACCGCGATCTTTCAACCTTTCGCGATCCTGGAAGCGTCGGGCGGACGCTGACCGCGCTGCGCGAGGGACCCTCAAATGTTCACGTGGCGCCTCGGACTCGCCACCTGTATGCGAAGCTTGAACCGGAACTGTTAGCCTGGTGTTCCCGAATGGCCGAACCGGATGCGGCGTTGAACCGTTTTGTTCGCTTTGTCGACGTCTACGGTACTCGGGGACTGCTCTTTGAAACCATGCTCGCCAGTCCGAAATTGCTGGAGCTTCTGGTTCGACTTTTTGACGCCAGCGCAATTTTCAGCGAGGTCGTCATCCGGCATCCGCAATTAATCGAAGAGATAACGCGTGGCAAGACTCTCGGGTTATCCCTCTCGAAAGAGCAGTTTCTGGAGGGCCTCAACCGCGACAATGAAGGTTTGCCGCCGCTCGAATGGGTCCGCCTCTACCGGAGAAGCGCGGTCGTCCGTATACTACTGCGCGATATCCTCGGAATTGCCTCCCAGGAAGATCTGCAGCTCGAAATGACGTGCCTGGCGGAAGCGTGCCTTGAGTATTGCTGTCTTCAACTTGACAGACCGGGCGAGATTACGGTGCTCGCTCTGGGAAAATTCGGCGGTCGCGAACTGCTTTATGGCGCCGACCTGGATGTCGTCTTTATCGGGAACAACGTCAGCCTCGGCGGGCAATTGATTCAGGCAATGGGGGCAAAAACCGCCGAAGGCGCTGTCTTTCCGTTGGATGGCCGGCTGAGGCCGGACGGCGAAAAAGGCGTTCTGGTAACGCCGCTGGCTGCTTATCACGATTACTTCGATCGCCGAGCACACTTCTGGGAAGCCCAAGCATTGACCAAGGCTCGCGCCGTGTACGGATCCGAGACGCAATCAATGAATACCTTGGTCGCCGAAATCTGGAAACAATGGAGTACCCGCGGGGATCTGAAAACGGAAATTGCCAGGATGTACCGGCGGATCGTCAAAGAACGCGCAAAAGGGGACGATCTCCCACATTTCAAGACAGGCAAAGGCGGCCTGATCGGCATTGAATTCCTGGTTCAGTATCTCCAGATGAAGCATCAGGTGCAGGAGACCAATACGCTTGAGGCAATCGGAAAATTGAGCGGCGGTCTCGATCCGGGCGAACGGGTGGTTCTACGCGCCGCGTACAGCTTCCTTCGGCGTGTTGAATCGGTACTGCGCCGCGTTTCAAACAGCACGATCTCTCAACTCCCGTCCAATCCCGAAGAACTTCGGGTGCTTGCCATCCGCCTGGGATTTGCCAATCAAGAGGAGTTCCTGAAGGAATACACCGCACGCAGAGCCCAAGTCGAAGTAATCATCGAGGGACATTTTTAAGCGCCTGCTGTTTGCTCGTTTATTCCACGGTCCTGGCCAGTTTCGCATAAACGTTCTCGCTCTTGGCATCTTTCCGTTACTACAATCTTTGACAAATCCGCTCTGCCTACCATTCTACCCTTATGAACTCGCCAGTGAAAGTCGCCGTGACCGGAGCCGCCGGTCAGATTGGTTATTCGCTACTATTTCGCATCGCTTCCGGCTCGATGTTCGGTCCGGATCAACCGGTTGAGTTGAAACTGATTGAGATCCCGGATGCCATCAAAGCGCTTGAGGGCGTCGTGATGGAACTCGAAGACTGCGCGTTTCCATTGATTACGAAAATCAAACCGACTGCCGACCTTTCGGAAGGCTTTCGCGATGTGAACTGGGCGTTGCTGGTCGGAAGCGTGCCCCGGAAGCAGGGGATGGAACGCAAAGATCTCCTGGGCATCAACGGTAAAATTTTTACCGGTCAAGGGCGTGCCATCGAAAAAACCGCTGCATCCGACGTCCGTATCCTGGTGGTTGGAAATCCCTGTAACACCAATTGCCTGATTGCGATGAACAACGCAAAAGGCGTACCGTCTGAACGCTGGTTTGCCATGACCCGACTCGACGAAAACCGGGCAAAATCGCAGTTGGCGGCCAAGTCCGGCACCCACGTGAAAGAGGTCACCAACCTGGCAATCTGGGGCAATCATTCCGCAACCCAATATCCTGACTTTTACAACGCCAAGATCAGCGGGAAACCGGTGCCCACCGTGATTCCGGACGAGAACTGGTTACAAAACACTTTTATCCCGATCGTCCAACAGCGCGGCGCTGCGATTATCAAGGCGAGGGGTGCTTCGTCCGCCGCCTCTGCCGCCAACGCGGTCGTCGACACCGTTCATTCACTCGTGACTCCCACGCCCGCAGGTGATTGGTACAGTGTGGGAATCTGCTCGGATGGCAGCTACGGCGTCGAGGAAGGATTAATGAGTTCTTTCCCAGTCCGCACCTCCGGCACCGGCCGCGAAGTGGTGCAAAACATTCTCTTGAACAATTTCAGCCGCCACAAAATCGACGCCTCCATCACCGAGCTCTTAGAAGAAAAAGCTCTCGTCGCCGAGCTCCTCGGATAGCCGAAATAAAATTGCCCTTGTCCTGTCGTCGCTGGTTAAAGCAAAAAAACAAAATCAGTTCGCACCGAGTTAAAAAGTTGAACCGAAGCCACCACGCGAGCTGATCTCCAGCCCCCCAAAATAAATCGAGCACAATCCACTGACCACTGATAACTGCCTTGACTCCTCCCGAACCCGTCCTACCTTTGCGTTCTCTCGAAACGCACCGCTAGCTCAATTGGCAGAGCAAGTGACTCTTAATCACTGGGTTGTTGGTTCGATTCCAACGCGGTGCAT
>DATHPZ010000055.1:0-4288 GCA_035483355.1 Chthoniobacterales bacterium | reverse complement strand
CAGCGATTGGCAATCATCCTCCGCCGGTATGAGGAAATGCCTTACGAAGAGATCGCGAAGGTCATGGGAACAAGCGTGCCGGCCGTAAAGAGCATCCTCTTCCGAGCCAGAGCCGAACTCAGAGAACGCTTGGAGAAGTATCTGGCGTAGCAGGACGTTCACCGTTCACCGTTCACCGTCGGAGTTTTCGAGTATTGGAGCGGTGGAGCAATGCCGAAACGGCCGGCGGGGGGGGAACGGCGAACGGCGTGAACGACGAACGTCCTGCTACGCCAGATATTTCTCCAAGCGCTCTCTGAGTTCGGCTCTCGCTCGGAAGAGGATGCTCTTTACGGCCGGCACGCTTGTTCCCATGACCTTCGCGATCTCTTCGTAAGGCATTTCCTCATACCGGCGGAGGATGATTGCCAATCGCTGCGATTCCGGGAGCTGGTTGATCGCCTCCTGAATTGCATGCTGAAGTTCACCTTCCAGCAAAATGCGGTCCGGTTCTCTTTCCGCGCGCTCAACCGGTTCAGCGATTTCTTCGGACTGATCCGCAAAATGACGCTTTCGTCTAAGCTCGTTGAATACCAGATTGCGGGTGATCCGGAACAACCATGTGGTGAACTTTGCCGTCGGCCGATAACGCGGCGCCGATTTCCAGATGCGGATAAAGACCTGCTGAGCCAAGTCCTCCGACTCGGCGTCGGACCCGAGCATCTTGCTAATGGTTCCAATCACACGAGCCTGATGCATTTCCACTAAAAGCCTGAATGCTTCCATGTCTCCCTCTCGAATACGGGCCATCCACCCGACTTCAGGCTCGACACTTTCAACTTGATCCATGGACGGATTTAACATTCGATGGGCAAGACTCATCGTATCCTCTACAACACGCTGCAACTCCAAATGTTGCTTTGGAACTGAGGAAATTTGCCGGAGCTTGATGCGAGAATGGTCCTGTGTCAGGTTTAATTTGTGAAAAGTTTCACAAGCATCCGACTCGTTCCTCAAGAATTGCGCTCGATCTGCGATAAGGTCGTGGCAGCTGAACGAATTAACGAGGACGAAGCCGCGCGCCTCTATCGCTCCACCGACATTAATGCGCTCGGGCTGATCGCAAATATCGTCCGGGAGCGAAAAAACGGAAATCGCGCCACCTATATCCTGAATCGGTACATCAACTATTCCAACATCTGCGTTCTCTCTTGCCAGTTCTGCGCGTTTGGTGCCAGGAAACGTGACCCGCACGCATTCGAACTGGCCATCCCCGAGATCATCGAGACAACACATCAATCGCTTCGCCTCGGGATTACCGAAGTTCACATGGTCGGCGGCCTTCATCCGACTCTCCCAGGCGAATGGTACCTGAAACTTCTCAGAGGCCTGCGCGCGCTGGATCCCGGCCTCCATATCAAAGCATTTACCGCCATCGAGATTCGGCATCTGGCAGAGCGAATCTTCAAGATATCGCTCCAAGATACACTTCAAACATTGCGCGCTGTCGGTTTGAACTCACTCACCGGGGGCGGCGCAGAAATTTTCGATTCGATCGTTCGCGATAAGATCTGCCGCGGGAAAGAGACCGCGGAAGAATGGAAGGAAGTGCATCGACTATGGCATAAGATGGGTGGACGCAGCACTTGCACAATGCTCTTCGGGCACATCGAAACCATTGAACATCGCGTTGATCATTTGCGACAGCTTCGTGAGCTGCAGGATGAAACCGGGGGATTTACCGGGTTTGTTCCGTTTGCTTTCGTGCCTGAAACGACCGAGCTGAAGCACATCAAACCGGCTTCCGGTCTGGATCAACTTCGCAACCTGGCCGTCAGTCGAATTTATCTCGATAACTTCGATCACATTACCGGCTACTGGATCGCAATGACGTTGCCCTTGGCGCAGATTTCCCTGAACTACGGCGTCGACGACCTGCACGGAACACTGATGGAAGAAAAGATCTTCCATATGGCCGGCTCAAAGACGCCCCAAGAGCAAACGAAAGCAACGCTGGAGCGAACCATTCGCGAAGCTGGACGCGAACCGTTGCAACGAGACAGCTATTACCGGCCGATTCGAGCAGACTTGGGCTCACCGCTGGCAGAAGCAACCGCCGTGTAAAAGGCGGATAGCGATTGGGGTTTCTGGAATGGTCAATTGGGTGGCTCTTTCCGTGAGCTTCCATTGCCAGCACCGCAGCTAGGATATTGGAACCCCGATCGGACGCAGCCTCACCCTCTGACGCCCCTGTTGTTCCAGGCGCGCAGACACGCCGGCCCGCGGATACGTTCCTCCGTGTGCGCTGCAGAAACTGCCGGTCGCGGATGACGCCCGGCAAAATTTGCCGGATTCGAGACGCCTAATGTTCCGGTATCGGGAAAAAACGAGGTCAAAAATGTTCGCTATCGGAGAATTAAAATAATGATCACGTGTAAATAGCTTGTAATAAGTATCTTATAGATCAGCAGTAGATTGTCTTGCGTCAGTGGTATTAAAGTTGCTTTGGAGTGGGTCAAACCTGTGCCAAAGCAAATGACATCCGCTCCCGTCTTAAACGAATTGTCCGACTCCCCGGCAGCAATCGCCTTGGATTCTGATGCCAACAGCGAAGGTGCGTTTCAGCGTCTACTGGAGAATCACCTGCCGCTCGTTCGATCGATTGTCGAGAGGATGAGACGCAAACTACCGAGCAAAATCGAAGCGGACGAGCTTTACAGCATCGGAGTGACCGGTCTTGTTGCTGCTGCCAGAAACTATCGACCGTCCCGGGAAAGCAGTTTTGCCAGTTATGCGACGACTCGCATTCGTGGAGCGATTTTAGACGAACTCCGCCGGATGGATTGGATGAGCCGCGCCACGCGGTCAAAAGCCAAGCGTCTTGGAACGGCGATTTCCAAGTTGGAACAGGAGCAGGGTGGAACCGTCAGCCAGGATTCACTTTGCGCCGAGATGCACATGACCGAAAACGAACTCGCCGATCTGATGGAAGAAGTCCGACCGGTGAAATTCATTTCTCTAGACGGCGTCGATGAGCAATCCGAAGTGGAGGAGCAATCCTTGCACGAGATTATCCCGGACGATTCTTGCATCGCACCGCTCGACGCTTTGGAACGCAAAGAAGTTCTTTCGTTGTTAGCACAGCGCATGGAGCAACTCCCCGCCGTACCGAAGAAGGTATTGGCAATGTACTACTACGAAAATATGCGCCTTTCTGAAATAGCGACTTGCTTCGGGTTAACCGAATCTCGGATCTGCCAGATCCACACTCAGACGGTCGGTCAACTTCGGCACTACCTCACCAACCTGTTGGCTTGAAATTGCAAACCGCACAAATGATGAACACGAAAGTTGACTGGGATCAGTTGGTGGATGCTCTAAGGGATGAGTTGCAGGAGAAAGGGGGGCTCATCCGGTTGCTCAATCAGCAGACCGAAACCTTGTATCGGAGCGACACCGTGGAAAATGAGCGGTTGGAAGAGCAGATCCGCGTCCAGCTGCGGACCATCTCCCGCTGTACCCAGGGCCGCGAACTGGCCCTCCGCCAGACGGCTTCCAGATTTCAGCTCAACGAAGATGTGCAATCCAACGAAGTGATTCAGAGTTTCCCCGAATACGTGCATCCGCTGCTCGAAGCGTTGTTTTCAGAGGTCGATCGACTTAGCAACCGAATGCAGGAACGGCTCAGACAAAACCAAGGACTAAAAGAGAGATTCCTCTTTGAAACCCCATCCACAGTATAAAGACAGATCACTCGGCGGCTCTTGCTCAAGTTTAGACTGTCCCCAACATTCCTAACCAGGGAACGACTCACAAGCGCATATTACAAAAGGTAGCCAGGATGTTAATTTTATCTAGAAAGGTGAACGAGGGGATCATTATCGGCGATCTGATCCATATCAAAGTGACTCGGATCGACGGAGACGCCGTGAAGATCGGTATTGAGGCGCCCAAAGAAATCCCAATTTTTCGGACCGAAATTTATCAAAACGGTCACACCGGAAGTCTAAAGTCCAGCGGAATCAAAGCTGATCGCGTGGTTCCGCTGCCGAAGCCGGCAACACAGCCTGTCGAGGACAAGTTGCCGGTCGTTTGATTCCTATACGCGTTGCCTCCAGGATGCGCCATCTTTGCGCTTGCAGAACGGTAGAGCGCTCCTAGCCTATTGGCAGACGCCGATGTGGCGGAATGGCAGACGCAACGGACTTAAAATCCGTTGACCCGAAAGGGTCGTGCGGGTTCGAGTCCCGCCATCGGTATCATCCATCTATTCGGAGAAGGGCTTCTGCCAGCCATTGCCTCAGCAGTC
>DATHPZ010000054.1:0-13557 GCA_035483355.1 Chthoniobacterales bacterium | reverse complement strand
GCCCGCGATCGCTTCATCGAGCTCATCGCCGGCCACCCGAACGCTTCGGCTGAATACGATGCCGGAAAGCGAAATCAGGGCAACCTCCGTGGTGCCGCCGCCGATATCGATGATCATGTTGCCGGCTGCGTCCTGCACCGGTAAACCAACCCCGATAGCCGCCGCCATTGGTTCCTCGATCAGATAGACTTCGCGCGCTCCTGCGTGTGCGGCAGACTCTTTGACGGCGCGCTTTTCAACTTCGGTGATTCCCGACGGTACCGCGATCACCACCCGCGGTCGCACCCATTTGCGACTGTTCACTTTGGTGATGAAATGGCGCAGCATCGACTCGGTCATTTCAAAGTCGGCGATGACGCCGTCTTTCAGTGGTCGCACCGCGACAATATTACCAGGTGTACGCCCGAGCATCCGCTTTGCTTCATCACCAACCGCCAGAACCTGGCTGGTGCCGGATCGCACCGCCACCACCGATGGCTCACGAAGGACGATTCCTTGGTCTTTGACGAATACAAGAGTGTTGGCTGTACCAAGATCGATGCCGATATCGTTCGAGAATAATCCGAGAAGGCCGTTAAACATTCAAAATCGCCTTTGTCTTGCTTAGGTTTACTTCAGTCCATTGCTGCACGGGCGACCTGCGTCCAAGGTCCTGACCCTCACGTTCTTCGGCGACCAATCTCCCGACAGCCAGCCTGTATCTAGGTACAGGGACCATGATCGTCAAGGAAACAATCCGAATAAACCCCTCGGGAGAATCAGCTGCTGATGACCCCATTTTAGCAGGAGCCAGAGCCTCTTTCCAGTGGCGTTCACCGTTCGGCGTTTGGCGTTCGGCGGCGCGTCCCGCTTTGTTTCTTCAAGCATAGAGCAAACCGGGACGGTTCGCTTACCACATTCCCTGTCAGTGATCCAGACGCTGATTGACACCGCAAAGACGAGGAGGTTAAGCGCGGTTTTCACGCCGAACGCCGAAGGCCCTTGATCGGACGCTCAATCGTCTCTTTATTTCATCGTGGGAGGATCCGGTCAGCCAAATTGGTTCAAATCAATTCTGATTTCGGTCTATCTTCTCGAATTGGTTGGGGCCTCGGCGGTCACGGTCCTTGGTTGCGTCGCCTGCACGATATTGAAGATCGAATGGAGCCGATCTGCGCCTCTTTGGTTCGCCGGGTATGTGTTCGTATACAATGCTGATCGCCTCTACCTGGATCCGGCAGATCGGTTGAACACACCGCTGCGGTCTCGCTGGAATGCGAGATTGAGGGGGCGCCGCGTTCTCCTGGTCTGGTTATCCGCAGGAATCCTGGGCGCTTGGCCCCTGGTGACCGGGCGTTTATGGCTTTTGTTTCCGCTCGCTGCCACCTTCGGAATACTGTGTTTCTATTCACGCCCGATTCCCGGCGCGTATTTCCGACTCAAAGATCTTCCGTACCTGAAGTCTCTCCTTGCGCCGGCGACTATTGCCTTTGTCCTGGTACTGTGGCCCGCCTGGGAGTCCGGGAACGTGCCGCGCCAGAAGGAATGGCTGGTCTTTTCCTGGATCTTTCTGATCCTGACCATCAATGCGCTCGTCTTCGACTACAGAGATATCTTCGGAGACAGATTTACCGGGACGAAGACGATCCCGGTGTTGCTCGGCCACCGCCGGACTCGCGGACTACTGGTGCTGCTGGCAGGTGTCCTGGTATTTCTCAGCATCGCACTTTGCTGGCTTCGTCTGGCCAGACCGCTGATGCCGATTGTGCTCTCGGTTGGCTGCACCGTTTTGCTGCAGTCATTGCGATGGCGAATGCACCCGGCGATGTTAGCTGTGCTGGCAGATCTTCTATTGTTCCTGCCGGCTGTCGGGGAAATGTCGAGGTAGAACCCGAAACGACCTCGTCTCTTCGGTCGCTGCGTGATTCTTGCGGCTAGCAGGATGTCGGTATTTCCTGCGCGATCTTCACCGAATGCGGGATAGCGCCTACAACGAAACCGAGACAATCTACCGCACCCTGTGGTTTACCCGGCAGAGCGATTACCAGGGATCGGTCGACGATCGCGGCTAGACACCGGGACAATATCGCGTTCGGAGTCAGTTTCAGCGATCCGGAGCGCATCACCTCGCCGAACCCGGGCAGTTCGACGCGCATAATTGCGCGAATCGCTTCCGGCGTTACATCACGGGGTGCGGCGCCCGTTCCCCCGGTCGTCAAAATCAAACCGCAGCCTTGCGCCGAGAATGACCGGACGGTCTCCCGAATGCGGGCGGAATCGTCGGGAACAATCGCTTCGGCAAGAATTTGCCATCCATATCGCATAGCGGCTTCCTTCAATGCGGGTCCGCCAAGGTCGTCGTAGACACCCTGTGATGCTCGATCGGAAACCGTAATCACTCCGACTGTGATTCGATTCATTGGGATTCCTTGGACTTGGATACAAGTCGAAGACCGGAGATGGTCATCACTTTGTCAATCGCTTTGCACATATCGTAGATCGTGAGCGCAGCAACACTTGCACCAGTGAGGGCCTCCATTTCGACTCCCGTCTGCGCCGCAGTGGTCACTCGGCACACAATTCGGATTCCCTCCTTGCGGTTCTCGAACTCGACTTGCGCGTGATGTACGGGAAGCGGATGACAGAGTGGGATCAATTCTCCGGTTCGTTTAACCGCCTGGATTCCCGCGATGCGAGCCGTGGCCAGAACGTTCCCTTTGGCCACTTGATTCGAGTCGATTTTTGCGATTGTTTCCGGCCGAAGCGTAATCATGGCTTCCGCGGTGGCCACTCGTTTGGATATCGGTTTGCCCGACACGTCCACCATTCTGACGGACCCGTCCTCGGCGAGATGGGAAAGCTTGTCCGTCACCGGTTAACCCCCGATTGCGACCATCCGGCGACCGGGCTGGTAGTTGTAACGGAAATCATGTTGTTCGGGCTTACGTTGGACGACTTCACCGAAGAACTGGCGTAGCTGCATATCGGTTGCGCCTTCCCGCAGCGGTGTCTTGATATCGAATTCTAGATGGCTGCCAAGACAGGGCCGCAGTTTTCCCTCACAGGTCAGCCGCAACTTGTTGCAACTCTCGCAAAAGTGCAGGTTGGTCATCGCTCCGATGAACCCGATTCGCTGCTGCGAATCTGCGAACCGGAAGTAGGAGGCAGGCCCGTTCGTCTTGAATTCCGGTTCCGGTATCAGCGGACCAAACTCCCATTCCAACCGGCGCCGCGCTTCCCCAATCGGCAGAAAATTCGCGTCGGTCAAGACATCGGTCGTGGTCACGGGCATCAACTCTATAAATCGGAGCAACAGATTTTCCGTTCGAGCGAAGCGCACCAGATCGGAAAGAGCATCTTCGTTGCGGCCGCGCATCAGCACCGCGTTGAGCTTGACTCTTTCGAATCCGGCTTCTTTTGCGGCAGCGATACCTTGGAGAGTCTGCGGAAGAAAATCGCGGCCCGTGATCGACTGGTACATCTCCCGGTCAAGCGTATCGAGCGACACATTTGCCGTGCGGACCCGGTATTTCACCAGGGCACGGGCCACGGTTTCACCGTTTTCGCCCTTCTTGGCGAGCAGCGAGCCATTGGTTGATATTCCGATATCGGTGATTTTCGTCAGTTCGCTGAGCTGACGAAAGAGCTGGAGAACATTTTGTCGCACGAGCGGTTCTCCTCCGGTGATCCGGATCTTGGTCACTCCGAGTTCGGAGGCGATCCGCACCAGTCTGGTGATTTCGTCGAAGTTCAGGATTTCCGCGCGCGGAAGCCATTCCTGGAGCTCCTGAGGCATGCAATACAGACATCGCTCATTGCACCTGTCGGTGACCGACACCCTCAGATAGTTGATTCGATGGCCAAACCGATCCTCCATTTTGCCAAGTTACGCGGCGGCGATATCGTGTGCAACCCGCCAAAAGCCGGGTTGTTCGGATATTCAACGAAGAAGCCGTGTGATTGATCAAAGTGGTATCAGGTCTAAAATACCGGAGTTTCGTGCAACTCTATCGATTGCCAACTACCGCCCGCGAGTACGGGCGGTGAGCAACCCGTGAGAGGCTTGAAAGGACTCCGAATCACTAACAGATATGGCTTATCGTTCATTCTCTCATTTTATCGAAGAACTCGAGCGGATGTCGGAACTCGTGCGCATTGCCGAACCGGTTGCCACTGAACTGGAGATAACGGAGATGGCAGACCGGCAGATGAAAGCACCCGGAGGCGGAAAGGCGCTTCTGTTCGAAAAGCCGACCGTCGACGGGAAAATTTCGCCGTTTCCGGTCGCTATCAATACGATGGGTTCTGAACGCAGAATGGCGCGCGCGATTGGTTTGGAATCGATCGATGAAATCGCTCACCAGATGCAGCTCATCCTGAAAGCCAAACCACCGACATCCGTGCGGCAGGGTTGGTCTTTGCTCAAGCAAGGGATTGACCTCCTGCACGCCCGTCCGAAACGTGTGACCGATGGCCCATGCAAAGAGGTCGTTCATCGATTCGATGGCACCGGCAATTTTTCCCTGAAGGATCTGCCGATCTTACTCTGCTGGCCGAAGGACGGGGGTCGTTTTATCACGTTGCCGACCGTGTACACCAAAGATCCAGACACCGGGGAGCGGAACATAGGGATGTACCGGATGCAGCTTTATGATGGTCGGACAACCGGAATGCATTGGCAGATCCACAAAGTCGGGGCGCGGCACGGAAAACGTTATTACGAAAGAAATGAGCCGATGCCCGTGGCGGTCTGCCTGGGTGGGGACCCGGCTTACACTTTCGCAGCTACCGCCCCATTGCCGGATGGTCTGGATGAAGTGCTCTTTGCCGGGTTTGTCCGCAAAAAATCGGTCGAATTGGTAAAGTGCGAGACATGCGATCTGGAGATTCCCGCCGATGTCGATTTTGTCCTGGAAGGATATGTGCAACCGGGTGAACTGCGCGAGGAGGGACCGTTTGGTGATCACACCGGTTTCTATACTCCAGTTGACCCCTATCCGGTGTTTCATCTGACAGCCATCACCCGTCGGAAAGAGGCGATTTATCCTGCAACGATCGTCGGAATTCCGCCCATGGAAGATTTCTATATGGGTAGCGCGAGTGTCCGCATTTTTCTTCCGGTCTTTAAGATGAATTTCCCTGAGATCGTGGATATGGCGCTGCCGGCTGAAGGCGTATTCCATAACCTGGTCTTCGTCAGCATCCGCAAACAGTACCCGTATCAAGCCTACAAGATCATGCACGGTCTTTGGGGCATGGGACAAATGATGTTTACCAAGTACATCGTGGTCCTGGACGAAGACTGCGACGTGCATAATACCAGCGAGGTACTTTTCCGCCTTTGTGCGAACACTGATCCCCAGCGGGACACGACTTTTATCAAGAACCCGAGTGACAGTCTCGATCACGCGCCAACCGTTGCGAACGTCGGTTCACACATGGGTATCGATGCGACCAGGAAATTGCCGTCGGAAGGGTACGACCGCGGCTGGCCGGAGCTGGTGCGGATGGACGAGAAAGTGCGCGCAAAAATTGATGCGCTGGCGCTCAGGCTGGGACTAGGTTGAGGGTAACCATTCGAGTACCGTAACTGTTTCGATCTCCGCAGTCTGCGGGAACATGTCGAATGGCTGGACGGTGACTATATGAAATTTGTTTCGCAGCCCTGCCAGATCGCGGGCGAGGGTGGCTGGATTGCAGGAAACGTAGATTAACCGGTCGGAAGGATTGTTCACCAGCGCACTCGTAACCCGATTGTCAATGCCATCCGCCGAAGGATCGAGAATGACGGTGTGAGGCCGATCGTTCGCCAGGAGTGCTTGAATCGTTGTGGCGACGTCACCGCAGACGTAGGTCTCGTTCGAACCCGCGGCGTCGCGCGCGGCGTTGATCGCCGACTCGTTCCAATCGATGCCGATGACCGTCTTCAGTCGTCGAGCGAGGGCGTGCCCGAAAAAACCAGAGCCGCAATAGGCGTCGATCAGCACTTCGCCGATTACCTGGCCGGCGACAAATTCAAGGACCGCCCCGGCAACAAAATCGTTGGTTTGCGTGAACGTGCGAGGCACTCCCGCTCCGCGCAAGGTTCTGTGCTTCCCATCCGCAAGACCAGTCGCGCGAAGTTCTTTCAGCGCGTCATTCACAGGAGGAATCGCGATTGCACAGCGTTCGACGTCAACGATTTCACGGCTGTTTTTGGCAAAAAATCCGACCTTGCGTTGGGTTGCATGAACGGTGATCCGGTTTCGGAATGCATAAGGGCTGGCGGAAGCCACGGTCGGCAGTACTTGCACATCGGTGATACGGCCGATTCTCTCCAGGAGCTGAATCACCTGGCGGCGTTTTAATTCCAGCTGATGATGGTACGCGATGTGCTGGTAGTCACAGCCTCCGCAACGCCCAAAATAAGGGCAGATCGGGCTAATGCGCTGGGGCGAGCGGACGATCACGTTCCTGAGTCGTGCCCTATCGAAGCTTTTCCTCTGTTCGACCACTTCGACCTCGACGCGTTCTCCATCGATTGTGAGAGGGACGAAAACGATTTTTCCGTCGACCCGGCCAACGCCAGCTCCGCCGAACGCGACATCATGAATGTCTAGTCCGATCGACGGACGTGATGCGGTGTGCGATTGGGCCCGTGTCACCGTTGCAGCTTATTCCGAAAAGTTCTTGGCCGAAACCGGGATAAACGGCTACCATGCCAGCCTCAACCCCAAATCGATATGAGTGATTTTACGCTCGGGCAGAAAAGCACGGAACACGCGGCGATTTCCGCATGGGTGGAAAAAAGTGCGGAACTGTGCAAGCCGGATCAGATATTTTGGTGCTCTGGCTCTGAAGCCGAAAAGAAATATCTGACGGACCTTGCCGTTCGGCAGGGGACGTTAAGTCCGTTGGACCAAAAGAAATGGCCGGGCTGCTATCTTCATCGGTCTAACCCGAACGACGTAGCGCGGGTCGAGCAATTCACTTTTATCTGTACACCTTCGGAAGAAGAAGCCGGTCCGACGAACAACTGGGCGCCACCGGCCGAAATGTACGACAAACTAAACCGATTGGCCGATGGCGCTATGAGAGGCAGGACGATGTACGTCGTTCCATACCTCATGGGCCCGCCCGGATCACCGCTTACGAAGGTCGGAGTCGAGCTGACCGATTCGGTCTACGTCGTGCTCAGCATGCGAGTGATGGCCCGTGTCGGGGTCGTTGCCTACGAGCACTTGGGTCAGAGAAATGATTTTAATCGAGGTCTCCACTGCATGCTCGATATCAATCCTGAAAGGCGATTCATCGCTCATTTTCCTCAGGACAATACGATCATTTCCGTCGGCTCCAACTATGGGGGAAACGTGCTCCTGGGAAAAAAATGTCTGGCTCTCAGGATCGGTTCTTACCTCGGACGCAGAGAAGGTTGGATGGCGGAGCATATGCTGATTCTGGGGGTCGAAGATCCAAACGGCGAAAAAACCTATATCGCGGCCGCCTTTCCGAGCGCTTGCGGGAAGACCAATTTCGCGATGCTGATTCCTCCGAAGCGTTTTGAGGGCTGGAAGGTCTGGACGGTCGGTGACGATATCGCCTGGATGAAGCCTGGCCCCGATGGAAGGCTCTTCGCCATCAACCCGGAAGCTGGCTATTTTGGAGTTGTTCCGGGGACGAACTTCAAGTCCAACCCGAATGCCATGCTTTCGATGCAAAAGGACACCATTTTCACCAACGTCGCGGTCACCGCCGGGGGTGATATCTGGTGGGAAGGGAAGGATGACGAACCCCCAGCCGGTTTGATCGATTGGCAGGGCCGGCCTTGGACAAAAGGCGAGAAGGCGGCTCACCCCAACAGCCGGTTTTGCGCGCCAATGGCTAATAATCCGGCCCTGGATCCGGAGACCGATAATCCAAATGGTGTTCCGATCAGCGGATTTATATTTGGGGGCCGTCGCGCAACGACGCTGCCACTTGTTTTCCAGGCGTTTGATTGGATACATGGCGTTTATGTTGGAGCGACGATGGGATCCGAAATGACCGCGGCAGCGGCCGGGACGGTTGGCCAGGTGCGCCGCGACCCGATGGCAATGCTTCCTTTCTGCGGGTACAGCATGGGCGACTATTTCGGCCACTGGCTTAAAATGCGAAGGGTCCTGCAAAAGCCCCCGAAGATATTCCATGTCAACTGGTTCAGAAAATCGGCCTCCGGGGAGTTTTTGTGGCCCGGGTTCGGTGAAAACATGCGAGTTCTGAAATGGATCGTCGATCGTTGTCGCGGGCGGGTCGGCGCGGATGAAACGCCGCTTGGCTGGATGCCGGATCCGTCGGACATCGATATTGAAGGACTCGACTACGACAAAGCGAAACTGGCGGAGACGCTTAAAATCGATGTCGAGGAGTGGAAAAGAGAAGTATTGGCGCAGGATGAACTATTCATCAAGCTCCACAGCGATCTGCCGATGGAGCTGCATTTCCAGCGCGAACTCTTGATCTCGCGGCTTTAAACCTTGCGCGGCCGCATCGACGAAGCAATGGCGCAAGTCAGGAGAGGCTGGCGGCAGAGCGCATGGGGGTTCGGATCTTACGTAGTTCGAGAAAGTCGGGAGTCTCGCGTGGCTTCTCCGGAGGCGGCCAAACTGGGGACGGTTCATCGACAACCGGCGCCGGAACTTCGACCCGCCACGACGCCGATACGCCTCGTCATGGCGGATGGCCCTTGAAAAATTCTGGCTTCGTGCGAAACGAGATGGTCAATTATGATCGAAACGACCCTTGTACTGCTTAAGCCGGATTGTCTTGCGGATCGCCATTGCGGCGAGGTGATTAGCCGATTTGAGGCATCCGGCTTAGAGATTGTCGGCTGCAAGATGATGCACCTCGCGGATGATGTGCTGGCCGAACACTATGCTCACGTCATGGACCGGCCTTTTTATCCCGGACTCAAATCCTTCATGCAATCCGGCCCGGTTATCGCGCTGGCTTTGTCAGGCGAAAACACCGTGGCGCTTGTTCGTGACTTGATGGGCCCCACCGATTCCCGCAAAGCGCCGAAGGGAACCATCCGAGGCGATTTCGGCAGAGATTCCATGGTCAATATGGTCCACGGATCTGACAGCCCGGAGAATGCTGCCCTGGAGTTGAAGCGTTTTTTTGCCGATAGCGAGCTCTTCGAATTCACCGTCAAGCGCTGAGCCGCTTGCCGTATCGAACCCGCGCTCGAGCGATAAGAGGTCGCTGGACAGAAGTTGTGTTAACCTAAATCTTCGGTTTTTAGGCTTATTCAGGATGACACTAGCTGCAATCGTTTTTGATTTCGACGGGTTGATTGTCGATACCGAGAATCCCGGCTTCATCAGCTGGCAGGAAATTTATCAGGAGTTTGGCGCGACACTCAGGATCGACGATTGGAGACATGCGACGGGTTACGTCGGAGGATTTGATCCAGCGATTCACCTGGAACAGATCCTTGGCCGCCGGCTCGATTGGTCGCAGCTGGTACCGAAACGAGAAGCCCGGAACTGGGAATTGACTCTCCAGGCCAAGACGCTGCCTGGGATCGAATCGCTTTTGCGCAGCGCCCGGGAGCGCCAGTTACGGATCGGTGTGGCCAGCAACTCCGAGAATGGCTGGGTCGAAGACGGGTTGCGGCGGCTTGGTCTTCGCGACTACGTCCACACTGTCGTCACGCGAGATATGGTCATGAATCCGAAACCTGCTCCGGACATCTACCTTAAGACCGTGCAGACTTTGCAGGTGGAACCCGGCAACGCCGTGGCCCTCGAAGATTCCGAACCTGGATGCCGGGCTGCCAAGCAGGCGGGATTGAGGGCAGTCGCTATTCCGAATCGATTCAGCGAGCGCCAAGACTTAACCATCGCCGATCTGGTCGTGAAAAGTGCCACGGATTTGAACCTGGATTTATTGGCGGCTTTGGTCGCCGGAGAGCCTCGGTAGATGACAATATAACAAACGGCGAAACGTCGAGTAGTCTCCCCTTGCCTCCAAATGGTCGTGCTTGTATCTAACCACTGCGAATCGCTGATGGCCTCATGAAATTACCTGAGCTTCGCGGAATTCTGCAGTATGTCACTCGTTTCAGGGACAAGATCTTTATCGTCGCTATCGATGGCGAGATTCTTGGCTCGGAGAACTTCGGGAATATTCTACTCGATATTGCTGTCCTTCGCTCTCTGAACATTAAAGTTGTTCTGGTCCACGGCGCCGGCCTCCAAATTGAACAGGCTGCCCACGAACAGGGGATCAGGCCCTCGAACACTGATGGCACCGGCGTGGTGGACGAAACAACTCTGCAGATCTCGATCAATGTTGCACTCCGGTTAACCAATGAGATCATGGAGGGTTTGACCCAGGTTGACCTCCGCGCGGCCTATGCCAACTGCATCATCGCGCATCCATTCGGTATCGTGCGGGGCGTCGATTTTCAATATTCCGGTAAAGTCGAACGCATCGATGTGAAGATCCTGGAGCTTTTTTTGAACGAGGAGATCGTTCCGGTGATCCCTCCGCTGGGATTTGACGGAGAAGGCAGGACTTTTCGGGTCAACTCCGATTTGGTGGCTCTTGAAGTTGCCGAAGCGTTGCACGCCGCGAAGTTGATTTACCTTTCGGCCTCCGATGGGCTAGTCCTGGACGGGCAAAAGATCGGCCATCTAGTTGCTCCGGAGTTGGAAGAAGTTCTCAAAAAGCAGAAGGATCGTCTTCCGAATGGTCTTCTTTCAAAACTCGAGCATGCGGCGCAGGCGTGTCGCTACGGAGTGCCTCGGGTCCACCTGCTTAATGGGAACGTCAACGAGGCGCTTCTGGCTGAGATCTTCAGCAATGGCGGGGTCGGGACGATGATTTACTCGAACGAGTACGAGCAGGTTCGACATCTTTATAAGAAAGATATACGGGAGGTGATGTCGCTCATCCAGCAATCCGTCCGAAGCGAAGAGTTGGTGCGCCGCACCCGTGCCGAGATTATTGCGGGTATTGATGACTATTGGGTTCTCGAGATTGATCGGCACATTGTCGGTTGCGTAGCCATCTATCCCTATCCGGAACATAAGATGGCCGAACTGGCCTGCCTTTACGTCAGTCGATCTAACGAAAACCAAGGATTGGGCCGCAAGCTGATGTCATTTGTGGAGAACCTCGCGCGAGAGCGCGGTTTTTCGAAATTGATCGCGTTGTCGACACAAGCTTTTGTGTACCTTCAACAGAAGGGCGGCTTTGTTGAAGTCGGGCCCGAGATTTTGCCGGCGGCCCGGCGCGCAAAATACGAGTCCAGCGGTCGAAATTCAAGGATTCTGCTCAAGAAACTGACGCCGATGTCGGTGCCTGTGCCTGTGGCGGCGTTGAGTCATTGATCGCGGATGCGATGCTCAACTCATCCATTCAACCGGCCCACCTCTGGCTCGATGCGATCGTGCTTCTACTCTATTTTTGCGGCATCGTGGGAATCGGTCTTTGGGCGGGAAGAAGAAATAGCACCCTGACCGAGTTCGCCCTCGGCGGACGATCAATTCCCTGGTGGGCGGTGCTGGCGTCGATTATCGCGGCCGAGACGAGCGCGGCCACCTTCCTGGGAACACCGGCGGAAGGATTCAAGACACGTAGTTTTATTTATGCTCAGTTAACGATCGGCACCATTTTGGCGCGTGTCCTCATCGCGTTCACTTTTATCCGTCCCTACTATCGCTACGGAGTCCAGAGTATCTACGAATTTCTCGAAATCCGCTTCGGTCCTTGGACCAAAAATTTGGCCAGCGGCATTTTTCTTTTCACGCGGGTCCTGGGAATCGGTGTCCGCCTGTATCTCGGCGGTGTCATCATCAAGGTAATCTGGCAGTATCTCTTTCCCGGCATCAGCGTCAATATTTGGATCTATTTCTGGGGAATTCTCTTTGTGACCCTGCTGACGACGCTCTACACCGCGATCGGCGGAATAAAGGCCGTCGTTTGGACTGATTTTATTCAAGCTAGTCTAATGCTGGGTTCTATGGTATTCGCAATCTGGTTGTTAGTCCATCATACCCCGGGAGGACTGGCCACCGTTCAGCAACGGTTAGGTGGTTTGCCGGCCTTCTTTCAGACAGGGCTCGACTTTAGAAATGGGTTCTGGCCCGGGATGAAAGCGATGCTCGAGGAACCATACACTCTCTTCTCAGCGTTCATCGCATCGACCTTTCTAACGATGGCAACCCATGGTACGGACCAGGACAATGTTCAGCGAATGTTAACGGCAAAAGATTTCAGAAAATCAAGACTATCTCTAATTTTGAGTGGGTTGGCCGATTTGCCGATTGCCTTTGGATTTTTATTAGTCGGCATTTTGCTGTCGGTTTACTACGATGTATTGCCGGATCAACATTTACCGGCGGCGGACAACGAAGTTTTCGCCTATTATATTGTAACGCAAATGCCCGTCGGTGTTCGCGGCCTGATTATTGCCGGCGTCTTTGCAACCATGATGGGCTCGACTTCAGCGGCGCTCAACGCGTTAGCAACAAGTTTTACAAAAGATTTTTATTTGCCTTATTTCAGGCGTCAAAAATCCCGTCGATCGCCTGTTTATGCTGCTCGGGCCGCCACCGTGGTGTTTGGCGCCTTGATGGTCGTTGTCGCGACTCTGGCGGCCTACGCCGTGTTACAGGATTCGAAGCTCACGATCATACCGCTGGCGTTGCAAAGTTTCGGCTACGCGTACGGTTCGCTGCTGGCCGTATTTTTGCTCGGAATGCTGACCAAGCGAAGAGGCCGCGATGAGACCAATGTCCTAGCAATGTTGTTAGGTGTCGCCTCGGTATTGGTTTTTTGCAAAGTTAAGCTGCCGGCGTTCAACCTGCGAGAGCTAGCGTTGGCCGGCCGATTGCAGCCGCAAGATTGGGCGTTCGGGGGATGGCTGCCGCCATGGTGGCCCGTGATCGCGTTTCCGTGGTGGGTTTTTGTGGGATGCCTCGTCTGTTTCACAGTTAGTTGCCTTTTTCCGACACCCGCGGAGCGGCTGCAAAAGACGGCCAGACGCGGGACCGGCTCGGACGATCAAGCAGTATAGTTGCCCCGAAAGAAAGAGCTGGTTGCCGATGTCTCAAGCGGGAGATTGTTTTGATAGGGAAATAATTTAGCGGATGAGGCGGACTTTTTGCTTGCTGACAGGGAAGCTGGAACATAAGCTGACCTCCGCTCGCCGGGAAGCGTGTTGGGTGCATGTGAATAACTTGTGAATAAGATATGGTGAACAAGCGCGTCGATCGGTCAGGAAGTGTTTGTCGGCCAGGAGTGACAGAAGTGGTGGTTGATCGGTCTACTGTACCCCTAAGCAATCCGGGAAATATAAGTATCGAAAATAGAACGACTTAGGTCGCCGTTGCGAGAAGTGACCCCCGGGAACCAACAATACCTGATTGATCGTGTGGCTTTGCGTCTCGTTTTTGCGAGATGGGCAGGGGCCGAACAATCCACAAAAAGGTGGTGTGGATAAATCAGCTATGGAAGACAGTTACCGCAGGATCTGGGACGAGATAGCCTCCGGCATCCGCCCGCACGTCAGCGCCGACGCCTTTCAGAGATGGTTCGCGACGATCGATCTGG
>DATHPZ010000053.1:0-20890 GCA_035483355.1 Chthoniobacterales bacterium | reverse complement strand
TGTGGATAAATCAGCTATGGAAGACAGTTACCGCAGGATCTGGGACGAGATAGCCTCCGGCATCCGCCCGCACGTCAGCGCCGACGCCTTTCAGAGATGGTTCGCGACGATCGATCTGGTCCATGCAGACGAATTGGCGCTGACCTTCGAGGTACCGAATACGATTTACCAGCTCTGGATCGAAAGTAATTACCTAACTCTCGTTGAGTCGGCGGCGCTCGGTGTGCTCGGCAGCCCGCGAGAAATTAAGTTTCGCGTATCTGAGAACGGGAAACTGGTCAGAGCACCTGAAGCAAAACTGGAGCCGTCGGATGGACGGCTTGAGGCCCAGATCCAGGAGAGGGAGTCGGAGCCCGCGAGTAATCACGGGATGAATCCGCGCAACAGCTTTGAGACTTTTGTCGTTGGCTCGAACAACCAGTTCGCGCACGCTGCTGCGCTCGCAGTCGCGCAGTCCCCGGCGAAAACCTATAATCCGCTGTTCATTTATGGTGGGGTCGGCCTGGGAAAGACCCATTTGATGCAGGCGATCGGTCAGCAGGTGATGGATCGGAAGAAGAATTTCAAGGTAATGTATCTTTCGAGCGAGAAATTCACGAACGAGTTTATCGATGCAATCCAACACAATACGCTGGTCAAATTTAGAAAACGTTACCGGCAGTCCGACCTCCTGCTCATCGATGATATCCATTTTCTTGCCGGCAAAGAGCGTTCACAGGAGGAATTCTTTCACACCTTCAATACGCTCTTCGACGGCCGGAAGCAGATCGTGATGTCGAGCGATCGGCCTGCCAGTGAGATAGCCAATTTGGAACAACGGTTGGTATCGCGTTTTGAATGGGGCCTCACCGCCGAACTGCAGCCGCCAGATATCGAGACCCGGATGGCGATTTTGCGGAAGAAGGCGCAGATCCTGCATGTCCAGCTTAGTCAGGAGATCCTTGAGTTTCTGGCGCAGCGCGTTCGGACGAATGTCCGGCGTCTGGAAGGGGCATTGATGAGAGTCGCCTCCTTCGTTTCCCTGAGCGGCCGCGAGATTTCGCGCGACACTGTGGAGCAGCTCCTGAGGGATATTTTGCAGGAGGAAGCGAAGAAGATTGTCACCATCGATCAGATCCAGAAGAAGGTCGCCGAGCATTTTGATGTCCGCCTTGCGGATATGACGAGTAAGCGCCGGCCGGCCAACATCGCGTTTCCACGCCAAATCGCGATGTACCTCGCCCGTCGTCATACGAAATCTTCCTTGAATGAAATCGGAGACGCATTTGGCGGACGGGATCATGGTACGGTCTTGCACGCCTATAAAGCCGTGTCGGAGCGGATGAAAAAGGAGGATCAAGTTCGACAACTGATTCTTCTGCTTGACACCCAATTGGAGCGCTGAGTCGAGAAATCAGGAGAGCAGGGGGTTCAGGAGTTGCAGAATGGGATCGGAGCTTTCCGGTCTTTCGACGATGTTCAGGCGAGGCAGAATGGGACTCGGTTAGCAAAAAATATTGGTCTCCTGAACTCCTGCCTTTTTGTTGACGTTGTTGCGGATTTTCTCTAATCAGCGTTTGGGAATGCGCCAGCCGCATCCTGGCGGATTCGTTAGCCTGGGAGTGGAAATTGCTTCTTTGCCTCGCTTCCGGCGACTTGCGGAGATTTCGGGCACATGATTTGATATCCCCACAACATGAAATTCAGCGTCAGTAAGGACAAATTGCTGGAAGGTCTCTCTACCGTCCAAAATGTAGTTAGCACCCGGACAACACTTCCGATCTTATCAAATGTGTTGCTCCAAGCGAGCGATGGAGAGATTCGGCTGACCACGACTGACCTGGATGTCGGTGTCCGTGGGAGCGTAGAAGCACAAGTGGAACGTGTCGGCGCCACCACTCTTCCGGCCCGCAGACTATTCGCCATCGTTCGCGAGTTGCCGGCGTCCGAGATTTATTTCGACGTCGATTCCAAAAATTTCGCCTCGATCCGGAGTGGGTCGAGTTTCTTCAAGATTCTTGGTTTACCCGAAGAAGAGTTTCCGCCTCTGGCCCGCTTCGATGACGCGAAAGATTTCACCATTGGTCAAAAGGAACTGAAGGACGGGTTAAAAAAGACTTCTTACGCCATCTCAACGGATGAAACCCGGTACGTGCTTAACGGTATCCTTTTTTCGTTCAAAGACAACAAACTCACCCTGGTGGCAACGGACGGTCGAAGACTCGCGCTGGTCGACCTTGAGCTGGAGTTTCCGCGCAGCCAGGAACTAGACATAATTATTCCGACCAAGGCAGTCGCGGAGCTGCAACGCCTGGTGCGCGACGAGGGCGAAGTGAAACTCCGGATCGGCGAGAACCAGATTGCGTTTGAGCTGAACCGGACTTTGCTCGTTTCTAAATTGATCGAGGGTAACTACCCCAACTATCGCCAGGTCATTCCGGCCGAAGCAAAAGAACGGATTACACTGGAAAGGGAGACTTTTTTAACCGCAGTTCGCCGCGTGTCGCTGCTTGCGAGCGAAAAGTCCAACTCCGTCAAACTCATCTTCGGGAAGAGCAACATCGACATCGTTGCGACCACTCCGGATGTCGGCGAGGCCAAGGAATCGTTGGCGGTCATGTACAAAGGGCGCGAATTCTCGATCGCTTTCAATCCTGAATTTCTCATGGCGCCGCTGCGGAACCTGCCCAACGATGAAGTCTATCTCGATCTGATCGACGAAATGAGTCCCGGCGTCATCAAAATTCCCGGTCCATTCCTCTACGTCTTAATGCCCATGCGGCTCAATTGAAGCGAGATCATCCGGCCTCTTAAATCCCTTTACAACGGTTCTTTCTCCGATAATTTCTCCTCTCTCGCGCTCGCGTGGCGGAATTGGCAGACGCGTACGGCTCAGGACCGTATGGGGCGACCCGTGGAGGTTCGAGTCCTCTCGTGAGCAGTTCCCGGCATGGAATCCGTCTTTACGCAGAAGGAACCCAACACGATCCAGCGTTTGTTTGCGCGGATCGCGCATCGGTACGACTTGGCAAACAGTATTTTGAGCCTTGGTTGCGACTCGCTGTGGCGGGCAAACGTTGGGGCGAGGGTGAAGAACTGGGCGCCCGCCGCCATCCTGGATCTAGCGACCGGGAGCGGTGTTCTGGCCCACGAACTTAAGAGGCAGATGCCTGCCGCGCGCGTCGTCGGCGCGGACTTTTGCGCGCCGATGTTAACCTTTGCGCGCCGCCGCGGAATCACCGAGTTGGTGGTGGCAGATGGTCTAGCCCTGCCGTTTCAGGATGGCCGGTTCGACGTCGTAACGATTGCGTTTGGTTTGCGGAATATGGTTTCTTACGACGCTGCGCTCAATGAAGCGAGGAGAGTTCTGCGAACCGGAGGCCACCTGGCAATCTTGGATTTTTCCCTTCCAAACCCTCCTCTTCGAACGCTTTACCGTATTTATCTTCATCATGTCTTGCCCGTTTTAGCCGGTTGGGTGACCGGCGAACCCGACGCTTATCATTATTTTGCCGGGACGATCGAAGATTTTCCAAAAGGTGAGTTGATGCTGGAACTTCTGCGCCGCTGCGGCTTCTCGAAGTGTGACGCCAGACCACTCACGGCGGGGATCGTCACGGTCTACACCGGCCAGAAGGAGTGAGCAACGAAGCAACGGAGCCAACGGAGCAACGGAGTACTGGGGTGCTGGACGAGTCGAATTAAGGCATCCGGATCTTCGGGCGCCCTTTAACTTCTTCACATTCTGGGTTTTCCTGACGCGGCCAGTCTCCTGAGCCTGCATCGCTGACAAATCTCTAAAGATTTGTCAGCCATGCAAGCTAGGATGTCGTTGTGTTCAAAATGCCCTGCTGGCAAACCCGAATCGTAGGATCATGAAGCCAAGAACTACCCTTGTTCTGCTGGTCGTCGCGATCTTGCTGGCCGCCTTCATTTTCACGCTCGACCGGTGGTCACAAAATACACGGGACCGCCGGGAGCGCGCTGCACACGTCGTAGAGATCAACAGGACAGATGTCGAGGGGATCACGATCCACAACGGCGATGGACTGATCAAAATCAAAGCCGAAGGTGACGCCTGGAAGATGGTTGCTCCATGGCAGGACGACGCAGACTCCGGTGTCATCGATCAGCTTCTCGATGCAATACAGAATCTTCATCCGGAGGACGTCATTACCGATCTGGGCAAGGGAGACAAGAGGCGGGATATGTTAAAGGACTTCGGATTGAACAAATCCAGGCTTCGACTCAAGCTTGACGGCAAGCGAATGCCGGCAGAGCTCGTGTTTGGACAGGATTCGGCTGTGCAAGGCAGGGGTTATCTTCGGATGCAGGATGACGATGCCGTTTATGTCGTTGCCAACGATCTGAAAAATATTATTACGAAAACACCGGAAGATTTTCGTGATCACCGGATGACGCCGTTCCTCACGACATTAATCAACCGGGCAGTTTTTCAAGTCAGTGGCGGAGAAATCGAGCTGGCCAAAGACCAGGACAACTGGGAACTCGTGCGGCCGATCAAAGCGCGCGCCAGCAACGACGCCGTGGTTGACATCTTGACCAAAATGAACCAAACGCAGATCTCGAAATTCGTCTCGGAGAACAAATCGAATCCGGAATCGTTCGGTCTGGATTCTCCCGCCGATGTCGTCACCCTCTACGGAGAGGAAGGAAAAAAGTTCGAGATTAAAATCGGGAGCGCCGTTCCGTCCAATCCGCAATCAGTGTATGCAGATCTTCCGGAACGAAATACGGTCGTTGAAGTGAGCAAAGGATTTGCCAGTTTGTTCAACATCACTCCGAATGACCTCCGCGATCGAAAGCTGGCGCGGTTAAACTCCGATCTCATCGATCGCATCACCATCGAAAATGCAGCCCAGCCGAAAATTGTCCTCGCTCGAGAGGAAAATCGGTGGCGTTTCCTGAGCCCGACGAATGCGCCGGCCAACGTCAATAATATTCACCGCCTGATTCAGCAAGTTAATGACGGTGAAGTCACCCAATTTGTTTCAGATACCGCGAGCGATCTGGCCAAGTACGGGCTCGATCAGCCGAAACTGAAAATCACTTTCAGCTCCTATGCGTCCGAAAACACTGCTGAGTCCAATGCCGGCGAAGTGGTCCTTTCCGCTCTGGAATTCGGCAACTCGGAAAACGGCGTGACCTACGCCCGCCTGGAAGAGGAACCGTACATCTTTTCGATTGCGGACCAGATCCTGAGCGATCTGCCAAAGACCCAATTCAGCTTCCGGAGTCTGGACATTCTCGATCTAAACCGCGACGAATTGATGAGCGTAACTGTGGAAAAAGCGGGTGAGGAACCGCTTGACCTGGTCAGAGACGCAAAGGGCAAATGGACGCTGAAGGGCCATGAAAAGCGCCAAAATGATGGGCAGATTCAGCTACTCCTGACAGCGTTGACAAGTCTGCGTGCAGCCACCTGGGCTGGAGAACCGAATCCGGAATACGGGTTTGATCACCCTTCCCTTGAGATCAAAATCTCGTATCAATCCGGCGAACAAAAACGGGAGGCAGACATCAAGTTCGGTAAGACCAATTCCGGCAACCAGCACTACGGAATGTGCACGGAGGAAGAAGGCGTTTTTGTGGTCGATGACGAGCAGTTCAACCAGTTGAGGTCGTCACTGAAACGGTGAGAGGAACAGGAGCCAAGGAGCCAAGGAGCCAAGAACCCCAGTACTCAAATACTCCGATGCTCCTGGCTCCTTGGCTCCTTCTCATCACCGCCTTCGGAGCGACCAGACGCCTAGTCCAAGAAGGGCTATCAGCATCGGGATCCCTGCCACGGTGAACAGGACAATTTCATTCATCTGTGCATCTGAAAGGTTCAGCGTAAATGTCCTCGCTGCCTTCGGAGCGATTGCCAGCAATTGTTCCCGGTCCGCGAGCCAGTTAATGCTCAGCAACACGAAATCGACATTCGGAGGAGATTCGCTGAGGGATTCGTTGCGCAGAAAATCAGCGTTACCCAGAATGATCATCCGGGACGAAGAACGGAGCTGTACACGCGAGTCTTTGATCGCCCCTTTTTCGAGAGTGATTCCAAAATAGAGTGGAGGAGGCAAATCAATCCCCTGGGCATAAGTCGGGGTCTTTTGAGAATAGAGAATTTCGTCCTTATCGCCCCAATAGTCGGGCGCAGCTGGCGTGAGCGCTCGCGTGACAGTCAATCCTTCCTGGGCAATCTTCGATTCGTCAATCGACAGTGAGCAGGTACCACCGGGAAAAAAACCGGTCGCTTGGCTTAACGCCCGCAGAAAACTCGTTTCCGGCAGGAACTGACCGTACACATCGAGAGTTACAGATTGTTCTTCGATGCCGGTCTTAAATTGCGTCACGATCAAATCCGGTTCGGGCCGGATGCCAAATTCGGTGAGAAATTGATCGAGCTTTGGGGTTTTGACTTTTGGATCCAGCAAAATGAAGATTCGGCCTTGTTCATTCCAATAGTTGCGCAGCAAAGAAAAATCTCGGTCGCCAAGATCATATTTTGGCCCGGTCAAGATCACGCTCGCGTAATCGGTGGGAATTTTTTCCAAGTTCGTTAGAATCAGCGGTACAAGTTTAATATTCTGGCGTTCGACATACTCTTTGAATCGGGTCAGAGGTGAGCCGATTTCGAGACTCGGTTCACCATGCCCGGTGATAAATCCGATCTTGGTTTCCTTATCTTCCGTGAGCGCGATCAAGGCGCTGGTGATCACTTGCTCACCGCGGAAAGCTCTGACTTGAGGGGTCTCGCTAAACATCCCTGGAGGATCATATTCGGCCATGTCGGCCACCCGGAGAATTTTTTTCCGGTTCTGATAGTCGAGGATGACGAGATTTTCGTCCGCGCCGAAATTATATTTCACCTGCAGCTCACGCGTGCGGGTGAGGTTGCGATAAGGGTCGACGGTCTCCACCTTGATCTTCCGCTTACCGGCAAATTCGTATTCTTTTAACAAGTTCTGGAGATCGTAATAAAGTTCTGCGCCGGCACTCTGAGATGTCGGGGCAAAGAAAACGTAGATCTTCACCTCTTTTTTGAGAGATTTCAAAAATTTCTTAGTCAGCTCTGAAAGAGCATACTTATTGTAACGGGATAGATCCCACCGTTGGTAGCGGTTGAATCCGACGTAGTTAATCATTAGAACAATCACGGCAATAATAATGGTCTGGAGGACCACGTTGGCACCGATCCGCCATCGTTTAATCTCGGCTGGCTTGGAGGGTGGATTCGCCATGCAGATCCGGAATTTGTTAAGCCTTCCAGCGCCGGTACTGCAATACCTGGTAGGTGATCACCAGCAAAAGAAATGTCATGCTCGGATAAAAGACAAAAACTCGGGAATCCACGACCCCGCGCGAAAAGGAATCCATGTGGTCCAGTTGGGCCACATAGGCGGTGATTTCCCGCAGACGCGGCGATGAGCTGTTCACGACATAATTAATTAGGGTCACGAAAAAAAAACCAATCGTCAGCACGAGGGAAATCATGGCGGCCACGATCTGGTTCGAAGTCATGGCCGAAGCCAGGCAGCCCAAAGCGACGTTGAACATGCCCATAACTAGCAATAGCAAATAGGGCGCCCAAAGCTGGGCCGCCGACCCGATGGCGGAACGGTTGCCGAGCCAACCGAAGATCAGAAAATACAATAAACTGGGCAGCCAGAGGCTTAGGTAGAAAATCAGGGCCGCGAGGAACTTTGAGGCGACGACCTCCCAATCTCGCACCGGAGCGGTCATCAATGTCTCGATGGTTCCCATTTTAAACTCCTCAGCAAACAAGCGCATCGTGATGACGGGAAACACCAGAAGATAAGCAATCCAGAAAAATGCGGAGTTAAAGAAAACCTGGACCACAGTATTTTCAGACGGGGCCCGGTTCAGCAAGGCGATGGCGAACCAAAACGACAATCCGTTGAGGATGAGAAAAAGGCAGAGGACGATGTAGGCGATGGGAGAATAGTAAAAAGCCGACAACTCTCTTTGGAGCAGCGTGAAAAGTCGTCTCATCGAGGTGTGATTGAAGTTATGAATGAGAATTGGGCGCTTCGTTCGCGCCTTGCAAAATCCGCCGCGGCGGAACCTCCGGCAAAATGCATGTTATTTCGGAGACCGGACATTAGTGTACCGTCTCCTAAATCCCTTGAGCTTCGCCGCAGGTCAGTTGGCTGTTTTTCAAGGCGCGAGCGAAGTGCCGCTATCTGGATCATAACGGCCGATCCGCCGCGGCGGAGGAAAAACAGCCAACTGGCCGCGGTCCGGAGGGTTGCGTTGAAAATGGGTCGGCTGCTTTGTTGCTCGTCAGTCACGTATCGATCTAGATATGCTCCTTCCTCACGCCTCGCAGACGACCCATTTTGAACGCAACGAAACTCAAGGGATTTAGGAGACGGTACACTAATTGTCGGCGTGGGTTAGTTCCACGAAGACGTCTTCCAGTGTCGCCCGCTCTTGAGTTAGTTCCCTGATTGTCCAACGCCGGTCAACCGCCAGGCGAAATATATCTTCCCGCAAATCCGAATTCGCTTCGACGCGGATCAAACAGCGGTGCCATCCGTCTTCCTGGTTGGCGGCCACACTCTTGACCCCAACAATCTTTTCCAGCAATTCCGCGGGATCGTCGCCGCCGGTTTTGGCTTCCATCCGTACCGTGCCGGAGGTGCGGATCCGTCCAACAAGATTTTCCGGCGTATCCGACGCTTCGATTTTTCCCCGGTGAATAATGATTACCCGCGAACAGGTAACCTCGACCTCCGACAAGATGTGAGTCGAGAGCAGAATAGTGTGGCGTACGCCTAAGGATTTGATCAGCTCGCGGACATGGCGAATCTGATTCGGATCCAATCCGATTGTCGGTTCATCGAGGATTAAAAGGTCCGGTTCATGAATCATTGCTTCGGCCAGGCCGACGCGCTGACGATACCCCTTCGACAAGCTTGCAATCAGCTTGTTCTCGACCTCTTTCACGCTGCAGAGCTCTTTGACGGCATCCGCCCGGCTGCGGAGTTTTTTGCCGCTGAGTCCTTTCAATGATCCGCGATATCGAAGGTATTCGTTCACGCGCATATCGCCGTACAACGGAACGCTCTCAGGGAGGTAGCCGAGGTGCCTGCGCGCCTTTAGAGAATCCCGGAAAACGTCATGCCCTGCAATCGAGGCGCGGCCGGAAGTGGCGGGCATGAAGCTTGAAAGAATCCGCATGGTCGTGCTTTTACCGGCCCCGTTCGGTCCCAGGAAACCGACAATCTCCCCTTTATCGACCTGGAAGGTTAGACTGTTGATGGCGACCACTCCGGGATACTTTTTGGTGAGTTGTTCAACTTTGATCATTCGATCTACCTGACAGAAAGCATAGCGACCTTCATGCGCTTCCTCCAGCGGGAAACGGTCGGCGCCATCGCGAATCCGGCGTGCCCTCTGCTTCTGCTCAAATTTGTGATAATTTCCGTTTGGGTCGAGCCAAAGTTCGTTTAGACTTTTAATTTACTGCTCGTTCCCGAGCGATATCATGAAGACTTCGTATTTGAACGATTGGAATGCCGATCTTCTAGACGAATACTATCAACGCTGGAAGGAAGATCCGGCATCAGTAGATTCGAGTTGGTCAGCTTTTTTCGAAGGTTTCGAGCTAGGGTCGTCTGCCAGTCGCAATGGCAAATCGGTTCTCGTGCCGGGCAGGGAGGGGGAAATCACCGAGCATGACCGGCTGCAAGAACGCGTCGACAGTCTTGTTTTCAACTATCGTATTCTTGGCCACACTCAGGCCCAGATCGATCCCCTGGCCCAAGACCGTCTCGAAACTCCGGCCTTGACCCTCGCTGCTCTCGGTTTGGAGGATGTCCCGCTCGAGACAATTGTTTCATCTCGCTATTTTCAGCAATCGCGCCCGATGACCCTTGGAGAGATGATCGACGCGCTCCGTGCCATCTATTGCGGACCGATCGGCGTCGAGTTCATGCACATCCAGAACGAAACCGTCCGCGACTGGGTCCGAGACCGGATGGAAACCAGGGTCGCTTCGCCCCCACCCGATGCTGCTTCCCAGAAAAGGCTTCTGCGCTGTTTGATGGTGACTGAGACATTTGAGCAGTTTGTTCACACGAAGTTCATTGGCCAAAAGCGGTTCTCGCTCCAGGGTGGTGAAAGTTTGATGGTGATTCTGGAAACCATCCTCGCAGGTTGTCCGGAAGCAGGAGTTCGGGAGATTGTCATGGGGATGTCGCATCGGGGGCGACTGACGGTATTGGCGAACTTTGTCCGTAAATCCTACAACATCATCTTTAAGGAATTCTCCGAGAATTACGTTCCCGACCTGGTCGCCGGCGACGGCGACGTAAAATATCATCTAGGCTACGAGAGCGTGCGGAAAACTGACTCGGGTGCAGAGGTTGCTATTCAACTCGCCGCCAACCCTAGCCATCTGGAAATCGTCGATCCGGTGGTTGAAGGCAAGGCGCGTGCGCGCCAGCGCATTTTGGAGGACACCGAAAAACGAGAAAAGGTCTTGCCTCTGCTTATCCATGGGGACGCGGCGTTTGCGGGACAGGGGATCGTGGCGGAAGTCTTGAACCTCTCTCAATTGCCGGGCTATGAGACGGGTGGAACCGTGCATGTTATCGTGAACAATCAGATCGGGTTCACGACCCTGCCGGCGGATGCGCGTTCGACAATGTATTGCACTGACGTCGCGAAAATGATCGAGGCACCGATCTTTCACGTGAACGGAGACGACCCCATCGAGGTCGAGTTTGTCTCTAAACTCGCTTTGGCGTTCCGGCAGAAATTTTCCCGCGATGTGGTCGTGGATATGTACTGTTATCGCCGGTACGGACACAACGAAACCGACGAGCCGAGCTTTACCCAGCCCAAGCTGTACAAAAAAATCAATGCGCATCTGGCGGTGACGAAGCTTTTCAAGGATCGGATGCTGCAATCCGGAGTGCTCACCGCAGAGGAGGCCGAGGCTCTCGAAAAGGAGTTCAGAAACCGTCTCGAGACCGCCCTTGGCGAGGTCCGGACTTCTGGAGTGACATCGAAAAAAGATTTCCACCGCGGCTTTGAAGAGTCGACCGCGATCTTTCAACCACCCTATAGTCACCGGGAACCGGAAACCCAGATTTCAAAGGAGTTGATTGATCTGATCGTGGCGCGGATGACCCGGGTGCCGGATGGTTTTACGGTTCAGCCGCAGGTTAGGAAGTTGTTTCTTGATCGCCGGAGGAATCAGCATCAGGGAGGAGGTCCGTACGACTGGGCATTCGGTGAAGCACTCGCTTTTGGATCTCTGTTAATTGAGGGAACGCCAGTTCGTTTGTCCGGCCAGGATAGCCGGCGTGGCACCTTCAGTCAGCGTCATTGCGTTCTCTACGATACTGCACGTTGGCAACGTTACATTCCGCTCGGAAATTTACAGGAGGGACAAGCGCGGTTCTGTGTCTACAACAGCATGCTGTCTGAGGCGGCCGTCCTGGGATTCGACTATGGGTATTCGCTCGATTTTCCGGACATGCTTTGTCTTTGGGAGGCGCAATTCGGCGATTTTGTAAATGGCGCTCAGGTTGTCATTGACCAATTCATCGTGAGTTCCGAATCCAAATGGCAGCGGCCGAGCGGGATTGTCCTTTTGTTGCCTCATGGCTACGAGGGACAGGGGCCCGAACATTCAAGTGCGCGGTTGGAGCGTTTCTTGCAGCTTTGCGCAGAGGACAATATTCAGGTCTGCAATCTCACCACACCCGGTCAGTATTTTCATGTCTTGCGGCGGCAGGTCCGGCGAGATTTTCGGAAGCCGCTGGTGATCATGACGCCGAAATCGCTCCTGCGAAATGAACGAGCCACTTCGCGCATCGAGGATTTCACTCAATCTGCCTTTCAACCGGTTCTTGGGCCGACCTTGCTCGGTGAAGCGAACAAGGTCAACCGGATCGTCTTTTGCAGCGGCAAGGTCTACTACGATTTGATTGGTTACATGGAGTCGAACGGGGTCGGCGATACCGCGCTGGTCCGCGTCGAGCAACTCTATCCGTTGGATCTGGAGGGGCTCCAGGAAACGATCAGCGCTGTGCGTCACGCGTCCAAATGGGTTTGGTGCCAGGAGGAACCCAGGAACATGGGGGCGTGGACCTACATCGCGCCGTTGCTCGCCGGTGTGCTTGGACGGGAAATCGAGTATTCCGGCCGACCGGCTGCGGCAAGCCCGGCGGTCGGATCGAAAGCGTGGCATGATCAGCAGCAGAAGGAGCTTGTTCACCATGCCTTTACCGTGTAATCGGTGGCTTTCGGATCGCATCACCCCCTCCCTCCATGAGCACTGAAGTCAAAATCCCTGCTGTCGGCGAATCGATTACCTCCGGCGTTCTATCTGTGTGGCACAAGCAGACTGGAGATATCGTCAGCGAAGGTGACCCTCTGTTTACCCTCGAAACAGACAAAATTTCGACCGAGATCCCGGCGCCCGGAGCCGGCAAACTTCAGGTCCAGGTTGATGCCGGGCAGGAGGTTAAAATTGGCCAGGTGGTCGCTCTGCTGGATGAGAGCGTCAAGTCGTCCGCCCCGAGCGCGCAACCGTCTGCACCCGCCGAGGCGCCAAGTCTCCCCGTCGAACAGGAATCGAATGCGACCTTATCGCCCGCGGCGCGGCGAATCGCCGAAGAAGAGAAAGTTCAATTAGCGGAGGTCACCGGCACGGGTAAACAGGGACAGGTCACAAAATCAGACCTGGTGCAATATCTGGAGTCGAAAAGCACGCCTCGGAGTCCAGCGCAACCCAGTGCCCGGCCCGCGACCGCTCCGCCTACGCCTGCCATTCCCCTTTTGACCGTTGCGCCGGCCGCCTCACACGCCCGCACTACCCGGCGGAAAATGACTCCGTTGCGGAAGAAAATCGCCGCTCAACTCGTTTTGGCTCAACAGAACGCCGCCATGTTGACCACGTTCAACGAATGCGACATGTCCGCCGTGATGCAGCTCCGATCGCAATACCAGGAATCCTTCCAAAAACGTCACGGAGTTAAGCTCGGTTTCATGTCCTTCTTCCTTAAAGCCGTGGTGGACGCGCTTCAGTCCGTGAAGGCCATGAACGCCAGAATCGATGGTGATGATCTAATCGAAAATCACTACTACGACATCGGAGTCGCCGTTGGAACGGAACGCGGCTTGGTTGTCCCCGTCGTTCGAGATGCCGATAAAAAGAGCTTCGCAGAGCTTGAGAAAGAGATTGCGGCTTATGCTGGAAAAGCTCGCGATGGCAAATTGAGCCTGGACGATTTGACCGGCGGCGTTTTTACCATTACGAACGGCGGCATTTACGGGTCGCTGCTCAGTACCCCGATCTTGAACCCTCCGCAGAGCGGGATCCTGGGCATGCATAAAATTCAGAATCGGCCAATGGCGATCGGCGATAAAATCGAAGTGCGGCCGATGATGTATCTGGCCGTCAGCTATGACCACCGCGTCGTGGACGGCAAAGAAGCGGTCACCTTTCTGGTCCGGGTCAAAGATTGCGTTGAAGCCCCGGCCCGACTGCTTTTACAAGGATAGTTGTTAGGTGGTTGTCAGTGGTCAGTTGTCGGTTGTCAGTTTGACGGAGGTTGATTATTATAATCGCTGGCAACCACGAAAGGATGATCGGTAGCTGTCTGTTTATCGTAGCCCAGGGTTGAACCCCAGGCTATGCTATCTTGGCCCTTCGGGCCGTTTAAACGCCGCTAAATAGAACACATCAACGAGTTCGATGAATTGCCGATTGGCGATCACTAGTCAAATAGCTCCCATCGACAACTAGCGACTAGCAACTGATAACTGACAACCGACAACTGCCGCCAACTGGCTACTTTTTCTTCCTCCGATAGAGAATTTCTGCCAGCCGTCGGCCAACCCAACGGGGATCAACGGACGGTATTCGGAGCGAAATCCGGGGGGCACGAGGTGGACGGACCAGGTATCCGATCACGATGCGCAGAATCAAACTTGAGGACGCTATGGACACAAGGGCGATTAGCAAAACCAGGGGAGTCATCGTGGGTGGTAATCCTCCTTCATCAATAAATGCCCATGCCCCAGCCTAACCCAAATCGCTCACAAGCCGAGCAAATTGTCATATTTGGGGTGCGGCATTCGGCGGTACGCCAACCATCCCGCCCGTGAACGCCGAACGCCGAACGTGACATGATCACGAACCTCGTCGAAGGACAGTGAACGTCAACGAACCTCGGATTGAGGCCCGCGAGAAACGCGAACGAAAGTGGAAAAATTCGCGACGCTATTCAGTAGCCAGCCTCAGCTTTTAGGTCGAGGCGACTAATTATCGAGCCCCTCTCTCAATCTAGCGCCATTCCTGTCATCCGCCAAAATTCATGTCCGAAAACGGCGAGACATTTATCCGGTTTCGGATCATCGTTCTCCTGACAGAGGCGATGCATTTATGGAAGTCTTTGAAGAAAAAGATATGAAATATTATTACGTTTACGATAGCCCGGTTGGCCGGCTGCAAATGGTCTCGGATGGTTCTTCGTTGATCGGTCTGCATTTCGGCAACAGCACGCTCGCGGCGTCATCCGCGGACGATCCGATGGTGAGTCCTTTTCAGGAAGCTGTGGAACAGTTAGACAAATATTTTGCGGGTTCACTGGAAGAGTTCGATCTCCCAATTGTTTTCAATGGCAGCGATTTTCAAGTTCGAGCATGGAACGAACTGAGGAAGATCCCGTACGGCGAGACAATCTCGTACAAAATGCAGGCGACGAAAATTGGCAGTGTGCCCCGCGCGGTTGGATTGGCCAATGGCCAGAATCCGGTGTGCATCATTGTTCCCTGCCATCGTGTGATCGGAGCGGATGGCCGTCTGGTGGGCTACGGCGGAGGTCTCCATCGCAAGCGCGCACTGCTCCAATTTGAGGCGACCGTGCGAGACTTCGGGCAGCAGCCATTTTGCGCTCCCGTGAAAGGGTGATCGTTCCGATGACGAACGCCTCTGACGCGAATGGCGCGAAGTTAAGCGGGATTTAGGAGGTTTCTTCTGCCCAGAAGGGGGTTGGAGTATTTAGCCCAGAGTTGAATGGCGCGAAGTTAAGTGTTCTTTGGGACGATCAACTGCCCCGAAGGGTTGGAGAACTCAGCCCAAGGTTTCAACCCGGGAAGGTAAGGCGGGACGCCTTACTTACATCAGATAGGCGGGACGTCCTGGGTTAGAAGGAGTAATCAAACGGCCGGTTCGTCCGCAGAAGTAAGTAAGGCGTCCCGCCTTACCCTCTTTCGTAAGCTAACGTCCCGGTTTGCCCGCGCCCTGAATTCGCCTCTGAGCCAAAAACAAATCGGCGTAAGTGCGTTTCCCCCTGCACCCTACGCCGATACGCCGATACGCTTCCGGCTCGGGGAAGCTATCCATCAAACTTTGATATTCTTCTGGATCGTCATTGCATATTGGAGGATCTCTTTGAGCGCCACCGGGTCGAGATCGTTGGCTTTCCGCAGATTGTCCATTGCACTCTCTTTGTCCCCATTGTTCAAGTCGACAGAGGCTTGGAAAACGTGGAGGAACACCGCGGCTTCAGTTTCGGAATTGAAAAGCAAACTTTCATTCACGCTGAATTCGTTCACATACTCCTTGAGATGAGGCGTAATGATGCTGAGCGTCGAGTAATCACCGGTCTTGATCGTGTAAAGTACCGTACTCTCGAACAGGTATTGCCAAGGTGCACCGGCCGACTTCGCGTCCCGAATGGTCGCCAGGAGTTCTTCTCTGGTGATCGCATTGACCAGGCGTTTCTCGATCGCTCTGATCTCGTCGGCGGTTACGGTTCTGGCACTGGCGACGGCAGGTACTAACGCGCTGCCTATCACTACCAAGCCGCCGCCGATCATCGACCCATGGATGATCACGCCCACGACCAACTTTCTGAATGTTTCGTATATTTTCATTCTAATTTATAAGCATTGATTGTTAGAGGCCACGATATTAGCCTTTGGTAGTAAAACGCTCGATGAATGAATATTTGCAGAAAGTTTTCTTGTTTTTGAGAAATACTTAATCGTCTTCTCATCGTAATCGTCGTACCTGCAAAAACAGGGCGTTCCCATCTTGGCCAATCCAAGCCGTGCACAGTATCGGGCGAAAGTTTTTAGTCGTTAAAACGGATGTAGTTTGTTAGTAGAACGCTCAGGGAGCGAAAGTTTGCAGAAATTGTTTGAATACTCGTTGCCGAAATCGACAGGCTGTCCCGAATATTCGTTATCTTAGCGCCCCACCGTGTGCCCAAATAGGCCGGACACACGGCGCGAAACAGATCCGGGGGGATTTCTGCCGGCTCCCGCGAATCCTACTTCGTTTCCGGACGCCACACCTTCCAGAACTCTTGCCACTGCGCCAATTGCGTTGGCAGATCCGATTTTTGGAGAATACTCCAGCGACACCCGCAACGAACGCTGACCAGCTGATGATCATCATCGAATTCGGCCAAGCCGATTTCGCAGTCGCAATATTGACAGTAAATTCCGAACGGCTGATGCCGCCGGAGACGACGATTTTCGAGTTTGCTCATAGTTTTGCTCACGCCTGAACCCAGATGCTTTGTCGCCGGACAAAGTTCACCCGTGATTCAGGTTGTCGCGGTGCTATGAATGAAAGTCGTCAGATCATAAGATCGGTCGGCAAAATAGCGAGGCGTTGTCCAAACGCAATTCGATGTTCTGCTTTTTTATCATTGGACGAGCCAGGTTGAGATTCTTGCGTCATTTCGCGGAGAAAGTCGGCCTCTCGTTTCGCACGGTGGTAAAAAAGCGTACCGGCATGCCGGCACCCCCGCACGCCTGCGAGAGAACGCGACAGTCTCGCATCCCAGAGATTGATTTCTTTAGCGGTTGCTTGCAATTGTGCAGGCGTTGAGCCGTAAGACGAAAAATAATCCTCTCTTGATTGGGGATCCCGGCATCGGAAAGACTGCGATCGTCGAAGGATTGGCCTGGCGGTTGGCGCACAAAAAAGATCCTGCCCTGGAACAGGATTGGGATCGGAATCGGAATTGGCATTGATAGCGGAGAGGCGCTGAATGGCTTTATCGGCAACGCGGAGCGGTTGGAGTTCACCGTCGTCGGAGACGCCGCCAACTACGCCTCCGGCTACTGCACGAGTGCCGCACCCGGTGAAATCCTGATCAGCCAGAGTGTCCATTCGCGAGTTTGGAAGCTTGTGGATTCGGAGTCGCGCCAGGGGATTCCGACCAAGAACGGGCTCCTCGAAGGTTATGTCGTCAAAAAATTGAGGTAGTTCGGGTCGGCCAATGCAAATCGCGGACCGTTGGCTGACATCCTTCCTGTGAGCCGCAGGCAAACGAAAACGAACGCGCCTTCACCCAGGAAGCGTTCGATTTCATAGGTGCCACCAATCATCTGGCCGTTTTCGAGCAAGCGCCTCACTTGGAGGTCATTACGATTTGAGATTTTGCTCTGATTCTAAGACGAAGAATCCTGGCGGAGTTGCAGCGAAATTTCGCAGTGGGATGATCGATTGAGAAATGATCCCGAGGAGGGCCGGGACTGGAGGAGCGGGTAAACCGGCTGGAATCAAAACAAGTTTACCATTAATATGACGAAAGCTGTTATTATGGTATTTTCCCGGAAAGCGTCAGATCCGGTCGAGACAGCGATTCGACGAAATTGACTGTTCGGATTTGCGCAGTATAACCTCTGGACCAAGCTCAATGCACACGCCGGCCGTTTCATACCCCGAGGATTTGACGATGGCGAGAGATGCCTTATCCGGGGATGAACAAGCGGCGGGAGTTTTCGTGGAGCGGTTTCGGCCTGACATCGAACGTTATCTTGCGGCTCGATGCCGTCATGGGGATACCAGGTCCATCGAGAAGTCCCGTGAAATTGCCGTAGACGTCATTTCTGATTGTTTCGGCGCCAAGGATCGGCCGCGGGGTGAAGATATCCTGTTAAAACTTTATCATGGGCAAGGGCCTCTTAACGTCTGGTTGCGGGGTGTTGCGCACGCCCGATTGAAGAGCTGGTGGGTTTCCAAAGAATTTGGTGGAACCGTTTCGCTCCCGGACAGGGAGGAAGGATGCGAACCTTATTCGGCGAATCATTCTGCAGCGGATCCCGAAGTCGTGAACATCTTGCGGATCGCGCTCGAGAGTGCCTTCCGGCAGGTTGAACCCTACCAATTACTTTTTCTGCGCCTCGTCTATCTACATGGCGTAAAGCGAGACCACCTCGCCAAGATCTGGGGCTGTCATCCAGCCAAGATCGGCCGCGATGCTGCTGCGGCTCTCGAAAAAATCCGAATACGGACGATCCAGTACATTAAACTGCTTGACCCGTCCATCGAGCTCCAGTGGGAAGACTGCCAGGCCATCTGCGAGCAGCATGCGGATTTGCTGCACGGGACAGTAGCAAGTGCGGAATAGGTATCCCCGAAATAGCAGGTATCACGGACACTAGTGTACCGTCTCATAAGCCTCCCACTTATGAGACGATGCACCGGCACGCCATACGTTCGCTGCTTCGCTCTTTTACGTGATCCTTGCGGGCTAAGGAAAATGATCCTACCGAACGAAAACTTTGCAAAAAAGGCTTCGATCGTTCGTGTTATATAATGTGGCCATATAGCTACGGAAAGGAAACGCAATTTGGACAGTCGATCAATAGCGGCAATTCTGAGGTTTTGCTTCGCGGATACGGACGAGGTCAGAGGACATGCTGCGGAAGAGTTGCCCGAGGAGTTGTTGATCCAGCTGAGGAACTTTGCCGCCGGGAAGCTGAAACGGAAGGAGTTAGAAGAATTTTCCGAGAGGGTGGCCTCGAACAATTTGGCAATAGAAACTCTTGCCTTCGAGATTAAGCAACATTGGGGATCAACGCCGCAATCCAAGTAGGATAAGGGCTTATTAGCATGGTCTTTGCCCCGCAGAGGCGGCAGGACTCAGCCCGGCGTTTCAACGCCGGGAAAACCCAATGAAAAGGGGCCGCCCTCACAGGGCGAAAGACCGGCGATCGTCACCGGGGTTTTGCCGCCCTGCGTGCCAATAAATCGTCCCAAAATCACCTTCACGTAGAAGCGCCTTTTGGGGCCTGGCGAAATCTTTTTACCATAGTCTCGCCATCCGCCCGAAGCGGATTCAGAATCGGGCCAAGCCACCCAGACACATGATAACAGCCACTCCCCGCCAGGAGATCGAAAAACGCACCATGGACAAAGTTTCACGGCGCCTCGTGCCGTTTTTAATGCTCTGCTATTTCATCGCCTATGTCGACCGCGTGAATATCTCGTTTGCCGGCGGTCCGATGAGCAAGGACCTTCACCTGAGCCAGGCGGCATTCGGCGGCGCGGCGGGCATTTTCTTCATCGCCTATTTCATCTTTGAAGTGCCGAGCAATCTGGCGCTCTATCGCTTCGGCGCGCGCATTTGGATCGCGCGCATCATGCTGACCTGGGGCCTGATCACCGGCGCGCAGGCCTTCGTATGGAACGAATTGACCCTCAATGCGGTGCGGCTTTTGCTCGGCGCCGCAGAGGCCGGCTTCTTTCCCGGCATCATCTTTTTCCTAACGCTCTGGTTCCCTGCTTATTATCGCGCACGGATCGTCGGCCTGTTCATGTTTGCCATTCCGATTTCAACGGTGATCGGAGCGCCAATATCCGGCTTAATCCTCAATCTAGAAGGAACGTGGGGCCTGCGTGGCTGGCAATGGATGTTCATCATCGAAGCCCTGCCCGCTTTGGCCATGGCGGTTGCGGTCTATTTCTATCTGACCGACTGGCCCGGGGAAGCCCATTGGTTGACGACAGAGGAACGCCAGTGGCTTCAGAACCGGCTCGAGGGGGAACGCGCCAATCGCGAGCGGCGTGGCGCGTTGTCATGGCTCAAGTCGATGCTCGATCCGCGCGTGCTCGCGCTTGGCTTTGTCTATATGGGCTGCAATATCCCGCAATATGGTCTCAGTTTCTTCTTACCCCAGATCGTTAACGCCTTCGGCGGCCTCAGCAATGTCGAAGTCGGTCTCATCACTGCCTTGCCCTATGTCGTGGGCGCAATCGGCATGATTATCTGGAGTCGCCATTCGGATGCGGTCGGCGAGCGTAAATGGCATACGATCATTCCTCTGGCCGTTATCGTCGTCAGCCTTGCGCTGGCGGCAATTGTGCCAACGCCGACGCTGAAAATGTTGTGCTTATGCTTTGCCGGTTTCGGCTTTTTCGCCGTCCTGCCGGTTTTTTGGACACTGCCGACCGCCTTCTTAAGCGGCACAGGCGCGGCGGCGGGCATTGCCGCGGTCAATTCGATTGGTAATCTGGGTGGCTTTTTCGGTCCGAAAGTCTTTGGCCTTCTCAAAGACTATACGAGTGGCAATGTCGCCGGCCTGATGTTCCTCGCGTCGACGGCGGTGATCGGTGCAGTCATTGTTCTTGTGCTGGGACATGATCCGGCGCTCGAGAAGCCAGCCTTTGGCACAGAATCCAAGGATGTTGCAGGCTTCTGAGACATTCACGTGAAACACACCAAGCTCAAATTCACTTGAGCGATTCAGGACAGGATCATTCTATGGCCGATATTCAGCCTCGAGGCCTGAGCCGCGGACTGACAAACTATGGGGATGCGGATTTCAGCTTGTATCTGCGGCGGTCCTTTGCGAGCTCGATGGGCTACGGTCCCGAGATGTTAGACAGGCCAATCGTCGGCATTTGTCATTCGGCGAGCGGATTCAACAATTGCCATCGTCATGTCCCCGAAATGATCGAGGCCGTGAAGCGCGGCGTCCTTTCTTCCGGTGCGTTGCCCATCGAGTTTCCCACCATTTCTCTTGGTGAACTCTTCCTGGTCCCGACGAGTCTCAAGTTCCGCAACCTCATGTCGATGGATGTCGAGGAGATGATCCGCGCTCAGCCCATGGACGC
>DATHPZ010000052.1:0-16391 GCA_035483355.1 Chthoniobacterales bacterium | reverse complement strand
CCAGGAGACGCGCGTTTCAAAAGGTCGAATTTTCGCCAAGGAAGCCTGCGTGATTGCGGGTGTGGAGATTGTCCGGAGAATCTATCGGAAGCTTGATCCGCGACTGGAGCTTTCAATCTTGAGGCCGGATGGATCTGCCGTCAATCCCGGCGAAACGGTGATCGAGTTGACCGGTTTTACCCGTGCTATTCTAACTGGCGAGCGCGTCGCTCTGAATTTCATTCAGCGTCTATCCGGGGTCGCAACGTTGACGGCTCAGTTCGTTGAGGCTGTGGATGGCACGGGAGTCACCATTCTGGACACGAGAAAGACGACCCCTGGCCTTCGCGCGCTGGAAAAAGCCGCGGTAAGAGCCGGGGGAGGGCAGAATCATCGGATGGGTCTCTACGACGGCGTCATGATAAAGGACAATCATCTCCTGGCCCAACCCGAGCTCCAGGAGGCAATTCATTCGATTCGCCGGATCCACCCTAAAATTTTAATCGAAGTAGAGGCCGATTCGATCGACCAGGTGCGCGACTTTGTCAATTTGGACGGGGTGGATGTCATCCTGCTCGACAACATGTCTCCGGATCGATTGCGGGCGAGCGTGTCGCTGCGGAAACCAGGAGTGAAATTTGAGGCCAGTGGCGGCGTTTCTCTGGAGACCGTCCGCCAGATCGCTGAGACCGGCGTCGATTTTATTTCGATCGGGCAACTGACGCACTCTGCCAGGGCAATTGATTTTTCTCTGGAATTGTTGGATGCGTGATCCGAGAGAAATCGAACTGCTTCGCCAGCTATTGCCGACCGGAAGAGCGATTGAACTCGGAACATTGTTGGAACGAACGGGCATCGGATCCGATGAGCTACTGCCTTTGATCGAGTGCCTCCAGCAATGCGGATTTGTTTTCCGCCGGACCGAAAAGACAATCGGTGTGGTCAAGGAACCGGAATCACTGGTTCCCGAGATGATTCTGGCAGGCCTGCAGACGAACACGATCGGTCGGGATGTCTTGGTTTTTCGAGAAACTTCCTCCACCAACGATCGAGTTCGGCAAGCTGGTCTGGCCGGCGCCCGTGAAGGTCTGGTGATCTTCGCCGAAAGCCAGACCGGTGGCAGGGGGACTCGTGGTCGGAAATGGGTATCAACGGCGGGCGTCGGCCTTTGGCTTTCGATTCTCCTCCGCACGCGGATGCCGGCCGGTCAATGGCCGCTGCTGGTCCAGACGGCAGCTGTCGCCTCTGCCGAAGCCATCGAAAAATGGGTTGAGCAAACGGTGCGGATCAAGCCGCCCAATGATCTGATGTTGGGCGGCGGCAAGCTGGCTGGGTTCCTGCTGGAAACATCGAATACCTGGGATTTTCAAGTGCTGGGGATTGGGCTCAACGTGCGATCAGCGCCGGTGCTCGACGGATATCCGACTGCGGCACTCGAGCAATTTACCCGAGGTCGGGTGTCGAGAGCCGCGCTGGCGGCGGAGTTACTGAACCATTTCGAAGATTGGTATCTCAAAAGGCCCTTGGCCGAAATGTCCTCGGCGTTCGGGCGCCGAATTCAAGGTGAAGCGCAAACCGCGGGTTTCGCGCTTTGATTTAAATCCAGGAAGTCGTAGTTTTGTAAAAGTCAGAGTCCTTAGGACTCCAGCTATCAAGACGTTTATTAATCATTAATCGGGAGTTCGTTTGTGGAGGAGAAGGTACAGCCGGCTAACGTGCAGGAAGAAGGCTACACGGCAGACTATTATGCTTCTTTGATTGTGGGCCTGATCCACAAACTGAACAACGTGATCACGGTTCTCTCCGGGCATTCGGGGCTATTGCTGCTCGAGCCGAATCTTAAACCAGACATTTTACAACCTCTTCAACAAATGTCTCGGGCGGCTGAGCTTTTGTCGCGATGCCTCGACGAAGCCGCTTCCGTGAGTCGAAACACACCCCTTCGTCTGGAGTCTGTGGCGCTCTCTGAACTCTTCGAATCGTTGGAATCTCCTCCCGGTTTATCGATGGTGAAACAGTGCGACGAGCGGTTGAAGGTTCTAGTAGATCGCCGGAAAGCGAAAGAAATTTTTGAGCAGATTCTTCGAAACGCGAGCGAAGCGAACGCGAAGGCCGTCGTTGTTACGGCGCGGGTGCAGTCCGTGGTGGAACTGAAGTTCCGGGACGACGGGCACGGTATGAAGACGGAGGTGATGCGACGGGCCTTTGATCCATTTTTCACGACCCGTCGGCAACGGGAACAATTTGGTCTGGGTCTCTTCAAGGCGAGGGGCGACCTAACCCGGATGAAGGGCAGAATTTATGCCGAGAGCGACGGAAAGAGTTACACTGAATTGGTTGTCGAATTGCCCGTGGGGTGAAACTTACAGTAAGTAAGGCGTCTCGCCTTACCCTCTTCAATCCCGGAAGGAAAACCCGGGTAAGCCGGGACGGCTTACTTACCGGATTGGGAAGCTAAGCGTCCAGCTTGACTCTTACGGTTGAAGCGTTTCGGCGGTTTTGCATGGGGTCAGCTGCGGAAAAACGCGGACAGTCCAACGGACAGTCCACTATGGGCGGTCGCGCTTTTGCTTAAGGAATTTCTTTACCTCGTCCAACGGGAGACAGTTCACGACATCCTCACGCGTCAGCCAGCCTTTTCGCGCGGCTTGAATCCCGAACCAGAGATCCTGCAAACCGCGGATCGAATGCGCATCCGGATTGACGGCGCACCGGACCCCTTGCTCCTTAGCGAATTTCCAGAACCGCCAATCCAAATCCAATCGCCTTGGATTAGCATTCAATTCGATGATCGTCCCGGTTTGGGCCGCTGCTTTGATGATTGCCCCAAGATCCACCGCGTATTGTTCCCGGGCCAGCAAAAGTCGGCCGCTCGGATGGCCCAGCATCGTGACGTATCGGTTCTCCATCGCGCGAATGATGCGCCTGGTCATCTCTTTCTCCGTTAACGTGAACGAAGCATGGACACTGGCCACGACATAGTCCAGCTGAGCAAGGACTTCGTCCGCAAAATCCAGCTGACCGTCTTTCAGAATGTCGCACTCGACACCGCAGAGGACCTGAAAATCGTCGTTGAACCCCTTGTTCAATTCGTGGATCCGTTCGACCTGATTGAGCAACTGTTTTTCGTCCAGGCCATGGGCCTGAAACGAACTTTTGCTATGGTCGGCGATCCCTAGATATTCCAGGCCCAACTCCTGCGCGGCCTCCGCCATTTCTTGCAGGGTATTGTGCCCGTCGCTCTCGTTGGTGTGGTTGTGAAAGGTTCCGCGAAGATTCTGCAACTCGACCAGCCTGGGCAATTCCCCCACTTCGGCAGCCTCAATTTCTCCATGGTTTTCACGCAATTCCGGGGGGATATAAGCGAGACCCAGAGCTCGATATAGATCCGCCTCAGTCTGAATGTCCGGAACAGGCTGGGGGATTTTTTTGGAACCAGGTTCCGGAGCGAGCCGATATTCATTCAGCGTCCAGCCATTTTGCAGAGAGCGTCCGCGGAGCGCCACGTTGTGTTCCTTGCTTCCGGTGAAATAACAAAGCGCAAACGGAAACTCGCCATTTGCCACCACTCGCAAATCGGCCTGCATCCCATGATTCAAGAGCACGCTGGCCTTTGTCTCGCCCTGAGCGAGCACTCGATCGATGGCGTAATGGGAAAGGTAATGCTCGATGATCCGTTGGGGCTGCTTGGTCGCGATTAAAATGTCGAGGTCGCCAATCGTTTCTCTTCCTCTGCGATAGCTCCCCCCTGCGCTGATCTGGGATACGTCTGGATGTCCGTGGAAATGATCGAGCAGTTCGTCGGTCCAGACCTTCGCGTCGGACAGCAGGAACCGGCCGGAATGTTTCCGTCGCTGCTCAATCGCCTGCAGCAGATTGGCGGCGGTTTTGGCCCCAAAACCAGGCAGCTCCGAAATGCGTCCATCCTTGGCCGCAGCTTCTAGTTCGCCAATGGTTTTAATACTCAGCTTTTCATACAGAGCCTTGACCTTCTTACCACCCAGCCCAGTGATTTCAAACAGTTCAAATATGGTCTCTGGAAACTCGGCCTGCAGTTTTTCGAAATATTCCAACCTGTCGGTCTGCACGTATTCGGAAATCTTCTTGGTGATGGCGTCACCGATACCGTTCAGTTCTCCGAGCTTGGCTTCGGCAACCGTAGTTTGAAAATTTCCGGAAAAAGTCTCCAGTGCTCGAGCGGCGTTGGTGTAGGCCCGGATTTTAAACGGATTCTCGCCCTTTAGCTCCAGCAGCCTGGCGATAGTTTCCAGGAGTTCAATAGTTTGTTCCTTGGTTTTCATCCTATTTTCGTGGGATTCCGTCGACCTTTGCGCCGGAAGAGATCCCGTGTCGAACGAACCAGCCCTGGTTGACCTCAAGCGCATAGGCCACCTGATCCGAGCTGCTCGGAACGACGGTTTCATCCAACGGGCTCATCGATTTTATCTCGAGAATTTTCTCGGTCGAGTCGATGTAGGCGATCGAGAGTGGGATTTTCGTATTTCTCATCCAAAACGAGGCCTTTTTCGGCTGCTCAAATAGGAAAAGCATCCCTCGATCCTCGGGCAACGAATCGCGGAACATCAGGCCGTTTTCCGATGCCTGGGGCGTGTCTGCAATCTCCACCGTCAGAGGTACATTCGAGATCTTCAGTTCCGCGATTCTCAGGCCGAACGGTGAGCTATCCGCAGCTTTTGGCTGGCAAGCCGCGGAAAGCAAAACCCAGCAGAGCGTTAGAGTTAACGCCATCGAACGCAAGACGAATTGACGAATGGAGGTTGTCATTAGCAAATCTCTAAGTGATCAGTTCCTCCTTGATTTGCAAAGCTTCGGCGAGTGCCTGCTCGATCGTTTCCCGGAGCACGCAGAAGTGTCCCATTTTGCGTCCAGGACGGCCTTCCAGTTTCCCATATAAGTGAAGCTTTGCGTAGGGGTGATTCAGAACGGGTCCCCAATCGGGCTGCCTGCCGGCGTGCCAAAGGTCGCCGAGCAGGTTGACCATCACAACCGGTCTGAGAAGGGCAGGAGATCCGAAGGGTAAACCGCACACGGCGCGTAATTGCTGTTCGAACTGGCTCGTCACACAGGCATCAAAAGTGTAGTGCCCGGAGTTGTGGGGCCGGGGGGCGAGCTCATTCACTATTAGCTCGTTACCGCGGGTCAGAAAAAATTCCACTGCAATTAGGCCAACCACGTCCAGGTCATCTGCAATATTCTTCGCCATGGATTGAGCAAGGCGTTGGACGGCGGGATCAATTCGCGCCGGAACAATCGAATAGTCCAGAATTTGGCGGCTGTGCACATTTTCCGAAACAGGGAACAGGCAAACGTTGCCTTTGGCATCCCGCGCGCAGATGACGGAAAGTTCACGATCGAAAGAAACCCATTTCTCGAGAACGGAGCGGTTGGCCGGGGCACGTGAGTAATCGAATCGGTCGCCTTGTTTGATCTTTTGCTGCCCCTTTCCGTCATACCCAAAATCTGCACTCTTCAGAACGGCGGGCGCACCGATCGAGTCAAGCGCAGCATCGAGTTCCTCCTGATTCGAAATGACGGCAAACGGTGCGTGCGGATATCGATGATCGCGAAGGAAGTTTTTTTCCCGCTCGCGATTCTGGCAGATGTGAAGGACTTCGGACCGAGGATGCACCGGCTTCGATCGCGAGATTCTGTCCACGACTTGTGCCGGAATATTTTCGAATTCGAAAGTAACTACATCAACCGATCGCACGAATGCCTCAAGCAAGTCCCAGTCTGCGTATGAGCCATTAAATTCGCGGTCCGAAATTTGGCCGGCAGGACTGTCGGGCGAGGGCTCGAAGGTATGGACTCTGTACCCCATCCGCCGTGCCGCAATCGCGAACATCCGCCCCAATTGCCCACCACCCAACAGGCCGATCGTTGAGCCCGGCGGGAAGACCATTTCCATGGGCTTCAATCTGAAGAGAAGCAGCACGGTTGCACAACAATATTCAGGAGTCAGAATTCAGAATTCAGGAGACAGGGAGTAAAAAGGCTCGTTGGGGTTAATTCCGGACGGAAAGGCCCGTGAAGCACCCGAAAAGACGCGAAAAGGAAAAATAGAAATATTCAAAATATTCAGGAGTCAGGATACAGGAGAAAGGCTCGTTGGGGTTAATTCCGGACGGAAAGCCCGCGAAACACCCGAAAAGAGCGAAAAAAGGAAAAATGGACAGTCGTTCATTCTGCAACTCCTGAATTCTGAATTCTGACTCCTGACTTCTGTTCATTGAACATTCCGCGTATTCGTGCTTATTCATCGGAACGATGTTGTCAGAGTGGGAAATCAAGGCTCGGGCCCGCCATTGCGCACGAACGCAGGAAGCCTTCGACGATGGCGCGACAATTTATACCCTTTTGTTTCGGGACAGGGCCGGATTCAGACGTGAGGATATTTCTGAAAAAGCATGGCAGCAAATCAAGGAGGGTGTTGAGCCGTTCTCGTTCTGGAAATCAAAATTTCACGCGCCGCCGCCGGCAGCTCCGGAGCCGATGCCGAAGGAAACAATAGAAGAACTTTTGCGCACCTTGGTCAGTGAGGACCAGCCGGAGCATTTGAACGCGCGTTATGTCCTGGCGATTCTACTCGAGCGAAAGAGAACGTTGAAGCAAGTAGATATCCGTGAAGGCGCAGAGGGGAAGTTTTTGATTTATGAACACGTCAAAACCGGTGAGGCCTTCATCATTCCGGATCCCCGATTGAGGTTGGACCAGCTCGATGCCGTACAGCAGGAAATCTATTCGCTGCTGGCAAGGCCGTAGGAAGTTGCCAGTGCCAGTGTCAGTGTCAGTCGGGAACGATCACGGCTCGAGTTTTGTCTTTTGCTGATTTCCTTGGAAGATTTCTTGAAATGAACGAAAGACAAACCTCGAGCTATCGATCGTTCCCAACTGACACTGACACTGGCACTGACACTTCTCCCATGCTCGCCTGGTTCAACAAGATGCGTCCCCTTTACCTCGCGCCGATGGCGGGCGTGACAGACTCTGTTTTTCGCCGGCTTTGCAAGGAGCAAGGGGCGGACGTGTTGGTCACCGAATTTGTCTCTGCGGATGGTATTTTGCATCGGAACCAGCGCACGCGGGAGATGCTCAGTTTTCAAGCGGAAGAGCGCCCGCTGGGTGTCCAGTTGTTCGGTGCTGATCCGCAACGCATGGCGGAGGCAGCGAAATCTGTCATCGACTGGGTACAGCCGGATTTTATCGATCTGAATTTTGGTTGCCCTGTCAACAAGGTGGTCAGCAAACATGGTGGATCCGCGCTGCTCAGGGATTGTCCGCTCCTGGAACGGGTTGCGTCAGCGGTGGTTAAGGCCGTTGCCCCTGTGCCCGTCACGGCCAAGATCCGGCTGGGATGGAGTTCGGAGACGATCAACGCCACGACAACCGCGACTATTCTGGAACAAACCGGAATCGCGGCCGTCGCCGTCCACGGTCGTACCAAGGAACAGGGGTACTCCGGGGCGGCCGACTGGGAAGCCATTGCCCAGGTGGCGGAAACAGTTTCCATACCGGTGATTGGGAACGGAGATCTTGTCGACGTCGACGAAATAATTCTGCGGCTTCAATCGACCAAAGTACGCGGCTTAATGATTGGTCGCGCCGCAATGACATCCCCGTGGATTTTTCGACGGGCGAAACATTTTTTGCAGACCGGCGAATTTCTTGCGGATCCTTCGATCGAAGAGCGTTGGAGCCATATTCTGCGCCACTGCCTCATGGCAACGGCCGAAACCGGTTCCGAGAGACACGGGATGACCGCTCTGCGTGGTCGGCTGATGGCTTACTCGAAAGGGATGCCAGGCGGCCGGAGCCTGCGAGCAGAGCTTCAGCAAGTCTCCTCGGTGGCGCAACTGGAAGCAATCTCCGAGCGACATTTGGCGTGGGTGAGGGAAGAAGTGGTCAGTGTCTGAAGAAGTGGTCAGTGGTCGGTTGTCAGTTGTCAGCGAGATCAGCGAGGAGTCTCGGTCTTCGCAGTATTCGACGCACACTCAGGGAATTCCCGAGCGGCGATCGGAATTATCTCACCGACAACGGACAATCGACAACTGACAACTCTTCACTGGGACGTGATTTGTTCTGTGGGAAGAACAATGACGAATCTTCGCCCAGGCCGGGTCAGCAGGTAGAATCTGGTCGTCAAGGTGATTGCGGCAATGAAGAGCCCCGTTGCCAGGCCAGCCCAGATTCCCACCGCCCCTGCTTGGAAGACGAAGGCGGCGAGGTATCCGATGGGAATGGCGCATAGCCAATAGTAGGTAAACGCGAAGAGCATTGGCGCCCGGACGTCAGCCAATCCTCGCAAACCACCCATCGCGGTCACCTGGATCCCGTCAGCGATTTGAAATATGCCGGCAATGAGCAACAGATTTGAGGTCAGACCGACTACCGCGGAGTCGCTGTTGAATGAGTTCGCAATCGAGTGCCCCAGGATGGCATAGACAAATGCAAAAAACAGCATGATCAGCCCGGAGAGGCACAATCCACCGAAACCAATGACCCGCACCAATTCCTCGGTTCCGGCACCGACGGCCTGACCTATTCGTACACCAACCGCCTGCGAGATGCCGAGCGGGAACATAAATGTGGTCGCAGCACAGGTGATCGCGATCTGGTGAGCTGCGAGCGCCGCCGTGCCGATCCAGCCCATCAGAATCGCGGCGAACGCGAAAGCGCCGACTTCGGCTAAATACTGGAATCCAGTCGGTAATCCGATTCGCATGAGCGAGTTCATCGTTGGCAGATGAAGCAAACCTGGCCACAAAACCGAGAAACCGCCGCTGGTAACGCGCAAGCAAAACAGGAGAGTACCCAGCATGGTGACGATTCGCGAGATGAACGTTGCCCAACCGGCACCAACCAACCCGAGTGCGGGCGCTCCAAGGTTGCCGAAAATGAGCACCCAGTTCAGGAAGACATTCAAAGCGACGCCAAGATACATCATCAGCGCGGGTACGAGCGGCTTCGATACCGCCTCGCTAAAGCTCTTCGAGCTGATGAAAACAAGCGCCGGGACGAGTGACCAGCTCAAGATCGCGATAAATGGCTTTGCCTGAGCGAGAACCGTCTCTGGTTGGCGAAACACGGAGAGCCAGGGCTGCGCCAATGTCAGAACCGTAGCGAGTATCACTCCGACCATCACGGAAAGCCAGATGGACGAGCATAAGATAACCTGCTTGTGCCGGTCCATTCCGGCGCCGTGCGCTCGAGAGACGAGAACACCCACCGACGTGAGTACCCCGATACCGAAGACAAATGCGACGCTGATGAGACAATTCGCGAAAGCGGCCGCCGCGAGCGAACTCGTTCCAACGTGCCCCACCATGAGCGTATCGACCAGACCCATCAACATCTGGCCGACTTGACCAGCCATCATCGGGCTGGCGAGCGCCAGTGTCTTGACAAGCTCTGTCCTAAAGCGTCGGGCGTCCGGCATAGACCGTTCACCAAACCAAGATTTCAGCCTCTGACCAGGGGAAATGTATCGGCGGTCGGGGGAAACGTATCGGCGAACCGTCCCCCCGTTTCCCCCTTGCGTTTGCTTTTAGGCGATGCAGATCCATATTCGCGCGTGATGGCAGTGACTGAAGTTAAGTACAAAATCGGGAATGAGCGTTTGGTGAAGGTGACGGGAAGCGCCGCGGCAAAGCTTTCGCAGTTGCTCCAGCGACAGGGTCGCCCGCGGGGCGCTCTCCGAGTCGCAGTCATCGGCGGCGGTTGCTCCGGTTTGCAGTACAAGATGGATCTTGTCGATGGACCGGCGAACCGCGATATCCTAGTGGAATCCAACAGCGTTCGTGTCGTCGTTGATCCAAAAAGCGCGCTATTCGTGAGCGGTTCCTTGCTCGACTACAGCGACGACCTCCAGAAGGGAGGATTCAAGGTGACGAATCCAAACGCCGTGGCGCATTGCTCTTGCGGTGAAAGTTTCTCTGCCTGATGGACTACTTCGCCCTCCTCGATATCGAGCGACGGCCCGCAATTGCCGAAGAATCTCTAAAGAATGCCTACTTTCGCAAGACTGAATCGCTCCGTCTGGATCAGGCCGGAGCGGATGCGTTGTCTTCTCTTAACATGGCCTTCCGGATCATTTCGAATCCTGCAACGCGAATTCAGCACCTGCTAAAGCTTGAGTTCGGAATTGCTCGCGAAGCGCGAATCGGGTCTGACCTCGGCGAACTCTTTGGAAGCGTCGTCGAAGCGTTGGAAAAGGCCGACCAGGAGTTCGGCTCACTCTCAGCCGAGAGTTCAGCGCTGATTCGCGCCTTGGCGTTCCGAACCATGGACGGCGTGCGCGAAAGACTGGTTCAGATAGAAGATGAACTCTGGCAGCGAGAGCGTAGCCTGCTCTCGGAGCTTGGCCAGATCGATGGGATCTGGCCGGAGAGCCCGGCTCAGTGTCGCGAGTCGCTGGCACGGATTGCGGTTGACCTAACGTTCGTGCAAAAGTGGCTGAGCGAGGTGCGCGAAAGAAAAATTCGCTTGGAAGAACTCGCTTAGCGTCCGATTCATATAATTTCAGCGAAATTTATTAGCTTATGAGTGATATCGTCGGGATTGATCTCGGAACAACGAATTCGTTGATAGGTGTGATGGATTCCGGTTTCCCAATCCTGATCGCTGACCGAGATGGATCCAGGCTGACGCCTTCCGTGGTTTATCTCCCGGAAACCGGCGATCCTGTGGTCGGTGCTCCGGCGGATCGGATGCGTGCACTCTTCCCGGAGCGGACGATCTATTCCGTCAAACGCCTGATCGGACGCAGACCGGGAGAATCGGAGAAGGAAGAGTTCCCTTTCGTTGTCAAATCTGAAAGCGGCCGGACGCTGTTGGAAATCGGTCAACGACTGTTCAGACCAGAAGAGATCTCCAGCCTGGTACTCAAAAAACTCAAAGCCGATGCTGAAGCCATCCTTGAAAATCCGGTCGATCGCGCAGTGATCACGGTTCCCGCTTACTTCAACGACTTGCAACGCCAAGCGACAAAGCGGGCCGGGGAGTTGGCAGGGTTCGCCGTCGAAAGAATGATTAATGAACCGACCGCTGCTGCGTTGGCCTACGGTCTGAACAGACTGGCTGATCGCTCGCGGATTGCCGTTTACGACCTCGGCGGTGGAACTTTTGACATCTCCATCCTCGAACTCAACGAGGGCGTATTTCGTGTCTTATCCACGAACGGCAATACCCGGCTCGGCGGCGATGACATCGATCGCGAGTTGGTCCGCCTCTTGAAAGAACGCATCACCGGGCGGCATCCTGAACTTCGGCAGGAACTCGATAATAAATTGTTCGTGGCCAGAATCCGGGAAATCGCGCACCTCGCCAAGCTGCGCTTATCAACGGAAGACATGGTGCAGGTCGAAATCCCGTTCCTTTCCGGGAATCGCAGTTTCTCTTATAACCTGACCCGACAAGAGTTGGAAGCGGTGGCCCGGCCGATTATCCGGCGCACTCGTTCCCATTGCCTGCGCTCACTCGATGATGCCAAACTGGATCCAGTGAAGCTCGATGAAGTCATTCTCGTCGGTGGCGTTACTCGCATGCCCATTGTTCGCCAGTTTGTCGCGGAGGTCTTTCAACGACTCCCTAACAATACTCAAAATCCCGATGAAGCGGTGGCTGTAGGCGCAACGATCCAAGCAGGTATACTTTCCGGTCAGGTGCAAAATGTCGTCCTGCTGGACGTAACTCCTTTGTCCCTTGGTATTGAGACCTTCGGCGGGTTGATGAACGTGCTGATTCCGCGGAATTCCACGATCCCTTGCAAGGCCGGCGAAATGTTTACGAATGCGGTCACGAACCAGACCGCGATGCAAATCGTCGTCTTGCAAGGTGAACGCGAGCTGGCAAAGGATAACTGGGAACTCGGGCGATTTGATCTCCAGTTTGAACAGGTTGCCAAAGGTATCGCCAGGGTGGGTGTTCAATTTGAAATCGATGCCGACGGTATACTGCACGTCCTGGCCCGTGATACTCGGACTGGGTGGGAAAAGGTCGTCGAACTTAGCAGTGCCGTAGACGTCTCCGACGAGGCCGTAGAAAAAATGATCGCCGAATCTTTGGATCATGCCTTCGATGACATGGCTGAGCGTCTTTGGACCGAGGCGGTTTTGAAGAGCAACGAACTGTTGCCGGCGGTCCGCAGCGCAATGACCCTTGTGGGCGATCAAATCGAACCAGACGATCAGCGCAAGATCAATGCGCTCGTCCATGAAGTTGAAGCTGCTCTCAAAAGCCACGATCCGCCCCGCCTAAAAAAATCAAATGCTGAACTCGACGAAGGAACCCAGCATCTGGCGACACTCCTGATTGATCGCGCGATGGCGGAAGCTGCCAAGCGCAAGCGGTAAGGACGCACGATTCAGAAGAGGCAATCCAGCTTTTTGCCATGGTTTTAGGCCCCGGAGGGGCTAGTCAAATCTTTAGTAAATAAGGCGTCCCGCCTTACCCTTCCTAAATCGTTCTTGGTAGGTCCAGGGTATAAGGCGGGACGCTTGGGTTGCGGGAGACGGTAAGGCGGGACGCCTTACTTACCAGAGATTCGGGCACAGAACATTACACTAGCGAGAATTCTCGATTTGAGAGCCCGGCTCCGTGCGAGTGTCAAAAAATATTTTAGGCGGAACCGCGTCGCTGATGGTCCAGCGCGATTTGCCATTGAACGCTTTGATCTGTATGTAGCCGGTGTCTGCCGGGTAGGCTTTAATGATCGTGTCCCTCCAAAATCGCCCGTCGTTCGACGCTTCAATATCGACGGTGAGAGGTGCGTCGCCGACGTATTGGCCGTTGACCTCGATTTTAGCACCTTTGGGTTCCGAGACGATCTGGACTTTGAGCCTCTGCCTCTCAACGTGCGTGTGCGATGCGCACCCGGAACAGAGCAGCAAAACGGAGGCCATCAAGGAGGCAGGAATGGCGGGGAAGAGTGGGTGGGCGCGATGCATGAGAGTTGCCTTATCAGAAATGGGAGTGGTTCGTCTCGCATTTTGTCTCTGAATTTCGCGGTCGTGCGGACGAATGGTCGTTTTGGGGTCGGGACGGGCAAAACGAGGAGGAAACGAGTGCGAATCCTGGGTCATTCTCTGGAAAGCGGCTGATTGGATCAGTGGGGTACAAGATCAGGTGAAAATGTAACATACTGGTAGAAAGTGACTTACAGTTGTAGTATACGCCTGTAATAAATGGATTGACTGGCCGGTTAAATAGCTTATCCTGGTTCCGGGTTTCTATAGAATTTTTCTGGGCATTTCGGAATGCCGCTCCGCTAAGGAGCGATAGACCGGGATGCTGAGAGAAAGAAGAAAGGGATCTCCGCGAGGAGTCCTTTTCGGAACTCTCAAGGTTAAAACGTTAACTTGAGGAGGAAAATATGGAAATTTCCGTAGTCACGGCTTTGCTGAAAAGCGTCGCCTACAATGACGAGGCGTACGATGCACGAGTCGTTCCTGAGGCGGATTTTGTACCGTTTGATCTCTCGTATTTGAGAGATTTTTCGAGACAAGGCGAGAAATCGAGAAATCCGTTCGGAGGACGCGGCCAAAATGCATCGGATGCTCTTCCGGCGTAATTGCCACACGAACGCTACCAAGCTTCGTCTGGCGTCCCCCCAGACAACTTTTTTGCCTTGTGGGCGAACCCTTTTCATTGATGAGTCCCGGCGTTGAGACGCCAGCACAGGCTTCCAGCCTAGTATCGCAGTTGAAGAGGTAAGGCTGGACGCCTTACTTACTGGTCGGCAAGCCGTCCGCTTGTTTCGGGGTGGTCGTTTTACAGGATATTGACTCGATGAGTCTTTCTCCTTATTGAGGACCATGAATCGACCCGCAGAGCCGCTTGACCTACGAACGATCGAAACCGCGCTTGATCAATTCAGCGTCGTTGTCGTAAACGGGGGAAAACGGCTGTTTGAAGAGGGTCGCGTCCACTCGCTCAAGGAGACCGCGCGTCCGAATACCCTTGAAGGTGAGGTTTCTGAGAAAGACGGTAAAACGTACCAGGTTACCCTGTCATTTGGCAAATCCGCCGCGAACCTGCTCTGTACCTGTCGAATTGGGACAGAATGCAAACATGTTTATGCCGCGTTGCTTTTTCTTTCCAAGAGATTCCGGAAACAAATTATCGTCCAGGATAAGGAGAGCCAAAACACTCAAAGGGGTGCTGACTACTTTTCGCTGATCACGGATCCGACGCTGCTGACCGAAAAACTGACTGACTTTGTCGAACGCCTCGAAGAGCTCTTTCAGACTTATGAGTTGGGAAAGCAGATCAATGGACGAATATTGAAAAGCCTCTTTTCGGATTGGCCGGCAGACGAGTACTGGTCCGAAATAAACATTGCCACCGGCGAGCGCTTGTCCCGGGTCCAGTTCTGGCATTTCCTCGTCGCCAATTTGCAACAAAGAGGACTCAAAGTCCCCTCGCTATTCGGTGAGTTGAACGACACCAGCGCCTCGAAAAGCTTAATTGAAAAATGGAATGACTCCCAGGAAACGCAAAAGTGGGCCATTCGTTACGAGCGAAACAATGAACCCATTGTTTATCAACGGTTCATTTCCGAATTCCGCTGGGTCATCGATGGACGCGATCTTTGCCTTGAGGTGAAACATGGAAACGAGCCATTCCGGCCTTTACGCTCCGATGAATTGCATCGCCTGGCAACGGGATGGCGCTCTGGACGTTTACAAATTTCGATTGAATCATTGCTCTTGCTGCTGCAACACTTTCTTGCTGACGGTTATCAACCGCCGGTGCGATTGCCGCTTGGCTCTGGATTGGCCGGTCGCTTAAACGGCTTGTTTCAATCAGACGAAATCAGGCGGCGAACGGTTGGGTACAGCGGTCAGCCGCTGCACCTGGAACGCGGCAGCACCGGGTGGGAAATGGTCGAAGCCTCGGCTTCGCTGTACCGGTTTCAACTGATGCACAACGGTCAAGTGCCGGACACCACGCTCCTGATGCTTCCCGGACCGACCACTCTTTATTGGTTCAGATCTACCTTGCTGGAAGCCGGTCCGCCCCCTTTTCCAATTGACTCCCTGGAGTGTCATCCAGTCATGGAGATCCCACGATCCGCGGTCGAGTCAGTTTCAGGAATCCGGCATCTGGTCGACAGTGTCTCGATCTTGCCGGATCCTTTGTCCAAACGTGTGACTCGGATCCAGCCCAAACGAGTTCTCACGGCCCGTACGGAGTCGACCGAATTGGGCGAGTCGGTAGTGTTTGTTCCCCGGTTGGTTGATCCGCGCAACGGAACGGAGATCCAATCTTCTGACCACTTTGGCTGGAGTATCTCAGGGAAACAGGTCGTACAGGAAGGCGATCACTTCGTCGTTTATCAACTCCCGGATCAAACTGATTTCAATGAACTGTTCTCCAGATTGCCGTCCGAATACGACCTCTGTTCCAAATCCTGGCGCGTCAAGAATCCAAAACGTGCCGTCGAGCTATTTGCCAAATGGTCCCGATCGCTGCCTGACGATGTGGAATTGCAGACCTCTGAATCGTTGCGAGGGTTAAGCACGAAACCGCTCGAAATCGAACTTTCTTTCGCTTGCGAAGATGTTGGAAACGATTGGTTTGACCTCCGATTTTCCTGGTCGGAAGGGGAGTTGAGGCTCTCTCCCGCGGAGCTTCAGGCGCTCCTCGACGCTCGGGGTAATACGGTCCAATTCTCCGCGCGTGCCTATCAGAGTTTGAGAGTCCGACAACCTCTAAAATTGATGAAGACGCTGGATGAACTTGGGATATTACCTCGCGACCTGGCGGCCGGCCCGCAGCGTTTGCATTTATTGCATCTGCGCACACTGCTCGCAGCGAATCTCGTTCCAAAAGAACTTCATGCAGAGCTCGAGAGGCGGCTCGCTCAAATCAAGACGGAGGTTGTCACCGACATTCCAGACACCATTCGAGCAAACTTACGCCCGTATCAGATCGCCGGATTTCGATTTTTGACTTATCTCAGCTCGAATCGCTTTGGCGGTATTCTCGCCGACGACATGGGACTGGGAAAAACGCTCCAAACATTGACTTGGCTCGCCTGGCTCCGGAATGCTGCCTCCATTCCGGGCCCCAGCCTTATTGTTTGTCCCAAGTCCGTTGCCGACAATTGGGTCGATGAAGCTGAACGTTATTATCCGTCACTTCCAATTGCAGCCTTAAAGAAACCGGAGCTGCAGGCCAAGTCGGTTGAGCCAGGACAGATCATGGTTCTCAACTACACACAGCTTCGTCTGTTGAGCGAGAATCTGGCTCAAATCGAATGGGATGCTGTCATTTTTGATGAAGGGCAATATCTTAAAAATTCAAACTCGCAAACCGCTCAATCCGCCCGCGCGTTAAAAGCCGCCCACAAGATTCTCCTGACGGGTACGCCGATCGAGAACAGGTTGTTG
>DATHPZ010000051.1:0-7449 GCA_035483355.1 Chthoniobacterales bacterium | reverse complement strand
ATGTACTTCCCGCCGGCTGGGCGGATCGTAAGCTCCGATCGGTAATAAGGCGATCTCAGTCGGCAGGCGTTGCCCGATCTCGGCAAACCCCGAGAAGTAAGCGCTATCTCCGCAGTGCAGGATTGTTCGAGTGCCGAGCTTCAAATGAAATCCCCCGAAGCCCCGGTGAAAATCGTGGAGAACACGGGCGCCCCAATGATGACACGGAGTCAGCGTCACTCCGATTTCTCCGATATTCAGCGTCTGCCACCGGTCCAGTTCATGGACCCGATTGAACCCCAGGTCTTGCACTAAATTTCCAACTCCATTCGGGACGATGATCGGCTGAAAGGCTGAAATTCGTCGGAGGGTTCGTCTGTCTAGATGGTCGAAATGGGCGTGCGTGACCAAAACGAGGTCGATCGCCGGCAGGTGATGCAACGAGAATCCCGGGCGCCGAATCCGCTTAATGATCTTCAGCCAGAGCGACCAGATTGGATCCACCAGAATATTCAATCCCCGCCAACCAATTAAAAACGACGCATGGCCGATCCACGTCAAACAAATCTGTTCGGGTCGAAGCTCGGGAAATTGTGGTCGATGCGCTATCCCCTTTCGGCGTGTAAAAAGAGAAGGCAGATAGACTTGAGTAAGAAAATTTCGTCGAAGCCAGCCCTTGCCAGGTTTTAAGCTGACACGATGCCCTTGATGCCTTGAGATATTCGACACGACAAACAAGTCATTATTGAATTGTGTGACGATGGCAAACACCAGATCGCAGTTTTCCGATAAATCTCGTTTGCGGGACAGGATGCGCCAACGCCTGAAGCAACTCTCTCCAAGTGAACGACACACGCAATCCCTGCGGATTTGCGAAAATCTATCCTCCCTCTTCTGCGGCAAGAAGAGTCTCGCCTTGTTTGCGCCGACGCTCACCGAGCCCGACCTGGACCTTTTGTGGAAACGCGGCCTGACCGATTCTCATCTGGTCAGCTATCCACGGTGTGAAGGCGACGCTCTCTCGTTTCGCCGAATCCTGGCACTCTCGGAACTTGTACCCGGGCGATTTGGGATCCGCGAGCCGGCTCAAGGCCCAAGAGTTCAGCAGTTGGACCTCATCGTTGTGCCCGGTCTGGCTTTCACGGCTGAAGGAACACGACTCGGTCGAGGCGCAGGATTCTACGACAGATTTCTTTCCACGATCCCTGGAACTACCGTCAAGATCGGCGTCTGCTTTGAGTTCCAGCGACTCTCAGAGATTCCGCATGAATCTCATGACGTGAAGATGGACGCTGTTGTGCATGCGTAGCCCGAAAATCTCGCAGGAAGCGCATTTCTCCGGTGACGCCGAAAAAGAAGCCAACGCATCCACAACTACCTTTTCGTCCGGGACAACACGCTTGTTTTTACCTCTTCTTGGATCACTGCAATTTCGGCGGGAGCACGATTGCAGAGTACCGCGGCGATAAGGGTTTCTCCTCGTCGATAGCGTGCGATAAAGTTTCTATTCTCTCTGCTCCCTTCGATGTCGGCGAGCAGATGAGGCGTGCTGAAGTCACCGACGAAATCGAATTGCATTCCGAGAACCTGACTGGAACAGGCCGAAACGCTTTCAAACTTCTGGCGCTTGCGTCCGCTTAGATTTGCTCCGGCAGTGAGTCCCTGCAGCCGCGCCATTTCGATATTCGTAATGCGTTTAGCCCCTCCGTAAATGCGATCGGGATAGAGCGCAATATCTCCTACCGCGTAGATCCCTTTTTCGTCTGTCTCCAGGTATTCGTTGACCGGGCATCCGCTCGGGCTGCTGAGTGGGGTATTGGCCACCAGTTGCAGGTTGGGTTCGGTCCCGATCGCCACCACGGCCAGCCCAGCCGGAAATCGCATCCCGCTTTTAGTCTGGATGTTCTTGATCACCGTCTTCCCTTCGAATCCATTCAAATTTTCATTGAGCAACAATTGGATTCCGGCCTCCAGATAGGAATCGGTCAACCATTGTGCGGTCTCGGGGTCGAGCAGTTCCTGCCAGATCACCTTGTCTCGGCTCAGCAGGCTCAATTTTGCGCCGGAACTCGTCAGAAAGGAGGAGACTTCTGCACCGAGAAACCCTGATCCCACGACGACCACATGTTTCTCGCTGAGAAGAATTTCCCGGATCGCCAGAGCATCCCGAAACCCTCTAAGATAAACAACATTGCCCAGGTTTGCGCCCGCTACTTGGGGGCGTCTGGCTCGGCTGCCGGTTGCCAGACAGGCCTTGCGAAATTCGATCGTTTGGCCGTTCTCGAGGACCGCAAGGCGACGTTCAATATTAAACTCGCGCACGTAGGTCCCAAGGCGGACTTCGATGCCCCTTTTCTTGTACCAATCCTCTGGTTTTTCGACCAACTTATCGAAAGAAACGCCGGAATCGTTCAGAAAAAACTTCGACAGCGGCGGACGTTGATAGGGAAGGTAAGGCTCATTGCTGACGAGGGTCACCGAGCCTTTAGTGTCATATTGGCGCAGAGAGTCGCAGACGCTGGCCGCACCGACGCCGCCGCCGACGATCAGATAATCACGTTGGATCATGCTTGAGCCGCCAATATATGGAGGCGCCGCAATTCTCTCGAAGAAAAATCTCTGATACAAGCCGCGGCTTGTGCAAACGTGAAGTTTTCCGTCTCTTCCGAAGGCCTAACCTGGCATTGCGAATCGGTCACCGAACTTCTCTTGCAGCCGGACGCGTACCCGTTCAAATTCCTCGCGGCCGATGGAATCGATGTAAGCTATGACGCCGCCGCGACCTGCCGGATAACTCCATCCCAGCACTGAGGCCAGGTCGGCCGTCGCAGCGTCCTCAATAATGCCCTCCCGCATCGCGTGAAGCGCCTCGACCGTCTGAATAATGAATAAGCGCTGTTCGATCTCGTCCGCAGCGTATGGCTGAATCGCCGGGGCAAACAGACGGCGAGATTCGGCCGAATCGACACGCTCCAGGCGGGAGTCGTACTCATAAATTCCCGCTCCACTTTTCCTTCCCAAACGTGACTGACTGGTGAATTTCTTGAGGATCTTGATCGAATCCGCGGCGTTTCTCGCCGCGCCTCGCCCTTGCCTGGCCAAGCTTTCGAAGATATCCGCCAACAAGTCGAGAGACATCAGATCAGCCACCGTCAGAGGACCTAAAATCATGCCGGCATTTCGCGCGACATTGTCGATCATCCAGGGAGAAATCCCCTCGCGAACCATGAAAAGGGCTTCCTGGAGGTAAGCGGCCACGACTCTACTGGTAAAAAATCCCGGACCATCCCGGACAATGATCGGGGTCTTCTCGAGTGCCTTCGCCAGCAATAGCGCGCGCTCGATTGTTTCAGGACCTGTTTTCTCTCCAACAACAATCTCCAGAAGTTCCATTCGATCCACCGGAGCAAAAAAATGTGTTCCCAGAAATCGTTCCGGACGGTGGCACGCCAACGCGAGGTCCGTGATCGGAAGCGTCGTCGTATTGGATGCGATGGTGGCTGCCGGATTGGCGAACCCTGTGATCTCGGCGAGTTTGGCCTTCTTAAGGTTCGCGCGTTCAAAAATTGCTTCGACGATAAAATCGCAGCTTGCCAGGACGCCAATCTCAGGGACCCAACGAACCCGGTTTAGCAAGTCGGTTGGAGTCTCCTGCCTCAATAAACCGGAATGGACGTCTCGTTGAGCAATTTTCTTCATGCGTTGAAGAGAATTGTCGGAAGCCTCGTGCGATACGTCGACAACAATGACTTCGTAGCCTGCCCGGGCGGCTGTGTAAGCGATCCCAGTTCCCATCAATCCGGCTCCGAGCACCCCGATGCGTTTGATGGGAGCCTGCTCGTTGACGACTCTGTGAAGCGCCTTTTGCCGCGCCACATGGAGGGTATTGACGCGATTCGAAGTCGACCGTGAACGCCGTACCACCGACCACTGCTCCATTTCGAGGCGGATGCCCGCGTCAATCGATCGTTCAAGTCCGTCCTGGAGACAGCATAGGATGGCCGTGGGCGCCACTTCCTCAGGAGGGATGTGGCGCCGGAGTTTGAGATAAATCTTCTCGAGGAGTTGGCGATTCGACGACCTTTGAGAATAGGTCAACGAGAGCTCCTGGGTAACCTGGTCCCAGGGTTGTCCAGACTTTGGATGGGCTTGGGCCCACTCCATGGCAGCCTCGGAAAGGCGGTGATCCGTTACCTCAAATAAGTCCGAGGCAACCTCTTCCGAGATGCTCACTTTCTCGGCCTGTAACAGCAGCCGGGCCGCCAATTCGATGCCGCAGAGCCTGGGAAGTCGTTGTGTCCCTCCGAGAATTGGCATCAGTCCGTATTTGAGCCAGGGAAAATCCAGACTGATCGTTCCAACGCTGGCGAATCGGACGTGACACGCCAAAGCTATTTCGAGCTGAAGTCCTCCGATCGATTCGGATACAAGTGCGGCGACAACCTTTGGACCTTGCTCCATCTGCCGAATCAGGTTGCGTAGACGATCGATTAACGGGTCTCCGGCCAGAATCTGATCGACCTCATTCCCTTCCGTTTCCTGGCGGCTATGAAATTCGATGAACAGAGCGTTTGTCGCTGGATCGGAGAGCGCCGTCTCGAGGCGATCAGCAAACTTAGAACTCAAAGGTCGTTCACAGGATATCCGAGCGTAGGGTTCTTGATTCATACGCGCTGGACCACTGTCGCAACCCCCATCCCCAGTCCGGTGCACATGGTGACCACCCCGTATTCAACGTTTCGCCGGCACATTTCCTTGACGAGCGTGCCGATCAGAACCGCGCCGGTCGCCCCGACAGGGTGACCCATTGCTATCGCGCCGCCGGCAACGTTGATTCGTTCGAGCGGCACTTTCGTCTTTTCCATAAAGTACAAGACGACTGCAGCGAACGCTTCGTTGACCTCGAAAAGACCGATATCGGCTGCGGTCAGACCGGCCCGTTCGAGTGCTTTGCCAGTCGCAGCAGCCGGTGCGGTCAGCATGATGCAGGGATCGTCCCCCGCGCTCGCGGTCGCCACGATTCTCGCTTTGGGGGTAATTCCCAGTTGTTCGGCGATTTGTCCGTTACCGATCAACACGGCGGCCGCACCGTCGGCGATCCCGGAAGAATTGCCTGCATGATGAACGTGATGAATCTTGGCGATCTGCGGATAACGCCATCGGAGGTAATCGCGATAGTTTTCCCCGATCCGCTCAAAAGCGGGCGCTAGCTTTGCCAGGCTCTCGGTCGTGACGTGGTCGCGGAGCAGTTCGTCTCGGGTGAGAACTGGTTCGCCGTTGTCGTCGGTGATCGGAACGACCAAATCGTCAAAAACGCCCTTAGCCCATGCCGCGGAGGCGCTCTGTTGGGATCTTGCGCCAAGAGCGTCAACGTCGTTCCGGGTATATCCCTGCATCGTCGCGATCAGATCGGCGGAAAGCCCCTGTGGAATCTGGACGCTGGCATCTTTGAACGACACATCAGATATCATCGGGCCTCCTGAACCGAAGATTGAAAAGAGCGAAAGCATTTCGACTCCGCCGGCAATAATCAAGTCCGCCTGCCCCGACATCACCTTCGCCGCGGCGGTATTGACCGCGTCCAAACCGGATCCGCAGAATCGTGAAACCATGAAGCCCGGAGTGGTAAGCGGGTAACCGGCTTGCAGCACGCTCGATCTGGCAAGATTGCCGCCCTGATCGTTATACTGCTCACAACATCCCAGAATGACTTCATCGGTGACCTGTTTAACCCGCGGATATCTGAGGCTCAGTTCCCGCAATAGTGAACTGGCAAGGCGCAACGGGGTCTGAGTGTGGAGCTTGCCTGTCGATTTTCCGCGGCCGAGCGGCGTGCGGATGGCGTCGAGAAGGAAGACTTCGGCAAGAGACGGCATAAAGGAGAAGTATTCCTCTACAGTACTCTTTTTCTTCAATTAGCCAGCGACGGAACCGTTGCGCTGGAAGAACGATTTCGTTATCTCTTCTTGGGGCCAAATGAAGAAATATCGAATTGCGGCGATTCAGGGAGACGGAATTGGTAAGGAGGTTTTACCCGAAGGGATTCGGGTGATCGATGCGGCGGCCGGGAAAGCGGGCATTCAATTTGAGTGGGAACAGTTTCCCTGGAGTTGCGGCTACTACACGGAAACCGGCCGAATGATGCCCGAAGACGGTCTCAACCAGATCCGGCATCATGACGCAATTTTTTTGGGTGCTGTCGGGTTCCCAGATGTCCCTGATCATGTCTCTCTCTGGGGACTGTTGATCCCAATTCGTCGCGTATTCGAGCAATATGCCAATGTTCGCCCGGTGAAGTTAATGCCGGGAATTCAATCTCCGTTGCGGAACCGGGAGTGCGGTGATATCGACTTCATCATTGTTCGCGAGAACAACGAAGGGGAATACTCGTCGGTCGGCGGGCGGATGTTTGAAGGCACCGAGTTCGAGTTTGCCACCCAACAATCAGTGTTTACGCGCCGCGGTGTCGACCGGATTTTGCGCTGCGCCTTTGAGACCGCCTCTAAACGGACAAAAAAACTGGTAACTTCGGCGACCAAATCGAACGGGATCACGATCACCATGCCGTTCTGGGATGAGCGATTTAAGGCGATTAGCGCTGAATATCCGCTGATAGAGACAAACCAGTTTCATATTGACATTCTGACCGCCCACTTCGTCCTGCATCCTGACCGGTTTGATGTCGTGGTTGGTTCGAACCTTTTTGGAGACATCCTCTCGGACCTCGGTCCCGCGTGCACCGGAACGATCGGCATCGCTCCTTCCGCGAATCTGAACCCGGAACGCGCTTTTCCCTCGATGTTCGAGCCGGTGCACGGTTCGGCGCCGGATATTGCGGGAAAAGGGATCGCAAACCCGATCGGTCAAATCTGGTCCGGGGCAATGATGCTCGAGCATCTTGGTGAGCTCGATGCCGCCGCAGCGATCGTCAGGGCGATTGAAAAGATCCTTGAAACCGGACCTAAAACTCGCGACATCGGCGGCTCTGCATCGACAGAAGAAGTGGGCAAAGCTATTGCCGCGGCCGTGTAGCCGGCCTGCTTCATCCTTTCGATTTTCTTTTCGCGTCCTTTCGCGGGTTTCCGGGCCCTCCGGTTTGCCGGAATCAAGCCCGCGAAACACGCCGCCAGAGTAAGTGCTCCGCCTACAGGGCCTGCTTGAGCCTGGCGACCTCGGAATGCGTCGACGTCAGCAGCTTCTCCAGACGCGCACGATCCGTGAAGGCGTCCTTTAGACCTTCTTCCAAGTGGTCAGCCGTGTGACGTGGGGCGGACCGGCGGAATATCTTCCATGAGCTGCTCGATCGCGTTCTGGTCCTTGAACTGCGTGCCACCGCAGTGCGGACAGGAACAGAGTTGGACCTCAAGGAACTCATCGATCTGCTCAGGCTCTGGTCGGCAAGCGCCCGGATGTCCGCGCTGGCGCCCAGGCCGCTTGGGTGCCAGGGCACGTTTTTGGGGGTCGCCACGG
>DATHPZ010000050.1:0-15077 GCA_035483355.1 Chthoniobacterales bacterium | reverse complement strand
GGAAATTCACGTCGTCTGGATGACGACCGGTTTAGGATGTGACGGAGATTCCGTTTCGATTACCGCCGCTTCCTTGCCAAGCATTGAAGATCTTGTCATGGGCGCCATCCCCGGCTTACCGAAAGTCTATGTTCATAACCCGGTGATCGCGTATGAAAACGGCGACGATTTCTTGAAGTTTTGGTATCAAGCCGCCGCAGGCAAATTAGACCCCTTCGTCCTGGTGATGGAAGGTTCCATCCCAAACGAGAAGATCAAAAAGGAAGGGTACTGGGCCGCCTTGGGTACCGATTCCAGAACAGGGCAACCGATCACCACCAACGAATGGATCGACCGCCTGGCGCCAAAGGCTCTGGGGATCGTCTGCGCGGGCACTTGCGCTACCTATGGAGGGATTCATGCAATGGAAGGCAATCCCACTGGCGCGATGGGCTTAGCCGATTATCTTGGCTGGAACTGGCGCTCAAAAGCAGGGCTTCCGATCGTCAACGTCCCAGGTTGTCCGGTGCAACCCGATAACATGATGGAGACGCTTCTTTATCTGCTCTATCAGGTAGCCGGGTTGGCGCCGATGATCCCGCTCGACGATCAGTTACGGCCAAAATGGTTGTTCGGAAGAACGGTCCATGAAGGCTGCGATCGCGGCGGATATTACGAACAGGGAGACTTTGCCAAGGAATACGGTTCACCCGAGTGCCTCGTGAAACTTGGATGTTGGGGACCGGTGGTCAACTGCAACGTAACGAAGCGCGGATGGATGGACGGCATTGGCGGCTGCCCGAACGTGGGCGGGATTTGCATCGGCTGCACCATGCCTGGCTTCCCGGATAAGTTCATGCCGTTCATGGACCCGCCTCCGGGCGCTGCTGTCTCCTCAACCGTTTCGGGAATTTACGGTCTGGTTATTCGAACTCTCCGTTCCATCACTCAACGCACAGCGAACAAGGAACCGCGATGGCGTCACGGCCGTTCCGAGTTAACGACCGGATATCAACCCGCGCACTATGGCAATGGCTGAGTCAGCACGCACAGTGCGGCGTCACCAACCCGCGAATGCGACAACCACACGCCTTAAATTGAATCATTCAAATGGAAACAGCGACCATTGCAGCAACGGAAACAAGCCCCAAGGCTGCTAATATCGTAGAGATGTCTTGGGATCCCATCACCCGAATCGTCGGGAGTCTGGGGATTTTCACCAAGATTGATTTCACCAACCGGAAAGTTGTCGAGTGCCACAGCACATCCTCGATCTTCCGAGGGTACAGCATCTTCATGAAGAACAAGGATCCGCGTGACGCACACTTCATCACCAGCCGTATCTGCGGGATCTGCGGCGATAACCATGCGACCTGCTCGGTGTATGCACAAAATATGGCCTACGGAATCAAGCCGCCTGCCATCGCAGAGTGGATCGTCAACCTCGGCGAGGCCGCCGAGTACATGTTCGACCATAACATTTTCCAGGATAATCTGGTCGGGGTCGACTTTTGCGAGAAAATGGTCCGCGAGACCAATCCGGGCGTTTGGGAAAAAGCGCTAAAAACCGAGGCGCCCCACGCGGAGGATCATGGATACCGCACGATCGCGGATATCATGAAATCACTCAATCCTTTTGAAGGTGAATTCTATCGGGAAACGTTGCAGGTGAGTCGGATGACTCGTGAGATGTTTTGTCTGATGGAAGGACGGCACGTCCACCCTTCGACACTTTATCCGGGTGGAGTTGGAACTGTTCCTTCTGTTCAGTTATTCACTGATTTTCTCATCCGCCTGATGAAGTACATCGAATTCATGAAGAAAGTCGTGCCGCTTCATGACGACCTCTTCGATTTCTTCTACGAGGCATTGCCCGGCTACGAGCAGGTCGGTCAAAGGCGTATTCTTCTGGGTTGTTGGGGATCCTTCCAGGATCCAGACGTGTGTGACTACAATTACAAGACGATGGATCGGTGGGGCAAGGCGATGTATGTCACACCTGGCATTGTGGTGGATGGCGAGTTAGTCACGACAAATCTGGTCGATATTAACCTCGGCATCCGCATTCTTCTCGGATCGTCTTACTACGAAGATTGGGAGAACCAGGAAACCTTTGTTTCGACGGACCCGCTTGGCAACCCCGTTGACAAGCGCCACCCTTGGAATCAAACCACAATTCCCAGGCCGCAAAAACGAAATTTCGGCGATAAATATACCTGGGTGATGTCCCCGCGCTGGTATGATAAACGCACGGGCGACCATCTAGCTCTCGACACAGGCGGTGGTCCGATCGCTCGCCTCTGGGCGACCGCGTTGGCGGGCCTGGTGGACATCGGTTACGTCAAGGCGACCGGTACGAGTGTTAAGATCATTTTGCCCAAAACGGCGATGAAACCCGAAGTCGAGTTCGAATGGAAGATCCCCAAGTGGAGCAACGCCATTGAGCGCGACCGCGCCCGAACATATTTTCAGGCTTATGCGGCGGCAGCAGCAATGTATTTCACGGAGCGGGCTCTGGTCGAGCTCCATGCCGGGAGAACAAAGACTTTCACTCCGTTCACGGTGCCGCAGGAAGCGATCGGCTGCGGGTTTCATGAGGCCGTGCGGGGCGTGCTCTCTCATCACATGGTGATTCGCGGCGGTAAGATTGCCAATTATCATCCCTACCCACCCACCCCATGGAATGCGAATCCGCGCGATACCTACGGCACGCCAGGTCCATACGAGGATGCGGTGCAGAATACGCCGATTTTTGAAGAAAACGGGCCGGACAAATTCAAAGGGATAGACATTATGCGGGCTGTGCGGAGCTTCGATCCCTGCCTGCCTTGCGGCGTGCACATGTATCTCGGAGACGGAAAGATCCTCAAACAAATGCATACACCCACTGCCTTTGCGGGCTTGGCCGGCCGAAAGGGTGAATAAAGAAAGCTGCGATGATTCAAACAATTGAAGCTTCCCCGGACGAGACTTACGACATTGAACTAGAGCATAGCCTGCTGGAGGCGAACGCCAAGCTGGCAAAGGAAAATCGGTCTCTGCTCGACCGTCATGGTATCGCGGCGATCGACGTGATGGGTGCGATCGGATCTGGGAAAACCACTCTGATTGGACGGCTGGTCGAAAGGATGAAAGATCGTTTTGGAGTTGCAGTTCTTAACGGCGACGCAACGACGAGCACTGACGCGGATCTAATCGCCGGGCAAAACGTGCCCGTGGTGCAGATTGCCACGGTCAATGGTTGCCATCTGGACGCAAACCTGGTTGGGAAAGCGTTGCGCAAGATCGATCTGGCGAGACTGAAACTGATTTTTATTGAAAACATCGGCAACCTGATCTGTCCGGCCGAGTTTCCGCTCGGCTCGAAGGCGCGGGTCGTGGTAGTGAGCGTCACGGAAGGTCAGTACATGGTCAGGAAGCACCCTCATATGTTTCTTGGGGCGGACCTGGTTGTGGTGAACAAGGTGGATCTGGCCTCCGCGATGGAAGTCAGCGTCGATGGCCTGACCACCGACGTGCACAAACTCAAACCGGACGTCAAAGTTATTCCTACGAGTTGCAAGGACGGTGCTGGTCTCGACGAGCTGACGATGTCTCTGCTGGCCGTGTGACGGTTGCTCGCGGATGCACGAGCTGTCGTTAGCATCGGCGGTGGTAGATAGCGTCCTCGAGTTTTTGGACGCGCATGAGGTGAAGAAGATCCTGACAGTGCGTCTGGCTGTCGGCGAGTTGAGTTGCGTCGAAGCGGACCAGTTGCGTTTCTGTTACACGGCGATCACCCAGGAAACCGCCATGGAAAATTCAACACTGGAAATAGAAAGTGTCGCAGCGGTCGTGGAGTGTCCACGCTGTTCGTACCGGGGCCGCCCCAAATATTGGGAAGACGCGCTCTCTGCCGCACCCGTGCCGACGCTGGAATGCCCCAATTGTCGAGGCGCCGTGGAACCAGTGGAAGGAAACGACTGCGCAATCAAAACCATCCAATTCGTCGCCTGAGGACGATTTCGTCCAGACCAGAGAGAATTCATTTTAGAGACGAGCATGAACGCTTCCACTTCCGTGAATGGGTCTTCCCTGACAGCCGGCAAATTGCCGGAAAGAACCTGGCCCGCTGGCGCCGATGACGCGCAAGAGCAACTCGACGCCATGAATTCGCATGGCGCGCGGATCCAGCACCTTCTGGAACAGCTAGAGGCACTGCCTAGCCCATCCACGCGCGAATTGATCCATGAATTCATGGAGGCAACGCTCGCGTTCTATGGTCAGGGCCTGTCCAGAATTCTGCAGGTTGTTAGTCAATCGGGACCCGAAGGTCAGAAGGTTTATCAGCAACTGGCCAGCGATAAGGTCGTGCGCGGACTTTTGTTGATTCACGATTTACATCCTGAGGATCTCGAAAGCCGTTTGCGCAATGCTCTGGACCAAGTCCGTCCGTACCTACAGAGCCATGGCGGCAATGTGGAGTTAATCAGCCTGACCGACGAGGCGGCCAGGTTGCGACTCGAAGGCACCTGCAAAAGTTGCGCTTCTTCTGCGGTCACCTTGGAGCTTGCCATTCGTCATGCCATTGAAGAGGCGTGCCCCGATCTCGCCGGCTTTGAGGTGGAAGGCGTCGCTCAAGAACAGGCAAACCAGACAACCTTCGCTGCTCAGCCGCCGGAACGCGTCAAACCAAACTGGATCGCCGTGGAAAACGCGCAGCAGCTTGATGACGGGGCCTGGATGCCCGTTCGCATCGGCGGGAAGCGGTTAGTCGTCTGCAGAGTGGCCGGGAACCTGTACGCGTATCGAAATAATTGCCCGGCCTGCAACATGCCGTTCGATGCCGGGGCTCTCGAAGAGGGGCTGCTGCGTTGTCCTCTCGGCCACCGCTACGATGTGCAGCATGCCGGACGCTGTGCGGAGCTGCCTACTGCGCATTTGGATCCTTTCCCGCTGCTTCTCCAAGAGGGAGTGGTGAGGGTGGCGCTGACGTGATGAAAGCCGAACGTGTGAAAGTCACTGTTCGCGGGGCGGTCCAAGGCGTTGGGTTCCGACCATTCGTTTACAGGTTAGCAACGGAGCTGAAGCTTAACGGCTGGGTCTTGAACTCTGCTCAAGGTGTGTTTATCGAAATTGAAGGTGCTAGAAATATACTTCAATCGTTTCTGCTCCGCCTGGAAAAGGAGAAACCTCCCCGGGCAATGATTCAGAGTCTCGACTTTTCATTTCTCGACGCCGCAGGTTACGAACGCTTCGACATTCGCTACAGCGAGCAGACGGGGCGAAAGACGGTTCTTATATTGCCCGACATTGCCGTCTGCACCGATTGTCTCCAGGAAATTTACGATCCCGATAATCGACGATACCGCTATCCGTTCACGAACTGTACAAATTGCGGACCGCGATTCACGATCATCGAAGCATTACCATATGATCGTCCGCACACTTCGATGAAGCGATTCACGATGTGCCCGGCTTGTGACCGCGAATATCATGATCCTGCCGATCGCAGGTTTCACGCGCAACCGAATGCCTGTAGGCATTGCGGGCCGCGCCTGGAGCTATGGGACGCCAATGGGATCGCGCTCGGAAACGAAGAAGAGGCGGTGCGCCGCGCGATCGAAATCGTCCGTGATGGACAAATCCTCGCCCTCAAAGGAATCGGCGGCTTCCAACTGCTTGTGGACGCTCGCAATGCAAACGCGGTTCAACGTCTGAGGGCGCGCAAGCGTCGCGAGGAAAAACCTTTTGCCGTGATGTATCCCTGCTTTGATCTGGTTAAGCAGGATTGCCACGTCTCGGAGCTGGAGGCGCGCCTGTTGCTCGCTCCTGAGTCGCCCATCGTTTTGCTTCATCGCCGATCGAGCAAATCGGGGCTCGCGATCGCCGTTGCGCCGGCCTGTCCGAGTCTCGGCGTGATGCTGCCCTACTCGCCGTTGCACCACATCCTGATCAGAGATCTGGGGATTCCGGTCGTCGCAACGAGCGGCAATCTGAGCGACGAGCCGATCTGCATCGATGAGTACGAGGCGTTGAAGCGGCTGGAAGGAATTGCCGATTATTTCCTGATTCACGACAGGCCGATTGTTCGCCATATGGACGACTCGGTAGCGCAGGTAATTTGCGGCCGCGAGATGCTGCTTCGACGGGCCCGCGGCTATGCGCCCTTGCCAGTGCACGTGAAAAACACGCTGCCATGTGTTTTGGCTGTGGGCGCGCATTTGAAAAACAGTGTCGCTTTAAGCGTCGGGAAAGAGGTTTTTGTCAGCCAGCATATTGGTGACCTCGAAACGGGCGAAGCCTTCGCAGCCTTTCGCAGGACCGCGGAAGATCTACCCCGGCTGTATGAAGCGCAGGCCAGCATCGTTGCCTGCGACCTGCATCCCGATTACCTCTCAACAAAGCATGCCGCGCGATTGCGACGGCCGTTGCATCAGGTCCAACATCATTATGCCCACGTATTGGCTTGCATGGTCGAAAACGAATTGGAGGACCCGGTTCTCGGTGTCTCGTGGGATGGTACCGGGTACGGCGCGGACGACACGGTCTGGGGCGGAGAGTTTCTTCTGACCAATGAAGAGGCATTTCAACGGGTGGCACATTTCCGGCAGTTCCGGTTGCCTGGTGGCGACGCCGCAGTCAAAGAGCCGCGCCGGACAGCGTTAGGCATTTTGTATGAAATCTGGGGAGATAAGGTGATTTCCGATCGCAGGCTGGCGCCGATTTCCGGTTTTTCAGACACCGAATTGGTTGTCGTCCAACAAATGCTTTCCAAAGGAATCAATTCACCGTTTACTTCCAGCGCAGGCAGATTGTTCGATGCTGTGGCTTCGATTCTCGGACTGCGACACCGGGTCACTTTCGAAGGGCAGGCTGCCATGGAATTGGAATTCTCGATCCAGCCGGACATTGACGACGTTTATCCATTTGAGATCACCAACAGTTTGCCATTCGTCGTGGACTGGGTGCCGATGATCCCCGAGATTCTGATCGATCTTCAAAAAGGTCAGGCCGCCGGGAATATTTCCGCAAAATTTCACAACACGTTGACCGAGATCATCGTTGCGGTGGCTCGTAAAGTCGGGGAATCGAGGATTCTTCTCACCGGCGGATGCTTCCAGAACAAGTATCTCGTCGAACGATCGGTCGGCCGATTATCGGATGCCGGCTTTAAGCCGTATTGGCATCAACGCGTGCCACCCAATGACGGCGGGATTGCGCTCGGCCAGGTCGTTGCCGCCGCTCGATCCGCTCTGGCGGTAACCCAGACGGAGGGAGTCGAAGTGCGATGAATTTGGTTTACGGCGAAATTGTCGCGATATCCGCGGAAGGTGAAATGCGGGTCGGGAAAATCCGTATTGGTGGCGCGATCAAAAAAGCTTTCCTCGATTTGGTAACCGCCGCGGAAATTGGGGACTCGATTCTCCTTTGCGACGGCGTGGCGATTGCCATGGTCGAGAAGAACAGAGAAACGGAGAAAAATTATGTGTCTGGCGATTCCGGGAAAGCTCATTGAAATTGCTTACGACCCGCAGGGACTCAAGATGGGCAAGGCCAACTTCGGCGGCATCGTTAAGCAGATCTGTTTGGAATACACCCCCGAAGCCATCCCAGGGGACTACGTCTTGGTCCACGTCGGCTTTGCTCTTGGCAAAGTCGATGAAGAAGAAGCGACGCGAACCTATCAACTCCTGGCGGAAATGGACCAATTAACTGAACTCGAAATATCGGAGGCTTAGGCAGCGATCTTCAACGACCCAGGAGCGCTACGCTATGAAATACATCGATGAATATCGCAACGAAGCAATGGCCGGAGCCAAGGAATCGGTCAATGGCCGTGCGTTGGGCGCGCTGATGGGCGCGTGTCCGCTGCCGTTATCCGACTACCAGGACATTGTGCTGGCGCACGGCAGTGGCGGGAAACTCAGTCAGCGGTTGATCCAGGAGATTTTGCTCCCTCAATTCCGAAACGAGTGGTTGGACGTTCAACACGACGGCGCCGTTTTCTCCGTAAATGGCGCGCGCTTAGCCTTCAGTACGGATTCATTTGTCGTGAGTCCCATTTTTTTTCCGGGCGGCGATATCGGAAAATTGGCCATCCATGGCACGGTCAATGATCTTGCCATGTGCGGGGCGCGTCCTCTTTATCTCTCGACAAGTTTTATTCTAGAAGAAGGTCTGTCGATGCAGGACTTCTGGACAGTGGTCCTGTCCATGCGCGACGCAGCCGCAGCAGCCGGTGTTGCCCTGGTTACCGGCGATACCAAAGTCGTGGATCGCGGAAAGGCAGACAGGATTTTCATTAATACGTCCGGGATCGGGGTTGTACCGGAAGGGGTGAATATTCATCCCGGGCGCGCTGTACCTGGAGATAAGATCATCGTGAGCGGTGAAATTGCGGTCCACGGGATCGCCATCATGTCTGTGCGCGAAGGACTCGAGTTCGAAACCGAGATCTCAAGCGACACCGCCCCTTTAAACGGCCTCGTGGACGCCGTGCTTGGGGCGGCCGCGGACATCCACGTTCTGCGGGACCCCACGCGGGGCGGCATCACCAGTGCACTGAGTGAAATCGCCCAGAGCGGCCGCGTCGGCGTTCACCTTGACGAAGCCAAGATTCCGATCAGCGAAGAGGTCAAAGGTGCATGCGAAATCCTTGGTCTCGACCCTCTCTACGTCGCCAACGAAGGGAAGCTCTTGGCCATCGTCTCTGCGGACGAGGTCGATCCCGTTCTCACGGCCATGCGGGCGCATCCGCTCGGCGAGAAGGCTGCGGTCATTGGTTCGATTGTCGATGACCATCCCGGCTTTGTTTTCATGAAAACTCGGATTGGCGGCACCCGCGTCGTTGACATGCTCTCGGGCGAGCAACTCCCGCGGATCTGTTAGTCAGGCATTGTCGGTGTGGTCGATTCGAGCCGATCGAATCCGTTGACACGATAAAAGATCACCGAGCCGACCCAGCTCAAAACGAAAACGCCGATAATGACAAAACCCAGCGTGCCAAAGTTGTCGTTTAGACTGCCAACAAAATCCCAGACGCCTCCACTCAGGTTTAGTTGATCCTTCAGAAGGCCGACAGCTTCCATGCCGCCCACGATCAAAGCCACGATCACCGACACGAAAGTGATCGTCAGGTTATAATAGAGTTTACGGATCGGCTTGATGAAGGCCCATCCATAGGCGCCTACCATCAGAATACCGTCTGTCGTATCAACCAACGTCATCCCCGCAGTAAACAGCACCGGAAACACCGCCATCGCACCCACGGACAATCCTTTCACTGCTGCGGCCGCCGAGATTCCCAGAAGGGCGACTTCGGTTGCCGTATCGAAACCCAGACCAAACAGGAACCCAATTGGATACATGTGCCAAGGGCTGGAAAGCATCCGGAAAAGCGGACGAAAAATGCGAGCCATCAAACCGCCTCCCATGAGCATCTCGGGGTTCTTGTCGTTGCCGCAACCTCCCTTTCGCACCTCTTGAAATGTCCGCCAGACTCCTCGAAGAATAACAAAATTCATCAGGGCGATCGCGATCAGGAAAAAGGAGGAAACCGACGTGCCGATGATTCCGCCAATGTCTTTGATAACGTCGAAGTGTTTCTCGGCTGCAGCCGCAACGGAGTAAACGATCAGGGACGCGACAACGACGATCGTAGAATGGCCGAGAGAAAAGAAAAAGCCCACAGAAACAGGGTGCTTACCCTCCTGCATCAGCTTTCGAGTCACGTTGTCGATCGCCGCGATATGATCCGCATCTACGGCATGCCGCAGGCCAAAGGTGTAGGCAAGAAAAGCAGTTCCAAGCAGCACTGGCTTGTCATGGAATGCCAGAAAAGCCCAAAACCAGGCACCAATGTTCACGCAGCCCAGAAACCCGTAGATTCTCAAAACCCGATCCCTAAAGCTGGCTCTGGACAATTCGGTCACGAATTCTCGCTTCTTCAAAAAATGACCAAAGGTTTTGCGCCGGGCGAATTATCTCCGGCCGTTGCGGAGGTTCGATGGCAGTTGTTGAATCGCCCCATCCTAACGTAACAGGTTAAATGATATCGGGTAATTGATGTCAAACTTCCTTAGGAACAATCCCTTATCCAACCGTAAAGAATTGGCGAAGAAAGTAAAAGAGCTCGTAGAGCAAGCCTACCACGGCGAATCCGGCATGAAAACGCGGACTCTTGGTTTTCATGGCGATCAGGCTGCACCCGAGGTAAATCACGGCCCGCACTGTATATTCGATTCCAACGGCTTGTAGACGGCTGGGACCTTTAATGACCGTGTCGTAGAAATCGACGATCCACAACGCGGCCAACACCCCGAAAAACCATCCCTTGCGTGAATAGAAATAATCCCGGTACCCGTTGTACTCCTTAACGTCATCAGGAAAAAGGAGCGCGCACAGCAAATACAGAAGAACGCCGTAAAGAATGACGAAGACATAAAGTGGAAGAGTCCACGTTGGGATCTGTTCCAATCGGAATTCCCACCACCAAAAAGTAATCAAGTAAATGAACATGAACCCTACCCAGACGAGGTGCACCCAGTAGACCTTTTCTCTGCCGGGATGCTGAACGATCCGAGCTACGCCCCGCAACAAATGCGTCAAGCTGAATCCCACAAGAATCGACACGACAACTCGAATGTGTAGATAGAGTTCCATATTCCGCTCTGCCGGCTCCAGGGTGTGGAATGGGCGCTTTTGAAAACGGCACCATGCAGTGCGACGGAAAATGTTTCAATACTTTCCAGGCGATGAATGAAGGCGGCAAACTATCGCCGCCATTGCTCGATAATTCCCGCCATCTGCCTGACGCCGGTCAGAATACCAGGCCAGGTTGGAGAATGTCCGCCGAATCAATAGAATAAACGTTTCAAACGATATTCCGAATGCCTGACTTCTTTTTGGGTTTATCGATGCCACTTTTCATACCAAAACTCAGGAAAGGCTCGCACCAGCTCTTTTCCTTCGAGGCGCGGGGCAAATGGTCTGCCGTGCCGCCGAGTCAACGCCCCCAATTCAGATAGACGTCGCACCGCGTCTTTTGCTGCCGCCTCGCGTTTCGACGGATCATGGGTTGACGCAGCATCGCGCCAGATGGAGCGCCCTGCCATAAACCCAGATCCACCCTCACGACAGGCTATCTCGATCTGGGTCTTGAACGCTTCGTACCCGACGCCCGCGGATAACAGCATCCAGGGCACGCTCACCCCGGCGTCCAGCTGCTTGCAAGCTTCCTGCGCTCTGGCTCTGCCTTCCTCAGTTTCGACATAACCTGGAAACTCTACTTTGAGGATATCGACGCCGAAAGAGTTTGCTTCGTGCGCGCTTTCCACAATTCCCCTGACCCGGCGTTGCCTCCATGCTTCACTTTTCGGATCTTCGCCCTCGAGCGGAAACCAGATCGGTTCAACCACCAGCGGAATCGACAGCTCCGCGGATTCCCGGACTAACGAGCGCAGTACCTCACGCTGATGCTCCGCTACTTCGCTGTCAGGTCGATAGAACCAGAGCAGTTTGCAGACATCGATGCCGAGTAACTTCATCTGCTTCACACTCCAATTTTCGCGGAACCTGGTCTTTCTGTGGACGGTGGTCGGCTTATAGTCTTCGTCCTCGATGCTGGCCATCAAACCGACAGTGCCAGGAAGTGCACCCGAAGCAATCGCTTGAGCTAACCCGTACCGAGCGTCTAACAAAAAGGCGCTGCACTCGGAAGCTAGTGACCGTATTAACTCTATTTTTGCCTCGCCGGTCCGCCGATAATCAACCGTTTTTGGATCAGGATCGAGTAGTTCCTGAAAATCCGACAAGTGGTCCAATGCACAAATCAGAAAGAATCCGTCCGCCGTGGTTACCCGCTGCAGGCTTCGGAGTTTTCCTGGATCGATGTTTTCGTGTGTCTTCATAGGTATGTTTCCGTTCTAACATTTGTTTTGGCGCGCCCTGCGCCACCGAGAACCAAAAGGGTTCCCGCCAAAAAAGTGTCACCAAGGCCAATCGTTCCAGCCGGCCGTTCAAGGTAAGGAGCGGCACAACTGACAACTGATCGCTCGCCCGCGTTGCTAAATTTCTCCCAGCTCAGAGGGTGAAACTCCGCGGCTGCGGGCAGCTCGACCGGTCGAGAGGGGAATCCCTTCTCCGCCCTGACAGAAGCCAACAGGCAACCGCATAAAAGCGCTTCAAGCTCGAGTCGGGGATCACCTTTGGTGATGGTCAACGCCCAGGTGTCCGAGTGCACGCACAAGCGCGAGAGATTCAATATCTCGGCGAGTTCGCACGCTTTCCCAATCGTGTCCCGCGATCCAGCCGAAAACCCACCAAGCTCTGATTGACTCATCCCTAACGAATTAACCACTCCGCCTAGGTGACTCAGTACTCTGTTCCTCGCGTCAACCGTTCCATAATCGCCAATTTCCAAATGAATAGTTTTCAGACCTCGCGCTCTCCAGGCTTGCGCCAACGCGACCGTCGCTTTCAGCGACTCGTCCATCGTTGGCTCGCCGATTTCATTAAAGCCGGATAATATGCCGGCCCCGGCATCGGCGGCGGCGGCGATACTCTCCCGAGCGAAGCCGGGATCATTATCCAATCGCTCATCGCCAAAGCGTACGATCGTCCGACTAGATCGCCTGAGAACTACCGATCCCACTTGGGTTCCTGCGGTAAATTCAAAAATGTAGTGAGCGGACCTCTCCCCTGGGGCCGCAGAAAGCTCGCCACACTTGGCCACGCCTTCTCCGGTCGCCACCAGAATGTTCGGATGAATAACCGACAATTGCCGCTGACCCCGGTCTTCGAGGCTCATGAGGGCGGGAGCTCCAAGGATTGCCAGCATCTGGGCCGCTTGCGCTCCGCTCCCGCCCACTCCCCAGCGCGAGATCCGGAGATTTCTTTCCACCCACGTCCCCCCCTCCGGCCAATCCATATGAAACTCCCCGCCAATGCCGGCGCTCGCTCTCCGAAAGAGCTCTCGTCCAAGCGCTGCGGGCGGGGTTCCTTCACTCGCATTCAACAGCGATTCAGCCTCATGCAGACGCACATAACCGTCTACGCAAGTACACAACCCACAGATCGTCAGCTTGGCGTCCTGAACATAGAGCGGCAATCTTGGTATGAGATCCCGGTACGCCTCTCTCCAGTCATCGGTCTTCACTCCGACCTGTGTGATGCTGTTTTGTGCATATATACACTCAACTATATGCTGTTATATGCGTAGTCAAGAAACTTTGAGATGATTTTCGATTATAAATATGCGAATATCGGCATTACTACAAGCTATGGCGACTTCCGACGATTCCATCCGCGAGAATGCCTTACCTGCCAAAAGGCATCTGGAACTGGTCGAGCTGATCCGTGCCCGCGGTCAAATGACCGTTAATGAACTGGCAAGCCACTTTGCAGTATCGGGTGATACCGTGCGCCGTGATCTCGATTTATTGGCCAGCGAGGGCCGCCTGAAAAGAACACATGGAGGCGCTGTCGCCGTGGCCAACCTCGTCCACCAGGACTCGACGTTCAGCCAGCGGATGAGCACACAGATTCCGGCAAAAAGACGGATCGCGCGAGCCGCCAGTCGCCTCATCGGTGACGGAGAAACTCTGCTCATCAACGGGGGTTCAACGACTCAACTGTTCGCCGCCGAACTGGCCGACAGACGCAATCTGACCGTCGTCACAAATAATCTCGGCATTCCGGCTACTCTGCCGGCTGATTGCTTGAGCAATGTCTACATTCTGGGGGGTGAATACAAAAGGGATGCGCAAGTCACGGTGGGCCCAGTCGGATTTGTCGCAGCGAGAAGCATCAGCGTCGATTCTGCGGTGATCGGTGTCGGCGGTATTACCGTCAAAGATGGCCTGACGACGACCGTCCTCGAAGAATGTTCCATGATTCTGGCCATGATCTGCTCCGCGCGAAGAACGATCGTCCTGGCCGACGCCTCAAAATTCGGCCATAGCGCTTTCGCGCATATCGCACCTCTCGGGAGAATTCAAATACTGGTCACGGATGAAGAGCCGCCAAGCGAAATGGCCCAGGCTCTTAATGAAGCTCGCGTGGAAGTGATCGTCGCACCGCAAGAATAGACCAAGCTGCTCTGCCAGACCTTTGAGCTTTACTCCCGGTTTGGGCAGCTTCAGGATCGAAACTCAAATCCGGCTGGACATGACCGCCATGCGCAAGATCAACACGAAGGATATACCGGAGGAGCTATTCAGTTCGCCGAAAGGAAAGTACGGCGGGGCAGACAAAGACATCTCGATCGCTCTCGGCCGCAAGCCGAGCTCCACCGACTTGAAGGAGAGGCATCCGTTCGATGTGGAAATCAGCCGGATTCCACCGGGCAAAGGCATCTGTCCCTATCACGCCCATAGCGCGCAGTGGGAGTTCTACCATGTCCTTTCCGGGAACGGGCTTGTCCGGCATCAGGACGGTACGACCGAAATCGAACCTGGCGATGCATTCATTTTCGAGCCTGGCCAGCCGCACCAGATTACCAATAATGGTTCAGAGGAACTTCAGCTTCTGATCGTCGCGGACAATCCGATTGGCGAGTCCTGTTACTACCCTGACAGCGATAAATGGCTCGTCAAATCGCCCGAGTCCAGAATGATGCGCTCCGACCCGCTCGACTACTACGACGGTGAAGAATAATATTTCGAACTCGCACAGATAGGGCTTGGCCCGGTTGTCGGAGGGTCTGGGTACGCCAGGTCTCCCGGAAGAACGAGGCTCCCGGCAGGGTGAAGTTCCACCTGAGCCGAAGTTGACAAATTGGCCCGGAGATTGATTTCAAATGCAAACTTCACACCCTAGAGAGAGTGACACCACCACTAACGGCTACACCAGAAAATGGTGGAAAGAGGTCGCCGTTTATCAAATCTATCCCCGCTCGTTCAAAGACTCGAACGGCGACGGTATTGGCGACTTGAACGGTATTACTTCCCAGCTTGATTACCTCAAAGGGCTAGGAGTAGACGTTCTTTGGCTGAGTCCACATTACGATTCACCAAACGCGGACAACGGCTACGACATCCGCGACTATCGAAAAGTCATGGCGGAGTTTGGTACGATGGCTGATTTCGACCAGCTGCTGAAGGGTATCAAGCAGCGCG
>DATHPZ010000049.1:0-12340 GCA_035483355.1 Chthoniobacterales bacterium | reverse complement strand
CATTTTTCGGGATCATTCCGAAGACTACGGCTCCAATCAACGCGATGCCGACGGAGTTGGCCAACTGGGGCATCGTCGAGGTCACGCCGGATGCCGCGCCCGCGTCTTGGTGTGGAATACCGCTGAGCACCGTATTGTAGAGGGGTGATGTAACGATTCCACGTCCGATCCCATAGATAAAACAGGCTAAGACGAAGCCAGGTGTCAAGTGACCCGGAGCAGGGGCCGCCAGCACCGCTAGAGACACGATGCCGATCACGAGAACGATGACCCCGAGATGCAGTGAACGACGACCGAGGTACCCGTTGATCTTGCCGGAGACGGTTGAGCCGAGCAGGAACGCGAAGGAGAATGGCACCAGGGCGAACCCTGCGTACATCGGATTCAGACCAAGGCTGAATTGAAGATACAAACTCAAAACGAGAATCATCGAGGAGTGGCCGGCGAAGTAGATGCAGGTCACGATCAGCCCGACGACAAATCCTTTGTCTCGAAATAGCCGCGGCTCCACGAGAGGAGATTGATTCCTCGCGGATTGCCAGCGTTCGAAGAGCCAAAATCCCCACAAAACCGGAAACGAGGCGAGCAGGGAAACCCATGCCCACAGAGGCCAACCGCGCTCCTGTCCCTCCATGAATGGATAAGCAAACAGGGCAAGGCCGACGGTCAGAATGCCAACGCCGCCAAGATCCAGTTTCGGGGCCGCCTGGGAACGCGATTCCTTCAGCACCAAAGAAGCGGCGACAATCGTCAAAATTCCAATCGGCAGATTAATTAGAAAAATCGGGCGCCAGCCAAGTTGGAAAAGATTGGCATGAATGAGAAATCCTCCGAGTAATTGCCCCACGATCGATCCAAAACCGATCATTGAGCCATAGAGACTGAAGGCAACCCGCTTCGACGAGCCGGTAAAATTGACCTGAATAAATGAAAGGGCCTGCGGGAACATCGCCGCCGCAGCGCAACCTTGAACTAGTCTCCAGAAAATTAACCAACCCGCGGTGGGCGCCAGTCCGCAGAGAGCCGAGGTCAACGTAAAACCGGCCATTCCAACGATGAATGTCACCTTTCTTCCGTAAATGTCCCCGAGGCGTCCGCCAGTAATCAGGCAGACGGCGTAGGTTAGCCCGTAGCCGGCGATGACGAGCTCGATCTCACTGAATGAGGCACCCAAAGAGGTGCGAATGGAGGGAACTCCGATATTGGCGATAAAAAAGTCAATGACGCCGAGAAACGGGCCGACGAGGATGATCGCCAGTGCGATCCATTTATTGGTTGGTTCGCTCTTGGGCCGGACAACCGGGGCGCGTCGGAGCTTTACAAGGGTATCGGATCCCGACTCGAACTCTTTCAACGAAAGCGCCGCGACCCCGGAATCGGAAGGGGTGGCCGTCGCCACGATCGATAGTTTCATGTCAATCGGACAGGTAACAGAAAGTAAGCGATAAGAAAAATAGCTTGTTATGCTAGATTCAATCTGCCAGACTGATAGTTGCATACCCATTGAGCTATGGAATTTCGTCACTTGCGCTACTTTGTTGCGGTCGCGGAGGAACTGAGTTTTACCCGAGCCGCAGCTGTCTTGCATGTGGCGCAGTCCGCAGTCAGCGCGCAAATCCGGTTTCTCGAGGATTCTGTCGGGGTGACACTGCTGGAACGGAACAGTCGGCGCGTGGAATTGACCGGAGCAGGCCGCACGTTTTTGCAGGGTGCCAAAAAACTCCTTTTCGATCTCGAAGAAATCGCCCGACAGACGCGCAGAATCGGTCGAGCAGAGACGGGTCAACTGGCGATCGGATTTATTGGCGCACAGAGCCACGAGTGGATGCCTCTGGTGCTAAGGCGTTTCCGGCAAAAGTATCCTGATGTCGAAGTCACCCTGACGGAGATGGTTCCCTCGGCGCAGTTGGAGGCTCTTTTGACGCACCGGTTGGATCTGGGGGTGGTCGGTGCGATCGATGGAAATCCGCCGGCCGGGCTGCAAGTGGAATGTATTGTCGAAGAGGAACCCCTCGTCGGAGTCCCAAGCGACCACGCGCTGGCGAACCGCCCTTTTGTTCGACTTCAGCAATTAAAAGGCGAGGGATTCATTCTGACGTCGCGAGAAAATGCGCCCAGCTACCGCTCCTGGCTGGGGCGACTATGCCAACAGGCTGGATTTACGCCGAGGGTCGTTCAAGAAGTCGATCGGGCAAGGACCGGGGTCCAGTATGTTGCCGCCGGATTCGGCATCTCCATTTTCGGCGAGCACATCTGCCGGCAGCCGGCGCCTGGAGTAAAGTTTATTCCTCTCCGTCCGAGCGGTCAGAAGATTCGCTATGGGGTGGCTTGGCGGAAAGAGCCGTCGGAACCACTTGTTCATCGATTCATCGAGTACACGAAGGAACAACTTGGGGAGTCCGGAGTTGCAGGAAAAAACGGCCTGCAGGCGCAGATGAAGAGCGACCAGGCGGGTTAAATCACCCACCGACCCTTTTGAAGCCAACGGTATGCCTCCCACTTATGAGACGATGCACTAGGCAATAATCCCAGCTTCCTTGAAACTAAAGTACCCTGGCCGATCCGGCTGGGGCGAACCGAGGACGAGATGATCCAGGAACTGGATCTGCAGCAGGCGAGCACATTCGGCGACGCGTCGTGTCAACCGGAGATCGACATCACTAGGCGCCGGATCGCCGGATGGGTGGTTGTGAACCAGGACGAAGGCGTAGGCCGAATGGCTGATCGCAGGCTTAAAGATTTCGCGGGGATGAGCAAGGCTTTCGTTCAGTGTTCCTCTCGAAACCTCGCTGATGGCGATCAGGCGGAACCGTGTGTCCAGCAAAACCACGCGAAGCGACTCGCGGTCGAGTCGGCGCATCTCGGTTCCGAGCAGTTGATAGATGGCCTCGGGATGATTGAGCGGTTCTGAAACGACTTGCTCTGCGGCTAATCGTGTTCCGAGCCCGAATGCGGCAGCCAGGTGCAAAGCCTTGACTGACCCGACACCCTTGAAGCTGGACAATTCGGCAATCGGGCAACGGGACAAGTGAGCGAGGCTTCCATACTTGTCGAGAAGTTTCTCGGCAAGTTCGACCACATTGCAACCCCGTACGCCGGTCCGAAGAAGGATCGCCAGAATCTCGGCATCCGTTAGAGAATCAACGCCTCGCTGGAGAAGCTTCTCGCGAGGTTTTTGTTGATCCGGTAATTCGCGTATGGCCAGTCCGCGCATGAATCAACAAACATGCGTGAAAACTGTTAGGCAGCAACGGCAAACTGGTCGACGATATTCGATAGAAAATCGCCAATATCCTGCATCGCCAGGGAATATTTGTTGACGGGCATCCGCTGCAATTCCGACTGGGCTTCTTCGACCAGGCGTTTCGTGCTATCGACTGCTCGACGGAGCGCGCCACGTCGAACGACTTCTTCAGCCAGATTGTCTAACTCGTCTTCGTTGGCACGCAGCAATACTTCGCTGTAACGAAGGTGCTCGTCTCGGTCCACCATCTGCAACAGGTAGAGCACCGGGAGAGTAAGTTTTCCTTTCCGAAGATCTGAGCCCAGGGTTTTGCCCGCTTTTTCTTCGGTGCCGGCGATGTCGAGGCAATCATCGTAGATCTGATACGCCGTACCGAGTTTGAGGCCGTACGACTTCATTGAAGTGATGACTTCGGGACTGGCTTCGCTGATAAAGGCTCCGAGTTCGGTCGCAACGGCGAACAATGCGGCGGTCTTCATCTCGATGACCTGAAAGTATTCGTCGATTGTCAGGTTCAGATCGAACCGGCGTTGTGTCTGGATAATTTCACCGGAGCAAACCTCTTTGGCGGCGTGAGCGATCCGCCTGCAGATCGCGTTATTTGGAAAGGCGGCTGCGAGTTTCAGAGCGTGAGCGAAAAGACAATCCCCCAGGAGGACCGCTAACGTGTTACCCCATTTAGCATTGACGGTCGCCTGCTCGCGCCGAATCTCGGCCCCATCCATAATATCGTCGTGCACCAGGGTTGCCAAGTGGATGAGTTCTACAATCACCGCCAGATCAATGTGACTTGTGCAGATCGTTCCAGTAGCGGCGCCGGAGAGCAAGGTGAGAACAGGGCGAAGGCGTTTTCCGCTGCTGCCGCACGCGTACTGAAAGTAGCCTTCGATGGCAGGGTCGAACGCCTTGGCTTGTTCGCGAATCCGTTCCTCGACTGTATAAAGATGTGGGTTAATCAGCTCGACGGCTCGCTGCAGCTTAGCTGCGCCCAGCCCGTGCAGAGCTAACTTTGTGAAAAGTTTCACAAGCCGATCGTAGTGTGGTTTGTCAGCATCGTCAATTTTGGCAAGACAGCCAAGTTCTCGTTTATCATGGTGGGGCGGAGCCGCAACCACAATCGAATTCGCCCGAGGAAACGTCTCAGCATATCGGTGTATCGATGTCGGGGAAGCAGGAGTGCTTTCCGACACAGGAGCCGGACAAAGTAGATGACGCTCCGCAAACGCCGACACGTTTCCCTACAGGGTGGTGCGCAGGACTGTGGCAGTGCCGTCAGTCGGTGTGACTGCTCCCTGATGGCTCCCAGCGGGAACCAGGAACAAGTCCCCTCGACGGAAAAAGCGGGTGCCGAACGAGACTATTCCGGCGATCACTTGAAAGATGGAGAACTTTGGTTCGGCGTTGGCCTGGCGGCCCTGATTAAGAAACCAACGTTCGACACGGAACCAATCGCAAGTCACCAAGGTTTCTTTGTCAGAGGTGTCCAGAGCCGGCTCAAAGTCGTTAAAATCGATGCATCCGAGCGACTCTTCAATGTGGAGTTGTCTCGGCTTGCCGTTGACGCCGAGCCGGTTCCAATCAAACACGCGGTAAGTCGTGTCGCTGTTCTGTTGGATCTCGAACAGCACATTGCCCGCGCCGATCGCGTGAAGCCGCCCGCCGGGGATAAAAATATAGCTGTTTGGTTGGGTCGGAATCCGATGCAAAAGATCCAAAACTCGACCGGTCGCCACGGCCGACTCGAAATCGCTTCTCCGGACACCTTGTTTTAGGCCGACGTAGATGCCGGCGCCTTCTTCTGTGGCGACAAAATACCAGAATTCGGTCTTTGGCTCGGCGATAACATCGATAGCCCCGTGCGGCGAGGGATGAACCTGCAGCGAGAGGGTGTCGGAAGCATCCAGGATCTTGATCAGAATCGGAAAACGGACGTAGTCGTACCCTTCGCCGAAAATCTCTTGCCGATAGTTAGTCCAGATTTCGTGAAGAGTAGCTCCGCGAAATTCAACCTCGGAAACGATGCTCTGAGCATCTTCGCGATCGACCAGTTCCCAGGATTCACCAATCTGATTCTCGCCCGGGAGTGCGCGTTCAAAAGAGGTCTGCAGCTTGCGACCGCCCCAAACTCGTTCCATGTACAAGGGACGAAACGTCAGGCATTCGGCTTGCCTATTTGCGTGCGAAAATAGCAAGGGAGGGAGCGTACCGGCCCCGGGTATTGGTGTCAACAAAAGTAAAATGCCCGCAGCTGGTTCGGAGACAACGCTTTTTGGAAACGTACTTAGCTGCTGCGCGCAAATAGAGCGGTTCTGGATTGAAAGCCCACAACTAGGAATTACACTGGGAGCTGAAATGCCGCAGTCGCGAAAGCATAACGCGTGGAATGAAGTAATGGGTCTGGTGTTGCTCGGCGTCGGGACGGTTCTGTTCCTGGCGTTGATTTCCTACACACCGAAGGATGTTCCTTCCTGGGTGTGGTTCAGCTCGATCAGCCCGCCCAATAACCCTGCCCAGAATTTCATCGGCCCGACAGGAGCTGTCATCGCGGGATTTCTTTACATGACGCTCGGTAGCGCGTCCTATCTGATCGCGACGATCTTTTTAGGATTCGGCGGTGCGAAGCTGTTTATACCGGGATTTCGGATCTTGAGACGTCTGCCGTGGGCGGCGGTGTTTGTCATCAGCGGAGCGGCCGTGGCGCATTTGCAGCCATGGTTTCTGCACACCTGGAGACATGATTTCAACATCATGGGACCTGGAGGATGGACAGGCTACTGGCTCGGAGCCCTCCTCTTAAATATGCTTGGACAGGTCGGGTCGATCATTTCGCTCTCGGTGATCTATCTCATCAGCCTCATCTGGTTGACCGGGATCCGGCCAATCTATTTGATTAAACATTCGATCCAGAACACCAAGGACCTTTTCCGGAGAATGCTCGAGGAGTCGGAGCGGCGCAGAATGAAGGCCTCCAATGAAAGAGAACGGCTGGAAGCGAACCAGAAAAAGATTGAGCGAGAAATTCGCAAGCATGAGAAGGAACTGAAGAAAAAAGGATTTCTGCCCGACGAGCCTGAGCCTGAGACGGCTGTTTATCCCGAACCCAGAATAATCGACTCGTCCGCGGCCATGCCCGACAAATCGAAGCCGTCTCTCGCGGAATTGAAAGGGAAAGGACGGGACAAGGAGCAGGTTCTAGCAATCGCCGGACAGCATATCGAAAACTATGTGCTTCCCTCGGTGGATTTGTTGGAACCGATAGACCTGGAGGGGCGAAAGGCGGCAGATCCCTCAGAATTGAAGCTGATTCAACACGTCTTAATCGATACGCTCAAGCAATTTAATATCGATGCGAGTCCGGGAGATATTACCCGGGGCCCGACTATCACCAGGTACGAACTTTATCCTGCCCGAGGAGTGCGAGTGGACAAGATCTCGAGCCTGGAGCGCGATCTTGCCAGGGCAACGAGGGCAGAACGAATTAACATTCTGGCGCCGATCCCCGGAAAGGATACGGTCGGAATCGAAATTGCGAATTCAAAAAAAGTCAAAGTCACGCTCCGAGAGATCCTTGAATCGGACGAATGGGCGCAAACCAAACACCGAATTCCGATTGTACTGGGAAAAGATGTCTATGGAAAAATCATTTTAGGCGACTTGGCGCAAATGCCGCACGGATTGGTGGCGGGGACCACCGGCAGCGGCAAGAGCGTCTGCATCAACGCCATCATCGCCAGTATTTTGTTCAAATTTAAGCCGGACGATCTGCGCTTTGTCATGATTGATCCGAAAGTTGTTGAGATGCAGATGTATAATGCTCTTCCACATCTTGTGATGCCTGTTGTTACCGATCCGAAGAAGGTGTTGCTCGCGTTGCGGTGGGTCGTGAACGAAATGGAGAACCGTTACAAAATTTTTGCTAAAGTCGGTGTTCGTAACGTGACCAGTTTTAATGCGCGACCGAAACCCAAAACTCAACGCGAACTGGACCTCGCAAAAGAGAATGAAGAGCCCGGCGAGGCCGGTAACCAGTCCAAGGAATTAGAGACTTCCACTATTGTGGTGGCGCGGGACGATGATCTGGTTATCCCGGAACATATGCACTACATCGTGGTGATCATTGACGAACTGGCGGATTTGATGCAAACCGCGCCGGCTGACGTGGAGAGCGCGATTGCTCGCATTACGCAGATGGCCAGAGCGGCAGGAATCCATATGATCGTCGCGACGCAAACGCCTCGAGCCGACGTCGTTACCGGAGTCATCAAAGCAAATATCCCGACCCGGATTGCTTTTCAGGTCGCGTCCGCGCTCGATAGCCGGGTGATCCTGGACGAAAATGGCGCCGAGCGTCTGTTGGGACAGGGAGATATGTTCTATCGCCCACCGGGGACTTCACGGCTTATCCGTTCTCAGGGGGTTCTCGTAACGGACGACGAGATTCGGCAACTGGTGCAGTTTGTTTCGGAACAAGGCACGCCGGCCTTCGATCCATCGATCCAGAATCAGCTCGAGTCCTCAGCCCAAGCGGAGGAGGAAGTAAGCGAAGAAGACGAGATGCTGGTCGAGAAGTGCCTTGAAATTATCCGTCAAGAGAAGCGGGCGTCCACTTCCATGTTGCAACGGCGGCTGCGCCTCGGTTACACACGCGCTGCCCGGGTGGTTGATATTCTGGAGCGCCGAGGCATTTTAGGCCCAGGTGACGGAGCTAAACCCCGAGAAATTCTAGTGGACCTGAACGCTCTCGCTTAAGAATCATTAAAGAGACTGAAAGTTTCCCGCTGATTAGATTGCACGGTGTGGGTTTAAAACGAGTCTGTAGAGATGGCGGAATCGGTTGGAAGGAAGTTACAGCAGGCACGACTTGCCAGGAAGCTCGAGATTGAGGATGTAGCCGAGCGGACTAAGATTCGCCCCGACCGCATTATTGATCTCGAGGCCGATGAGTATTCTCACTTTCCTAACCTGACCTACGCCAAAAGCTTCCTGGCGAAATATGCGAGGTTTCTCGGGCTCGATATCCAGGAAGAGCTGGATAAGTTCCAGATCTCGCCGGCAATTTCGATGGGGGATTATCAGTATTTGAATTCCATGCCGGCCCGCAGTCACGCCCAACAACCGCGATGGACGCAAAGAATCCAGCCAAAAGGGTTTCGAGTTCCCCCGGCGGTTGTGGTGGTGCTTGTTTTGATCGTGCTGGTCGGGGTTCCGGTGTTTTCGTATTTGGCGCTCAACATCCCGAGGGTGGCGGGGACGAATTTTACCGACAGTACCGACAAAGTGAATCAATTGGCGACCGCGCCGGCCAAAACGGGTGGTCCGGCGTCCTCGAATTCCGATTCTGTTAAATCACTGGCGGCCCAATCTCCTTCTGAGGGCACCGCGGTCCCCTCTCCAGCAGCGATCCAGCAACAGGAATCGACAGCGGATGCGACCCCGTCGCGCACCGAAGGCGGGATCGAAGTGAGGCGGGCGTTGCCAACGATGGCGTCTCAATCCGTAACCCCGGCGGACGCGCCGACGCGGAAGTTGGAGGTTCGGGTAATCAGACGGACTTACGTCAAGGTCACCAAGGATGAGGAGGGGACTCAACCCGTGTTTGACGGATTCGCCGGGCCGGACAGTCGGCCGATTGTTGTGCAGGGAAAAAGATTCTGGGTCCATGTCCTGGACAAAGGGGCTGTCGAGGTGCGAGAGGACGGGCAGCTTGTCCCGGGTAACTCCGGTGATATAGTGGTTGATTGATCGAATGGGTTTTATCGAGTCTACTAGTCGTCCTTTGTCTGCCGCCGATGTCTTGCCACCGTCACCTAACGTGAAGGTGGGTATGATAAGCCTCGGATGCGCGAAAAACCTTGTCGATGCCGAGATCATGCTGGGCGATATCGTGGCGCACGGGATGCAGGTGACGGCCAACGCCGACGAAGCGGACGTGGTCATCGTTAATACCTGCGCATTTATCGATTCGGCTAAGGAGGAATCGATCGAGGCGATTTTAGATGCTCATCAGGCGCGTGGCTTGCGAAAGCGGCAAGGCCAAAAGCTAGTCGTCAGCGGTTGCATGTCGCAGAGATTTTCCGCTGAGCTCGCGAGCGAAATTCCGGAGGTGGACGCGTTCATGGGACTTGATCAAATCTCCCAGGCCGGCGAAATCGTTCGGAAGGTTATCGGGCGCCAGGGAACAGCCACGGCACCCATGAATTTTGTCACACCCAAGTCGCGATATATACCTGATTACGCTACGCCGCGATTCCGATTGACCCCTGGGCATTTTGCCTACCTGAAAATTGCCGAAGGATGCAATCATCCGTGCAGTTTCTGCGTGATTCCGCAGATGCGGGGTCGGCATCGAAGCAGATCGATCGAATCGGTTGAGACCGAGATTCGCCACCTTGTCGAAGAAGGCGTGAAAGAGATTAACCTCATCAGCCAGGACACGACCTATTATGGGATGGATCTCTGGAACCAGAAAGCAGGGCCACGGCAACCGGTTGATTCGGCGCGTGGTCCGACCTTGACGCGGTTGCTGGAACGGATCGAAGGAATTCAAGGAGATTTCTGGGTGCGACTACTCTACACGCATCCGGCACATTGGAGCGGGGAGTTAATGGAAGCGATCGCCGCCAGTTCCAAAGTGGTGAAGTACGTCGATATGCCGTTGCAGCATATCGACGAGGAAATGCTCAAGCTGATGCGACGCGAGACCTCGCGTCAGCATATCGAAGATTTGATTCAGACACTGCGTGCGACGATCCCGGGCCTTCATTTGCGGACCACCTTCATCGTGGGGTTCCCGGGAGAGAAAGAGGAGCATTTTGCATCTCTACTGGCGTTCATCGAACAGACTCGATTCGAGCGTTTGGGAATATTTACTTACTCCCAGGAGGAAGGCTCGCGTGCAGCGAAAATGAGCGAACAGGTACCCGTTGCGACGAAAAACGCCCGTTATCGCCGCGCAATGCAATTGCAGCAAAAAATTGCCAACCAACTCGCGAATGCCATGGTCGGGAAAGAGATCAAGGCGCTCGTCGAACAGCCGTTGATTGCTCGCAGCGAGAGAGACGCGCCCGAAGTGGACACGCGAGTGCTGCTGACGACGGCTGGCGCCCCCGTCGGAGAGTTTGTCAAAGTCCGGATTACCGGCACGCAGGTATACGACCTTCGCGGAGAAATCTGCGGCTGAAGGACCAGCCTGCACCACCCCGCAAATCCTCAGAGATTCGTGAGCGACGCAGGCTGACTACTCCCCTAAGCGCGGGTCGCCAATCTACTCACCCGCGGCTGGCGTGGGAGTCGTTACCGGAGCTGGCGTGGTAAGAGGTGCCGGAGTGGTAACAGGTGCCGGAGTGGCAACAGCTGCTGGAGTGGACGTCGGCTCTACCGGAGTTGGAGAAGATGAGGCAACCGGTGAACTTTCGGGCTTCGGCGACGCAGATGGGTTTGCCTTCGCCGTGTGTCTGTGCGTTCGAGCGTGATGCCGGGAAGTCGTCCCGGTCCCGGCCTTTTCCAGCGTATTTCCCGTGTTCGTCAATCCCTTGCCAACCGTCCGTTCGGTGGCCTGGGCACCATGCTTGACGGTCTGCCCGGTGGCACTTGCAGCATGCTCCACGGTTTGGCCGGTTTTCTTAGCAGCCTTCTCTATGGTGGTTCCAGTTTTCTCAACTGGACCCTGATCCTCCGCCCGCACCGCTAGCGATGCGCCCAACAACAGAACGATAGTAAAAGCGAAATGTCTCATAGTGATCTCCGCTTTAGTTCGTACATAGATGCCATAGTGGCCTTATCTGCCGCCCTGGATGAGCCCCGTAATTTGGTTTGCAGAGAGTCATTCCGCATCGGATATTGGGCTTCAGGCGAGTGACCAAAGTACCCTTTTTTGACCTTCAGAGGCAGTTCAGTCCTCTGCGCGAGGAAATCTTGAACGAGATTGCCGCCCTCTGCGATGCTCAGACATTTATTCTCGGAGCCAGAGTCGAACAATTGGAAAACGCAATCGCGTCACTGTGCGGCGGATGTCATGCCGTCGGAGTTTCATCCGGGACCGATGCCGAACTTTTGATTCTGATGGCGTTGGAAATCGGACCTGGCGACGTAGTTGTGACGACGCCATTTACCTTTTTCTCGACTGCTGGCAGTATCGCACGGTTGGGAGCGAAACCCGTGTTCGTCGATATCGATCCGGAAACGTTCAATCTATCGCCCGAAAAATTGGAGTTTTTTTTTGCTACGCAGTGCAATTCCGACGGAAAGGTCGTCCGGACCCGAGAAGGGAGTCGGGTGAGAGCAGTCGTTCCAGTCCATCTCTTCGGTCTCTGCTGTCCGATGGACGAAATTGAAGCGATTTGCGCCCGGCATGCGTTGCCCGTGGTTGAAGATGCGGCCCAGGCGTTCGGCACCGATTATCCGTCCTCGGAAGGAATCAAGCATGCAGGGGGGATCGGAGAATTTGGCTATTTCAGCTTCTATCCGACCAAGAACCTGGGCGCGTTTGGAGACGCCGGGATGGCAATTGCCCGAGACGATCACATGTGGAACCGCATGAAAGTCCTTCGAAATCATGGGATGGAGCCGAAATACTCCCATGATTTCGTGGGTGGAAACTTTCGCCTGGATGCTCTGCAGGCGGCAATCCTGCTGAAGAAGTTGCCTCATGTGGCGGCTTGGTCCAAGAGGCGGTGGGCGATCGCTCAACATTACCGGAATGAATTCGCAAATTTTGCGCCGGAACTCCGGCTGCCCGGTGAACCCTATGTCAAGCAACTGGGTGATCGAGGACACACTTATCACCAATTTGTTGTCCGGACAGCCAGGCGTGACGAACTACGCGAACACTTAAGAGATTGTGGGATCGGAACGGAAATCTATTACCCCGTTTCTTTGAATCGTCAGAAATGTTTTGCGTTCCTGGATGCACGCTCATTTCCGGAATCTGAAGCGGCGGCACAACAGGTTCTGGCGTTGCCTATCTTTCCAGAGTTAACAGACAGCGAAATCGAATTGGTCGCGGGCGCTGTCACCGCGTTTTTCAAGAAATAGCTGATGTTCGATATCAAAGAGAAACAAAAACAGGTCGAAAGGGCGTTATTGATCGGCGTCTAC
>DATHPZ010000048.1:0-8213 GCA_035483355.1 Chthoniobacterales bacterium | reverse complement strand
TGCCTCCTGACGACTGGCTCCTGGCAACTTGGCTACTTGGCTACTTCCTCTCCCAGTTTCAGCTCGTTGAGCTTGTTGCGTAACGTTCGGATGCTGATCCCGAGCATCTGGGCGGTATGGGTTCGGTTGCCGTTGGCCTTGCGGAGGGCGTGCAAAATGTATTCTCGTTCGAGCGCTTCCAGTGGCACGATATTGTCCGGGAACACAATCCCGGAATTCCGTGGATCGATCGGCTCGGACGGTTCCTCCTTCCAGGAGTGATCCAGCAGCTCCAACGGAAACATTGGCTCGAGAAACTGAGGGGTGATCTCCTCGCCCGGTTCGGTCAGGATCACCGCCCGCTCCATCACGTTCTGGAGCTCACGGACGTTTCCGGGCCATTCATAAGTCCGAAGAAAGTCTAGCGAAGCGGAGGTCAGCACCGGCGGTTGAGATCCGCTTCGTCTGGCGATTCGAGAGAGGAATCCTCTGGCCAGCTCCTGGAGGTCATCCTTTCGTTTCCTCAGCGGCGGCACCACGATCGGGAAAACATTCAGCCGATAGTAAAGATCCTGGCGAAATTCCTGGTTTTCCACGGATTTCTGAAGATCCCGGTTGGTGGTTGCGAGAACTCGCACATTGACTTTGATCGTTCGATTCCCACCCACCCGCTCAAACTCGCGTTCTTGCAAGACCCGGAGAAGCTTTGCTTGTAATTTCAGCGAAATTTCGCTGATCTCGTCCAATAAAATCGTCCCGTTATTCGCAAGTTCAAACCGCCCTTCACGTTTTTCGGTTGCTCCGGTGAACGCGCCTCGTTCGTGTCCGAAAAATTCGCTCTCGATCAAGGTCTCCGAAATTGCGGCGCAATTCACTTTGATAAAGGGCGCCTGGGCCCGAGCGCTCGATCGAAAAATCTCCGTCGCCACCAATTCTTTGCCGGTTCCATTCTCGCCACAGATCAGAACAGTCGCCTCGGTCGGCGCGACCTTCTGGATCATTTGACGAAGTTGCTGGATTGGCCGGCTTTCGCCGATGAGCATCGCCGCATCAAGCGATTCCTGGGCCAGAATCTGGCTGATCCGAACCGCTTGATTAAAATTATCTGCTTTACGTAAAATTACGTCTATCTGACTTGCAGAGAACGGTTTAATGATGTAATCAAATGCGCCGGACCGAATGCAGTTCACCGCCGCTTCGATCGTTCCGTATCCGGTCATCACCACGATTAACGGCTTCTCCGGCCGCGGCGCCAGACGGTTTAATAAATCAGTGCCATCCCCGTCCGGAAGACGCACATCGACGAACATCAGGTCGAACGAATCTTTCGCGATGTACTTTTCAGCCTCGGCGATCGTCGAACAGAGCGCTACTGACAAGCGCTTGCCTCGAAGCTGCAGCTCTAGCGATCGGCGGATGATGGGTTCATCGTCAATGACGATTACCTTTTCGATAGCCATGCGATATTTAAAACCTTACCAATAAGAAGCCTCCGAGTCCACCAGCTCGGGCGCCGCAAGTGATTTCATCGACAATAAGTTCTAACCTCGTTGCCCGCAATGCTTTTTAGGCTGCTCCTCCCAGTCCACTCCGTTTCGCGCTGCGCCCGTATTTTCTTCTTCTGTAGAACCCTTTGCTCTTTTCCGACTCTCTACTAAATTTTACAAAATTACGGTCGATACTTACAGAAGATTGGTCTTAGACCCGAAGAGTGAACCGGAGAATCGCGAGCGCAGAGACGCATCAGAAGTCTCGTCTCCAAATCCGAGTCCGAGCCGACCTGATAGTCCAACGGATAAATCCATGGAAATTTCAGTAGAACGAAAAATTGATCTGGTTTCAGATCCCAATTACCCCAGCTATGAAATCCTCCTTGATGTGGCTGGTAAACTACTGGAGTCCTTTGAGAAACACTGACAAGATCTGAGTCCGCCGACTCCGGGTGTTGTGCATCCGTGGAACTTAGCGACACAACGCGCGAAGATCGCTTAGGCCCGTTTTACCAGGTCTACGTGGATTTTATTCTTCGCCGAGTCGTCCATGATCTCGGCAATTCCGTTTCGGGAATCAATTCCCTCAGTGATTATCATCTGCGTTCGGGCATAAACGATCCCGCTCTCCAGGAAAGCCTCACTTTGATCCGGGAAAGCGCTGAGCAGTCTCGGGACCTGTTGGTGGCGGTTGGCGACCTTTTGCAACCTGCTGACGCCGAGGAAGAAGTAGTTCATGTGCAGACGTTGATCGAGGAAGCCGGGAAATTCGTTACCTTGCTTCTGCCCCGATCGATCAAATTGGACACGAGCGGCACGGAGCAACCAGATGCATTAATTTCGTTGTTACGTGGCGATTTCCTCCGGAAAATTCTCGCCCTGATCGCGATGGACTTGAACGACCTCCGAATTCCGACCGGGACAATCCAGTTGGGCTGGATCCGCGACGAGAAGAACGCTCAGATCCATTATCGTTCCAACCTGCGATCCGGTTCTCCATTGCGAGAGCAAGCTCAGGCCCTTTTGACAAACCTAAGTCGGCGCACCGCGGTCGATGCTTGTATCGACGCGGAAGCTTTTGTGGTGACAATGACCTTCCCGCTGGTTGAGCTCGCGGAAGAATAGGAGCGATACTCCTATCCAGGCATGGAAGCGTTACCGGCCGTACTCATCGTGGACGATGACAGGATTGTCTTGCACGCCGTGCAGGACCAGCTGTCTCGCGAAAACTATCGCGTAGCCGGTATTTCCAACGTGGCGGAAGCCTTGCAGAGGCTGCGCATCGAACGTTTCGGAATTATCATGGCGGATCAATTCATGCCCGAGACTTCCGGTATCGAGTTTTTGCGGATATGTCGTGAAACGCAACCGCTCAGTTCGCGGATCATCATCACCGGTATGGCTTCGGTGCCGGGCGTCGAGGAGGTGATTGCTCGCGGCGACGCGTTTCGGGTCCTGCTGAAGCCTTGGACCCGGCTTGAACTGACGCTAGCGCTGGCGCAGGCGGTGGACAGGTATCGCCTGATGGAGCAACTTGAAACGGCTACCCGGGAAATGCGTCGCCAAAAGAGCGATCTCGCAGCGCTCGGGCGCCAGTTTGAAAGCCACCGCCAACAACTCCATTCGGCGCTCGCCCAACCGCAACTAGCCCCGTCGGCCATTGAGACGGAAGATATCACCGGCCGGAAGATTGCCAGCGAGCAGCTCGAGATGCGAGTCCGTGAGCGCACAGAAGAACTCGCTTGGGCGAATCTTGCCTTGGAGTCGGAAATCTCTGAAAGACGAAGAGCAGAGATCCAGTTGCGGGAGACCAATCAGCGGCTCCAAAAGGCTTTGGAAGAATTGCACGCGACCCAGCAACGCGTGATTCAACAGGAGAGACTGAGCGCTTTAGGAGAGATGGCCGGAGGCGTCGCACACGACTTTAACAATGCGCTAATACCGATCCTCGGATACGCAGAACTCCTGATCGAACGTTCGGAACTCTTGGACGATCGCGCGGTTGCTTTGAAGTACCTCCGGCTGATGCTCACCGCGGCCAAGGATGCGACGGTCGTCGTCTCCCGGTTGCGGGACTTTTATCGTCAGCGGGATGAAACCGAGATCTTTGAGCCAGTCGATCTTCTGGAAGCCCTCACGGAAGCGATCTCGATGACCCAACCGAGATGGCACGACGAAGCATTGGCACAAGGGCGCCACATCACGGTCGAGCAGGAATTTCGGCCGTTGCAGATGATTGCCTGCCATGGGGGAGAAATACGTGAGGTGGTTGCTAACCTTATTTTTAACTCGGTCGACGCCTTGCCGCAGGGTGGAAAAATCGTTGTCAGAGCCTATTCGCAGGGGCAAAACGCCGTTTTTGAAGTTCAGGATGATGGAATCGGGATGACGGAGGAAGTGAGCGCCCGGTGCATGGAGCCATTTGTGACGACCAAAGGGGAACGCGGGACAGGACTCGGCCTGGCCATGGTCTACGGGATTGTGCAGCGGCATCACGGCGGTATTGAAATCGAGAGCAAACTAGGCGAGGGGGCACTCGTTCGAGTGCGCTTGCCTTTACTGTTTCAAGACTCAAAGGTGCCGCAACGCTGGGATTGAATAGGTCTTTTGCAACTGGGCGCTATCCTCTTCCACTTGTTTTGCGTCGAGGTAGATCTCGTGCGGATCTTCTTCGAATTCGAGCTTGTGGTAACCGGCCACAGGGTTTTTCGCCGCTTCGGCAAAATCGTCGAGACTCAAAATTTGGCGGCCGTTCAACTTGCTCACCACCAAATTGCTCAATTGTTCATAGCCAACCGTATCTTCCGTTGGCAGAATCTGGGTCAGGAAAACGATTTTCCGCTTTTCCGGGAAAAGATCGGACTGAAACCGATCGTAGTAAACCAACCGTTGCGGTGCATCCTTCAACCAGTTCGCTCCCCATTCCCGCAGATATTGCCTGGTCAATTCCTGGAAGACCAACCCGCCTAGAATGTAGTAGCGAGGGTGTTTCCCGATCGTGTACGGCTCGATCGCGTATTCCTCCACCGGCCTCCGAAACAATTCGACGCGCAACTGTTGGCGCTCGCCGTTCCGAATCACGGTCATCGTTACCGATTGCCCGGAATATGCTTCCGTTGTGGTTAGATGCGTGATGGAAAGCTTTCCGTAGACCGGGTGAAGATAGTTCCCATCTGGATCGACCTGTTTATCGTCAATTGCCACCAGAACATCACCCTCCTTGAGCCCAGCTTGGGCGGCCGGCCCACTACGATCGACCTGGTTGACGTAAACGCCGCCATCGGTATCCTCAAGCTTTAGATAACGGCGAAACTGCGGATCGCGGGTGGGGGAGAACCCGAGCCCGGCCCGCGGAAAACCTCGATAAGGCTGGTGTTGTGATTCGACCAGAAAATGTTCGATTACCGGGCTTGAGATCGCATCGATGGTTTGAGATCGGCTGTCATACCGCATTAAAAACCCGGCCAGCTTGTTCTCCTTGACGATAGGAAGCGTAAAACTGTTTTCCCGGAATTGCAGCGGGCAACTGATCCGAAACATCAGGTAGCCTGAATCTTCCAACGCGTACTTTCCAACTTCGACGGTCGTCACCAATGCCCTCGTCGAAACCGGAGTTCCGTTGGATTCCAGTTGCAGGACCGACAACTCGTCACCTGTCTTCACGTCGGTGGTGGTTTGCAGTGGTTGCATGCCCTCGAGGAATTTCAGGTCCGTCGACCGAAGGATGGCGAGATTGGCTTCGTAGTCGATCACCTGGACCGTGGCCGTTGTCTTCTCACCGCCATCAGCTCGCTCCAATTCGATATAGTCGCTGTTTGCGACCAGTTCCGCTGTCACCAGGATGTTGCCTCCTTCGATCAAGACCCCCAGACCGCGTCGGCTGAACGGGGCTGCTTTGCTCCATGGTCGAAAAAAGTCATAGGCTTGGTTGGTCGAATTCACCCGGACCACCGATCCCTTTTGCGCCGCAGGAGCTGGCGCCTCTTTTGGCGTGGGTTCGGCAGCGCCAAAGCCGGTTTGGAGAAACCCAAGCGCAATCAGGATCGCCAGAAACGCTCTCATTACTTCAGGCCGCCTTCGACATATTGCTCTTTCTGGACATTGTAGTTGCCTATAATTCGGTCTCTGGCCTGTTCGACGGCGGAACGTTCCAGAACAGCGGGACGAGCGCTGCCAACAAAGTGAATGACGTAATAGTCGGACTTCTGCGCGAATGCTTTTGCCATATCTTCAAGCGTGCGAATCTTCCTGTCGTTGATATCGTCGACGATTTGAAATCGCAGATCTGAGAGATAAGCGTTCACCGGGTCCGGCAGAATGTTCGAAAGCACAATCACTTCGGGATGGGTTTTGTAGATCTCGTCCGTGACGAAGAAATTGTAAAAATAACGCAGCCGCATGTCTTCGATTTGATAGGCGTCGATGAAATTCTTGGACAAAGGCTGGAAGACTAACCCGCCAAACAGAACGAATCTGGGCGGCGAATCGTATCGGTTGGCCTGGATAAGGTAGGGCCAATTCCCATCCAACTGCATTTCAACCGTCCGCTTTGTTTTATCCCGCCAGATCTCGCATTTCACTTTGTCGCCTTTGAACTTTCGCTCGACGATTTCGGGCATCTCGACACGTTCGCCGTCCAGTTGTACAAAACCGTCACTGGCGATCGGAAGATTGTCGATTGTCAGCAGCACGTCGCCTTGCTGCAAAACTCCGAAACTGGACCCGGCAGACGAGACAGAGCTTACCATGACGCCCTGCTCGTTGTCCGGTAAACCGAGGGCGTGGCGTTCGGCAGGATTGACCAACTTGAAATAGGTGAGCGACAAATCGACATAACCATCGTAATGCCCGTTCGAGATATCTTTGAGGAACCGCCGAATCACCGGCGTAGGGATCATATAACCGACATTTTGGGCAACATCACCGCTGTACCCTTGGAAGGCGACTCCGACGACTTTGCCATCTTGCATCACCGGGCCGCCCGAGTTCCCGGGATTGATCGCGGCATCAATCTGTACCGCCAGATGGGAGTCTATCCCCGAATGAGTGTACGTCTGAAAGTCGATCCGCGAGATGATTCCGCGCGTCACTGACAACCGTTCTCCGCCAATCGGATAGCCGTACACGCTGACCGGAGACTCGATCGCTGGAATTCCACCGAGACCTAGCGAACGCGTATTTTGAAAAAAACTTTTATCCAGGACGCGCAGCACAGCCAGATCGCAGTCGTGACCGATAAATTGGACTGTCGCCGGATAATGTTGCGGGTCGTCTTCCTTTTCGACAACGATGAAACGCGCGTTGCTGACAACGTGCGCATTGGTCATGATTCTATCGCCGTCGATCACGAACCCTGCGCCTACTCCGACGGACATCGATCCCGGGTTCCATGGCACTTTGTAGTCCGGCTCCTGGGAGGTCGCAGTGATGCGAACGAGGCTTTTCCGGATTTCGACTGCTTTGGGAACTTGCGCGACTGCGTTCGCGACGATAAAAAAAATGGCGACTAGAACTACCCTGCGAGTCATCGGTGTGAGGCGGGAAAGTGGCTCATAAGAGCGCGCTCGTCAACGGACGTCATAAAGACCTTTTCAAACGTTGAACCTGAACTCCATGACGTCGCCGTCCTTTACCAGATACTCTTTTCCTTCGATCCTCAGTTTTCCGGCCTCCCGGCTTTTCGCGAATGACCCAAGCTGAACCAGGTCGTCGAAGTGAATCGTTTCCGCCGCAATAAAACCGCGCTCGAAATCAGAATGGATAACGCCCGCTGCCGCCGGAGCTTTGTCGCCCGAATGAATTGTCCATGCACGCGTTTCCTTTTCTCCAGTCGTAAAATAAGTACGCAGCCCAAGCAGATGAAAAACCGCGCGAATCAATTTGCCGACTCCGCTCTCGCTTACCCCGAGACCGGAAAGGTATTCCGCAGCTTCCGCTGGGGAAAGGTCGACTAGTTCGCTTTCGATTTCCGCGCTGATCACTACCGCCTCGGTCGCCAGATGCGTGTGCACATAACTGGAAACAGCCGCAACGTGTCGGGCCGCTGCGGTGTCGGTCTCACCGGCCGAAAGTGCACCGAGATCGGATTCGGAAACGTTGCAGGCGAAAATTGTCGGTTTCACGGTAAGCAGAAAAAAAGATCGCATCAAGAGCTTCTCCTCCGGACTCACCTCGAGGGTGATCGCAGGTTTTCCGCTATTTAAATGGGGGATCAGAGTTGCCAGCAGGGCCGACTCGGCTTTCGCTTGTTTGTCACCGGTGCGAACCTGTTTTTGCAAGCGGTCAAAGCGTTTCTGAAGCGACGCCAGGTCGGCCAGGATCAACTCCGTATTGACTACTTCGATGTCCCGGATGGCATCGACGGAGCCGCTTACATGATGGATGTCACCGCTCTCGAAACAGCGGACAACCTGTACGATGGCATCGACCTCACGAATATGGCTCAGGAACTGGTTGCCTAATCCTTCCCCCTGGCTGGCCCCAGCCACGAGTCCGGCGATATCGACAAACTCGATCGCCGCCGGCACCTTGCGCACCGACTTGGACATCTTTGCCAGCGTCTCAAGCCGGGGGTCTGGGACCGTGACGACTCCCTGGTTCGGCTCGATCGTGCAAAAAGGATAATTCGCGGCCTGAGCGTTGCGAGTGCGAGTCACGGCATTGAACAGCGTTGACTTTCCGACGTTCGGCAATCCCACAATTCCTGCGCTCAACATAGAGCGCGGAACGTAGCGCCGGGCCTTG
>DATHPZ010000047.1:0-11673 GCA_035483355.1 Chthoniobacterales bacterium | reverse complement strand
CCAACGAAGCGTTGGCCAAACTAGCGGAAAGGTTGGGATGAACGAACCGACGAATCTGATTCACAATATCCGCCTGACCGAGAAGGCCAGCTTGCTCGGAGAAAAGCATAATCAATACGTTTTTCGGGTCGATCCGCGCGCGAACAAGCTCCAGATCAAGCAGGCGATTCAGGAAATTTTCGGCAAGAAAGTTGTCCGCGTCAATACCGCCCAATACGCCGGGAAAAAGAAACGGGAGCGCCGCGCCGATTTTGGCAGGCGCCCGCACTGGAAGAAAGCGATCGTCACGCTCGCTAAAGGGGAGAAGATTGATCTCGTCTAGCAGGAAACCGGAACCATGGCACTAAAGAACTTCAGACCGCTCACTCCGACGCAGCGTTTTAAGCAAACGCCGGGGTTCGAAGAGATCACCAAGGACAAGCCGGAGAAATCTCTGCTCGAGCCGCTCAAACGGTCAGGTGGACGCAACAACACGGGACGCCTGACTTCGCGACACATCGGAGGCGGCCACAAACGGAAATATCGAGTCATTGATTTTAAGCGGAAACTTCGTGATGTCGCGGCGACAGTCGAAGCGATCGAATACGATCCCAACCGTTCCGCGCGCATTGCTCTGCTCCTGTATCCCGGGGGTGAGAAGAGCTACATCCTGGCGCCGACCGGGCTGAAGGTCGGAGCGAAAGTGATGGCCGGTGAGAAGGTGGCCCCGGACCTTGGAAACGCTCTGCCGCTGAAAGCAATCCCCCTAGGAACAGCCGTTCATAATGTCGAGATTATTCCCGGCAGAGGCGGCCAGGTGGCTCGAAGTGCCGGTCAGCAGGCAATTTTGAGCAACCGCGAAGCAGGCTATGCGCTTGTCCGTATGCCGTCGGGCGAGATTCGACGGATTCATGAGAACGCGTACGCGACGATTGGACAGGTTGGCAACGTCGAACATATGAACGTTTCGAGCGGTAAAGCGGGACGCAGTCGTTGGCTAGGTCGGCGTTCGCACGTTCGGGGTATGGCGATGAACCCGATCGATCACCCGATGGGTGGCGGCCAGGGAAAGAGCAAGGGAGGCGGCGGCCGGCATCATCCTGTGAGCCCTTGGGGTCAGTTGTCCAAAGGATTTAAAACCCGCCGTAAACATAAGCCGAGCGATTCGGTGATCATCGAGCGCCGGAAGAGCAGGAAAAAGACGAAGTAAATTATGTCCAGATCGTTAAAAAAAGGTCCGTTCGTGGACGTTAAGCTCCTCGAAAAAGTCGAGAAAATGAGTAACGCCACCGGCGCGAAGAGGCCGATCAAGACCTGGTCGCGTCGATCGATGATTACACCTGACTTTGTGGGTCACACTTTCCTAGTGCATAACGGCAAGATTTTTAACTCGGTGTTTGTGACGGAAAATATGGTTGGGCATAAGCTGGGCGAATTTTCACCTACCCGAACCTTCAAGAAACATGGTGCCCATACCGCCAAGGTGGCGAAGTAAGGAGCGTCTGGTTCCGACGTATAAGTAATGCAGGTAACATCGACATACCGATTTGCGCGAATCTCGGCGTTCAAGGCGCGCGAAGTGACGCGGGAAATACAGGGTCATTCAGCCTCGGAGGCCCTGGACCTGTTGGCATTCAGTCCGAAAAAGGCGGCTCTACTCGTCAAAAAAACGTTGAAAAGCGCGATCGCCAACGCGGAAAACAATGCCGAGCTCCGGGTGGACACTCTGCTGGTCAAAGAGGCGGTTGTCGGAGAAGGCCCAACCTTTAAAAGGTTTCGCGCCCGGGCGCGAGGCGGTGCCAGTCCGCTCCGGAAACGGACCAGCCATATCCGGATCGTACTGAGCGACGAATTCGTGCCGAAGACGCCGGAGAAACGTCCAAAGAAGCGTGTGAGCGGCCAGAAGACGAGGGCGAAAGGCTTATCCGGGAAGGAACCGGCCGCCAGTAAAGCGATTTCAAGCGAGGGTGCACCGAAGAAAGTCGACGAACCAACCGGCTCCAGCGAGCCAACAAGCGAAACCAAGCCGGCAGAAGAGAAAGAGTAAGTATGGGACAGAAAGTTAATCCGATTGGATTTCGACTTGCGCTGAACAAAGATTGGCGGTCGCGTTGGTATGCGTCCACGAAGGAATTCCCGGAATTTCTGCATGCCGATCTGAAGATCCGCCGTTTTGTGAAGCAGAAACTTTCGATGGCTGCGGTTTCGAAGATCGTGATCGAACGCGCGTGGAACAGTATCCGAGTGACAATATTCACCGCCCGCCCGGGTATCGTGATTGGTCGCAAAGGTGCCGAGATAGAGAAGATGACCGAAGAAATCACGCGGATGTCCGGCGGGAAACAGGTCAAGATTGATATCCAGGAGATCAAGACTCCAGAATTGGACGCACAGTTGGTTTCCGAAAATGTCGCGTTGCAGATCGAGCGCCGTATTTCGTTTCGCCGGGCGATGAAGAAGGCAGTGCAAACGACGATGGATTTCGGGGCGTTGGGCATTAAAATCCGTTGTTCTGGCCGGCTCGGCGGTGCGGAGATTTCACGTGCCGAATGGTATCGCGAAGGGAAAATACCGTTGCACACGCTGCGTACCCCGATCGACTACGGATTTGCCGAGGCGAACACTGTCTACGGCAAAATCGGTGTGAAATGCTGGATCTGCAGGCCGGAACCTGTGGTCGACCAGCAGTCGCAGAAGAGAGAGGGGTCACATGAACCAGCCCCAGCCTCCAGATAATTTTTACCCGGGAGATATCGTATGCCATTGATGCCAAAGAGAGTGAAGTACCGTAAGACGCAGCGAGGCAGTCGCACTGGCAACGCCACCCGAAACATCTCGATTGCCTTTGGTGAATACGCTTTGCAGACGCTCGATCGTGCGTGGATAACCAACACCCAGATCGAAGCGGCTCGTGTGGCGTTAACGCGCAACATGAAAAGAAAAGGGAAGCTTTGGATCAAAATTTTCCCGGACAAATCGGTAACCAAGCGGCCGCCGGCACCTCGAATGGGAAAGGGCAAAGGCAATCCAGAGTTCTGGGTCGCGACGGTGCGTCCCGGCAACATTCTTTTTGAACTGGACGGCGTGACAGAATCGGTTGCTCGGGAGTCGTTGCGGCTGGCCGCAACAAAGCTCCCGATCAAAACGCGGTTTATCAGCCGGCAGCGTGCGATCGTTTCGTAGCTGTGGAGAATTGAGCCATGAAAATCAAGGAATTACGGGAATTGAGCAGCGAAGAGCTTGTCGCTCGACGTTACGTGCTGCGAAAGGATGCCTTTAATCTCCGTCTGCAACAGCAGACCGGCGCGATGGAGAAACCGAGCGTGATCCGGATTAGTCGCAGAGAGGTTGCCCGGATCGAAACGATACTGTCGGAGCGTGCCAGGAAATCGGCGGCTGACCCGGCCTCCGCGTCGTCCGCAGGAGTTAGAAAGTCAAAATGAGTGAAGAGACTGTAAAAGCTGAAGATACTGCCACAGCGGCCGAGGACGCCGGTTTGTCGGACGATCGCACTGCGACGTCCGAAACACCGGTCGTTGCACCGCAGCAGTCTGAAATTTCGAAGCGGCATCTTCGGAAAACCCGCGTTGGCCAGGTCGTTTCCAATAAGATGGAAAAAACGATCGTGGTAGCGGTGGTTCGGCGAGTCCCGCACGCAAAGTTCGGAAAAATTGTCAAACGAACCAAGAAATTGTATGCGCACGACGAGAAAAACCAGTGTTCGATTGGGGATTTGGTGCGTGTCGAAGAAACCCGACCCTTGAGTCGCTTGAAACGCTGGCAACTGGTCGAGGTATTAAAGCACTAATTTGGAAAGGCTTAGACCATGATCCAGATTCGTTCCAGGTTAGATGTAGCCGACAATACCGGTGCGCGCATGGCGACCATGATAGGGGTCATCGGCAAACAGACTCCATACGCCTCGATTGGGGATGTCATCACGTGCAACGTCAAGGAAGCGTCGGCGAATGGCACCGTAAAAAAGGGTGAGGTTGTTCGTGCGGTCGTGGTTCGAACGAAGCAACCCGTAAAACGAGACGATGGTTCCTACCTGCGATTTGATAACAATGCCATTGTCATTATCGACAAGGATCTGAATCCGAGAGGGACACGTATCTTCGGGCCAGTGGCGCGAGAGTTGCGCGAGAAAAATTTCATGAAGATCATTTCGCTCGCTCCGGAGGTGCTATGAGCAAGTTGCGATTTCACGTGAAAAAAGGGGACGAAGTCAAGGTGATCTCCGGCAACCATCAAGGAGCGTCCGGGAAGGTATTGGCGGTTTTACCCAAGAAACAGCAAGTATTAATCGAGGGAGTGCGCATGATCAAAAAGACGCAGCGCAAATCGCAGGATAGCCCTAACGGAGCGATTATCACTCGTGAAGGCCCGATTCACATCTCGAATGTGAAACTGGTGGAAACTCGTTCCGCCAAGCCAGCAAAAAAGAATCGGGGAGATTAAAAGATGCAAGCAGAACTATACAAGGAGTACCTGACCAAAGTGGTACCAGCACTGAGCGAGAGCCTGGGCTACAAGAATGTTTTCCAGGTGCCGAAGGTGCACAAGGTGGTGGTGAACACCTGCATCCCGGCTCAAGGCGCCGATCTCAAACAGGCCCTTGAAGATGCGAAGAAGGAGCTTGCGGTGATTACGGGCCAGAAGGCGGCAGAAACGAAATCGAAAAAGAGCATCTCCAATTTCAAGCTTCGGAAGGGACAGGCCATCGGAGCAAAGGTAACATTGCGCGGAGATCGGATGTACGAATTCCTGGAGCGCCTCATTAAGATGGCGTTGCCGCGAATTCGAGACTTTCGCGGAGTTTCTCCCAAGGCATTTGATGGCCACGGCAATTACACGCTGGGTGTCCACGATCAATCGATTTTCCCCGAAGTGGACCTCGACAAAATTAAGCGCAACGTGGGGTTTGACGTCACGATTGTTACAACGGCGAGAACGAACGAGGAGGCCAAGGCGCTGCTGACCGAGTTAGGCATACCGTTCAGCGACAAGAAGCAACCCACAAAAGCTTCGCCTCAGGAGAATAATTGATGAGTAACCTTTCAGACCCGATTGCAGATTTTCTGACACGCCTCCGCAATGCGGCCCGGGCGCACCGGGGCGACGTGTCCGCGCCTTATTCCCGAATAAAAGAAGAGATCGCTCGAATCTTGAAACGGGAAGGATACATCTCCGAATTTGAAATCGATACGCAAACCAAGCCCGCTCAAATTAAGGTGACCATGAAGTTCGTGAATCGTACTCCAGCGCTGACCGGTCTCAAACGGGTTAGCAAGCCTGGTCTGCGGAAATATGTCGGTTCAGCCGATATTCCGCGGGTGCTTGGAGGGATGGGCGTTGCGATTCTTTCGACGTCACGGGGGATTATTACCGGTCGCGAAGCTCGAAAAGAACGAGTAGGCGGCGAATTGTTAGCGCTCGTTTGGTAAGGAGGTTTCGCATGTCTCGTATCGGTAAAAAATCGATCGATATTCCTGAAAAAGTAAAATTGGCTGTTTCCGATACTGGCTCGATCAAAGTGGAAGGTCCGAAGGGCAAGTTGGAGTGGATTTTACCGGGTTCGATCAAGCTTCGGGTCGAGGGCAAACAAGCGGTTCTGGATCGGAATACCGAGACCAGAGCGGTCAAGGCGTTGCATGGGCTTTCGCGCAGTTTGGTTTATAACATGGTCGTCGGTGTGAGTCAGGGTTTCCAAAAAGGCCTTGAAATTCATGGTGTCGGATTTCGCGCACAGGTGCAGGGGAAAAATTTGAACTTGAGCATTGGGTTCTCGCATCCGGTGGTGTTTGCGATTCCGGACGGGATCAAGATCACCGTTCAGGAAAACACCAAGCTTTTGATCGAAGGAATCGACAAACAATTGGTGGGCCAGGTCGCCGCCGACATTCGTTCGTACTATCCTCCGGAACCTTACAAAGGGAAGGGGATCCGGTACGCCGGCGAACAAATTCTCCGTAAGGAAGGCAAGACGGTCCAGTAACAACGATGCAGGCAGACAGAGAGAACCGGTCTGTTCTTAGAGAATAAAATGGAAACGATTGATCGCATTAAGATCCGACATCAACGAATTCGCCGGCGCGTAACCGGGACTGCGGAGCGTCCGCGTCTCGCGGTGCATTTCTCCGGGCAGCACATTTATGCGCAAGTGATCGATGATTCTGCCGGCAAGACTGTGGCCGCCGCTTCAACGGTGGAATCGGGTTTGAAAGGGAAACGCAGGACGAACGCCAACGTCGAGACGGCGGGAAAAGTGGGTGCTCTTGTCGCGGAGAGAAGTTTAGAGAAGAACATCAAAGCTGTGGTATTTGACCGGGGAGGTTTTACTTACCATGGGAAAGTGAAGGCGTTGGCCGATGCGGCACGCGCCGGTGGGTTGGAGTTTTAGCGCAAATTTGGTGGGAATCGGACAAGGACCTACTCCTCCTCCCCCCACCACAAAGATATATATGGCTGACCAAAGAAATCGTCGTAACGACAGTTCGGGTGATCGGGGTGGGCAAAAAGGCGACACGACCGAGAAAGTGGTGTTCATCAACCGCTGCGCGAAGGTGGTCAAAGGTGGACGCCGTTTCAGTTTCAGCGCGTTAATCGTCGCCGGCGACCACAAGGGACGCGTGGGATACGGCTTCGGGAAAGCGAATGAGGTTTCGGAGGCGATACGCAAAGCATCCGAATCCGCCCGGAAATCGATGGTTTCTGTGGCGGTCTACGAAAACACCATCCCGCATGAAGTGATTGGGGAATTTGGCGGCGGGCGAGTTCTATTGCGGCCCGCTTCTCCCGGTACCGGCGTCATTGCCGGCGGCGGTGTGAGGGCCGTGGTGGAAGCGGCGGGCATCAAAGATGTCCTGGCGAAATCGCTGGGTTCCAGTAATCACGCGAATGTAGTTAAAGCCACCATCGAAGCTTTGCGAGGGCTCCGGCGCCGCCAGGATATCCTCAGACTTCGCGGTAAGGAAACCAGGTAGGAACGCGCTTCTGCGACTTCGACGAAAGGCGATCAAAACAACTCGGACGCGCAGAAGCGCGTCCCTACCGAGATTTTACTATTTATGCGGTTACACGAATTAAAGCCTCGCCCTGGATCAAAGCACCGGGTGAAACGGCTCGGATGCGGCGAAAGTTCCGGTCACGGAAAAACCAGCGGTAAAGGTCATAAGGGACAGAAGGCGCGCTCGGGGGGAAGCATCCGGCTGGGGTTCGAAGGCGGTCAGATGCCGCTCATCCGGCGGTTGCCAAAGCGAGGATTCAATAACGCGGCGTTCAAGACCACGTACGCACTGGTGAATCTGGGTGACCTCGAGCAGTTCGAAGAGGGCGCACAGGTGACGGAGCAAGTCTTGCGCGAAAAAGGGCTCGTGAACGGAAGATTTGACGGTTTGAAGATTCTGGGGCGTGGCGAACTCACCAAAAAGTTGACTGTCGAAGCCGACAAATTCAGCGAAACCGCGCGGCAGGGAATTGAAAAGGCCGGAGGATCGGTGGTAATTCGCGGTTAATCTCCAGTCGTTCGCCGCCATGATTTCCGCATTCACGAATATCTTCAAAATTCCGGAGCTGCGGCAACGCATTCTGTTCACGGTCGCAATGCTGGTCATCGTTCGAGCCGGCGCGGCAATCACGATTCCGGGAGTCAATGCCCACGTCTTGAACGAATGGTTTCAGACCTCGATGTCGAAATCGGCGGGTGGCGGTGTGGCTGCCCTTTTCAATATTTTTGCCGGAGGCGCACTGGAGCATTGCGCTATTTTTTCCCTTGGGATTATGCCGTACATCAGCGCATCCATCATGATGCAGCTGCTCACCGCGGTTATACCGCGCCTGAACAAGCTGGCTCGTGAGGATGGCGGCCGGCAAAAGATCACTCAGTACACCCGGTACGTGACCCTCGCCCTTTGTATTTTTCAAGGGTATCTGCTTGCCGTCTCGATGCAGAATCCTTCCTCAAATCCTTTCTTACAGGGGATCGATGCGGTGACGGCGCGGCTCGGACCGCTGGTGGAGAATCCCGGTCTCGGTTTTCAGATTGTTGCCACGATGACGTTAAGTGCGGGAACGATGTTCCTGATGTGGGTGGGCGACCAGATTACCGAGCGGGGGATCGGCAACGGAACGTCGTTGATTATCACGGTTGGAATTGTAGCATCCCTGCCGGGCGCTTTGGTGCAGGTGTGGAACACCTTCGTGCCTACCGGCGGTGCACCGAGCCGGGTCAGTCCGATCGTCCTGGTTTTGATGATCGCGTTTCTGGTTCTGGTGGTTGCTTCCGTCATTGCTCTGACGCAGGGACAGCGGAGGGTTAGCATCCAATACGCTAAACGTGTGGTCGGCCGGAAGGTTTATGGCGGTCAGACGCAATATCTGCCTTTGAAAGTCAACTCTGTTGGTGTGATGCCGTTGATCTTTGCCCAGGCAATCCTGCTTTTTCCTTCGACAATTCTGAGCATGGCATTCCGAAATCAGGAATGGGCGGTCACACTTTCCAACGCTCTGGCGGTAGGTGTCTGGCATTACGCTTTGACCGGGGCTCTGATATTTTTCTTCAGCTATTTCTGGGTGGCGATTCAGTTTCAGCCAACCCAGATCGCGGATGATCTGAAAAAATATAACGGCTACATTCCCGGTTATCGACCAGGGAAGCCGACCGCCGAATTTCTCGAGTATACTTTGACTCGCTTGACTTTCGCGGGCGCGCTCTTCCTGACGATCATTGCGGTGATCCCGGAAACCATGATCACCTGGCTTGGCGTACCGAGGATGACTGCGCGATTTTTTGGCGGAACGAGCCTCTTGATTATCGTCGGCGTCCTTCTGGACACGATGCGGCAGGTGGAAACGCACCTGATTCAGCGGCACTACGATGGGTTTTTGCGGAAAGGGCGCATCCGGGGTCGCTTCGAGCGCGTCGCCGGCGGAACGGGCAAAGTGGTGAAAGAAGGGGTCCTTTTGTGGATGTGGCTGGCTTTCGCGCTGTTGGCTGTTGCGGGTGTGGCGGTCTCCATATTTGTCAACCAGAGATAAACGACTGGGTGAAGAGGCGAATCGTTCTTCTAGGGCCGCCCGCTTCCGGCAAAGGGACTGAGGCAGAGTTGATCCAGCAGCGGTTTGGCATCCCGGCCACTTCGACCGGAGCGATCCTTCGAGCAGAGGCCAGGAACGGAGCTCCGGTTGGGGTTGAGGCTGCCAAGATCATTAGCACGGGCAGCCTGGCGCCGGACGAAATGGTTTTGCAGTTGGTGGCGGCTTGGCTCGATAAGATTGATGGTACTTTTTTATTCGATGGTTTTCCTCGAACGGTGAGGCAAGCCGAACAATTCGAGGTATTGCTTTGCGAGCGTCGGCAAGCGCTCGATTTAGCAATTTTGCTGGAACTCCCTGAACCGGTCATTCAAGTGCGGATGTTGCGTAGGTTGACTTGTTCCAATTGCGGGAAAGTGATCAGTATTGGGCGGCATGTTCGAGAAGCGAATAATCCGTGTCCAAACTGTGGCGGCAAACTCGAAGCCCGCGATGATGATAACGTCGGTGCATTGGCGCGCCGGATGCACGAGTATAGGGAGAAAACTGTTCCGGTGACAGACTTTTACGATAGACGAGGTATATTGGCGCGCGTCGACGCCAGTCGTGCGGGGGAATCAGTTTTTAAGGACGTAAGCGAACTAATTATCGCATGATCCCAATCAAGACACCGCAGGAAATTGACAGGATGCGAGCCTCCTGCAAGCTGGCAAGTGCCATTCTTGAACGGCTTTCCGCGATGCTCTGTCCGGGGATCACCACGAAAGACGTGGATCATACCGGCGCGAAGCTGATGGCAGAAGCCGGCTGCAGAAGCGCCTTCCTCGGCTACAGACGGTTCCCGGGCCACATCTGCATTTCGGTGAACGATGAGGTGGTTCACGGAATCGGCGGCTCCCGACGGATTCAATATGGGGATGTCGTAAAACTGGACATCGGCGTCGTCTTGGACGGTTTCGTAGGCGATACAGCGGCCACCATCCCGATCGGGTTAGTGAGCGATGATGTGCAACGGCTCCTTTCTGTCACTGAGGATGCGCTGAGCAAAGGGATAGAAAATGCGCGCGAAGGCCGGCGCCTGAACGAAGTCTGTGCGGCAATTCAAGACGAAGTCGAATCGAACGGATTCAGTGTGGTCAAGGAGTTCGTAGGCCATGGTGTCGGCCGGCACCTTCATGAGGAACCGCAGATCCCGAATTATCGGACCCCGGGCGCCACGGCAAAGCTTAAAGCTGGAATGACCCTGGCGATCGAGCCGATGGTTAATATGGGCCGCGCGGCAGTAAAAGTTCTGGATGACGAATGGACCGTTGTTACGGCCGACCATCTGCCCTCCGCGCACTTTGAACACACCGTTTTAGTGACGAAAGGTGAACCAGATATTTTGACATGGCGCGAAAAGACGTCATCGAAGTTGAGGGCAAGGTAGTCGAGTTGCTGCCCAATACGATGTTTCGGGTGGAGCTACCCAACGGACATCGGATTCTGGCCCATATCTCCGGAAAAATGCGACTGCATTTCATTCGGATCTTGCCAGGAGATAAAGTTATGCTAGAGATGTCCCCTTACGACTTGACGAAAGGCCGAATAACCTTTCGGCAAAAGTGAGACTATTTTGAAAGAGAAACGCTCCTGAGAGGGTATCTCCTCGGGTTGCGTTTTTTTGTCCCCTGAGGACGAATTTGGATGAAAGTGCGACCATCTGTAAAGCGGCTCTGTGAGAGCTGCAGGATTATAAAAAGAAAGAATGTGGTCCGTGTGGTTTGTAAGAATCCACGGCACAAACAGCGACAGGGCTGAGCCGCATGGATTAACCAATTGCGACTGGTTATCCCATTCAGCGAGCCCCAAAAATTGGATATGCCTCGAATACTTGGAGTTGATATACCTGGAGATAAGCGGATCGAAGCTTCGCTGCCGTACATTTATGGCATCGGACCCAAAACCGCTAAAAAGATCCTTGAGCAAGCAAACATTGACCCAAACGCGCGTGCGAAAAGTCTGACGCCGGAACAGTTGGGTGAAATTGTTCACGCCATCAATGGGAGTGGATTACTGATCGAAGGCGATCTGCGACGGGATATTCAAGGAAACCTGAAGCGCTTGCAGGCGATTCGATGCTATCGCGGAACACGTCACATTCGCGGACTTCCCGTGCGTGGACAGAGAACTTCAACCAACGCTCGCACTCGGAAAGGTCCGCGGAAGACGGTCGGCGTGCAGCGCAACAAAGACGCCAAGGCAGGTAAAGTCTAATCCAGGGAACGAATGCCCAACGAACCTACGACTCCAACACCGGCACCCAAGAAAGAATCCGCTGCTGCCCCTCCTCCAGCGGCTTCGGCGGACACACCGGCGCCAGTAATAACGCCGACGGTACCGTCGCCAGCACCGGCTGCTGAGCCTGCCAAGGCGATACGCACTCCGAAGCCAAAGACCAAGAAGGAGGGCGCTTCCGGTGAAGGCGCCAAAGTGAGTCTCTCACTGGACGGCGGCGAAGCTGACAAGCCCAAGATCGTCAAAGCGAAGGGGAGCAAGAATGTTTCTGCGGGGGTCGCTCACATCCTCGCTACTTTTAATAATACGATCGTGTCTATCACCGATTTGACGGGCAGTGTGATCGGTTGGTCCAGCGCGGGAAAAGTCGGTTTCAAAGGA
>DATHPZ010000046.1:0-6793 GCA_035483355.1 Chthoniobacterales bacterium | reverse complement strand
ATGCGCCTTTGTTTCCTTTGCTGCCTTCTGTTCAAATTTTCTTCGCTGCCTTTTGTCGAGCATTGATCCAAGCGGTTCAAGCTGCGCAACAAAATTGGACGCCGATTCGAGACATGCCGATACGAGGCGCTGCATTTGGCTGCACCATTTAAACTGGAGAACGACGAGGACGATTGAAAAACCGGAGATCGCCGAAGACCCTACCGAATAACCATCGCGGAAACTCAATCCCCAATGCGCCTTTGTTTCCTTTGCTGCCTTCTGTTCAAATTTTCTTCGCTGCCTTTTGTCGAGCATTGATCGAAGCGGTTCAAGCTGCGCTACTTCGTTTCGAGCCGAAAGACGCCTTCCCAAGTCACCGGGGGATTCAGGCGCAGTTCTGCGCATCGCCGCTCTAGGACCAGACTTGGTGAGTCATGTTCCGTTTCTGCCAACCGGGTAAACAACCGTTCTGCAATCTCAAACTGACCTTTCCGGTAGTGGGCGAAGGCTTCCGCATATTTTTGCGCAATCTCTTGGAAATTCGGCTTCTCCGAAGAAAGGCTTACCTCCAGGATTTCGATCGGCACATTTTTGCCTTTCACTACAACGCAATCAAGCAATCGCGACGGAGGCGGATTCGCCAGTTTTGCATAGGTATCCCGGGTCACTAACATCCGGACCCCATAGTATTTGGTCAATGATTCGACGCGCGCCGCCGTATTGACTAGATCCCCTACGACGCCGTAATCCAGCCGGAGTCGCGAACCTTTGTTTCCGACCAAAGCAGAACCGCTATGGAGAGCCACTCCATACCCAAATAATTCGCGAGTCTCGACAGGTAAGCTGTTCTTGAATCTTTCCATCTCCGCGATCAGCGATCGTGTGGCACGCAGCGCGCGATCGGGGGCGTCCGGCTGCGGATCAGGTGCTCCCCAATAGGTCAAAAACTGGTCACCGAGAAAATGCTCGAGGTTTCCGTCCTCACTGGTGACCGCACGGGTTTGAATTTCGAAAACTTGGTTCAAAAGCGCAAAAAAACTGCTGGCGCCGAGCCGTTCGGCCAAAGGGGTCGAATTTCGCAGGTCGGTCAGCAGTAAAGTCAGTTCGGCCTCTTGCGGTTCGGTCGATCCGGGGTTCTTCAGCACCCGTTCCAATACCCGCGGAGAAAAATAAAAGCTCATGGTGGTGCGCAATTTCAAGCGCTCAATGAACTCCCGGGTGTAACGACGAACGACTTCCGCAACGTTCAATGCCGTCCATAAGCCGGCGACATAGATCGCACCAAATACCGTATACCTGCTGTACACAAGCCAGGCGTCCAGCCCGAGAATAAATAAAGCGCCGCAGACCCACAGGATGAGTAACGACGCGACCCCGGAGCAGCGATTCGTGAAAAAAACCAGCAGTAGAACAGCGAGGAGAAGGAAGGCATCCGTGATTCTGGAGGTTCGGTGAATGAAACTGTTCTGAATCAAATCATTGAGGGCCTGCAGATGTGAGACGACTCTCGGTTCATTCGGCCCCATGGGTGTGGTCCCGACGTCGCCAACGCCCGTGACGATATAAGAGACGGCCAGCACACTATAGTCCAAAGTCTTATTCGCCGGGCGGGACGCACTGCGCGCCTTCTGCGCGTCGGCATACTCTTTATTAAGCTGCACGAGTCGATAGTGAATGAAAACGGCCTTGGCGGCATTCGGGTCGTTGGTTCGAAAATTCCAGGCGGTTCGAAAATTCAGCAAGACCGGTTCGACCCCTGCTTCACGCGGCGTGCTTGATTTGTTGTCCTGGCTTAGCTCCGGCCAGCGAACGGTAGTCGGACTGGCAATGCTGACATCCTTCCAATCCAAATCGTGCCAAGAAAGATAGGCGGCTAACGCCAGCGAGGGTTCCAACCCATCGGGCCCCTGTTCAACCAGAGAATAGCGACGAATAACGCCGTCGACATCCGATCGAGCATTGATTAGCCCGGAGGGTTCGCTGAGTCCTTCTCTAAAGGGAAAGGACCGGATCCTCTCCAGCGCCTTTTCATCGCCGGGCTTGGGGACCAATGCTTCCGCCAGGACGACCTTAGTTCCTTTCCTTTGAGCTTCGTTGATTGCATCCAGAATCGGCTGCGCTTCTTCCTTGGAACCGCGCGCGAAGATGATGTCAAACACGACGACTTTTGCACCGAGCTCGGCGGCCTCGCGAATAATATTCGCCGCATTTTGATATTCGAGTCCGATCGTCGAAAAACTCTCAAACTCATGCCGGTCGATGTCCAAATGGACGACGTGTGGGTCGACCGCTGGCGCAATCCCAGCGGCTGCGCGCCACCGGAGCAACTGTCCGAGCCAGCGCAGCTCAACGATCTCGAGCGGATTGCCGAAAAGAAGGAGCCAGAGAAGGAACGCCCCGGTCAAAGTGATCGCCAGAGGCCAGACTGAAGCAAGGTAATCAGGTGCACGCAACCTGCGGATCATCGAAGTCACCGGAGTTGATTGGTCGGTGTGGATCGTTTCATAGGCGACCGGGTCAGCCTAGATATGCTCCTTCTACCGCCAGTCCGGCCCGGACCGTCTCGCAGACGACCCATTTTGAACGCAACGAAACTCAACGGATTTAGCAGACCGTACACTAGTGTCCAATCTGCGGATCCAGGGATGCTCGCTGCTCGCGTCTTCGGGACAGGAGACTAGGTGCCATTTGGGAAAACTAATAACCCGGAATTGCGATCATCAAAGGATACCTTGGAGGCAAAACTTCTCCAAAGAAACTCGTTCTGTCCACGAGTGACGCCATGGATTTCGGTCACTGTCGCGGTCGCCCGGTGTTTTGACGGATCGGAATCCCCGGCAGCCCGCGAAATCAGTTCGTGCAGTTTGTTGGTCTGCAGTTTCAGGATGCTTTTCTCTTCTTTCGGATCCTGCATCGCGGCAACAAGATCCTTAGTCTGTTCAGCAAACGACGACCCGGCCGTCAAGAAAAGGACATAAAAATCGAAAGGCTCAACCTTCACCTCCCAGCGCCATGCTCCTTTTTTTTCAGGAATCGTGACTTCCTCCCATTCTTCGTCCAGTTCTTTAAACTGCGGGCGCCAATCGTGCGCGAGCTGACCGTCGCCCTCATTGAACGCTGCGACAAGGAGCGCACAGGTAGTGTTTGCCACGGCGTGAGCGACGATGGATTTTCCGGGTCCCGGCTTCAGTTCTGGAGTGAACGCCACTTCACTCGCTGCATTTTCATCGAGAACCGAAATGCAGACTCTGGCATACGGCTTGGATGAATCCGTCTCGGCGGCGGCCATAAGATCGCCAAAGCCGACGGAGCTGAAATAGACAATGGCGAATAGCAGCTCAACACCTGCCGCCACGAACGCACCCAGCAGATACTGTTTCCTCTTCATCGCTTGGCCATTCAACACCGAAAACTTTGCTTGCTCCACCGATTCAATCAGATTCGCATCGTCGAATCGAATAGAATCAACGACGGATGGCACGCAGGGAGAAAAGCCATCTTCCTTTCCGGGACGCCGACACGCCAATACGTCTCGCTTGGCCGGCGGCCCATTTTGATCGCAACAAAAGGCATGTTATTTCGGCGACAGGACACTACTGTCTGGAACCGGTTTCGCAGCTGTTTTGCGACCCCCGCGCGGAAGTTGATGAGGACACCAGTGTACGCTAGACCATGAAACGATTTTCCCGATGAATCGCCCAGGAGATCGCAAAAAGTGGCTTTGGCTTGCCATCGTCATCTTCTTTTCCATGCAACATCTCTACGCCGGAAATCCGGACGCGGACCGATTGGTGCAACAGGGCTTAAATGCATTGGCGAGGGGCGACTACCCCGCCGCAGTGAGCCTGTTTCAGAAAGCGGTCGCTTCAGATCCAGGCGAGGTCAACTATGTACTCGGTCTTTCGAACGCGTTCATTCAAGCCGGACAATTTGCGGACGGCCAGCATGCACTGGAGCTTGGGATCTCCGATTTTTCTGATCTGGCGAAGCAGGCGCAGCTCTGGGCTGCACTTGCAGATCTGCACACGGCCTGGGCGAGAAACCTGAGGCGTTCCTATGCGTATCAAGAGGCAATTCGCCAGTATCTCGCAGCTTTTGAAATTGATAAAGCGCATCGACCGCAGTCTGCCGGTACGGATCTCAACGGAATCGGGGTGAGCTGCAAGCAGGCAGGCGCTTACCAGCAGGCGATTCAATACTACCAACAGGCTCTGGATTGGCACCGCCAAACAAAGAATCGGGCCGGCGAGGCTGAGACATTAAATAATCTTGGTGAAAGTTATACTTTTCTGGGCCAGTTCGAAAAAGCCTTAGCTTATCTGAACGGGGCACTCCCGATTCGTCTGGAGGTGAAGGACCGGCGAGGCGAAGGCATCACGCTGAATAATATCGGGAACGTTTACATGGGCGAAGGAGAGCACACCAAGGCCATTGAATACTACGAAAAGGCTCTCCCGATTCTCCATCAAGCCGGCGCGCCGGAATCGGAGGTCAATTCGCTGACCGGTCTCGGTGGAGCATATTCAATGTTGAGCCGTTTCGACAAAGCGGCGGAAATCCTTGGACGAGCACTCCCCTTGGCCCGGCAAAGCAAAAATCGACAAGCCGAAAGCGCCATCCTGAACAGCTTGGGAGCTACGCTCGAGCGCCTCGGCAAGTACGATGAAGCGGTCAGTACGCTCAACCAGGGACTGACGATTACACGCGAAATCAAGGATCGACCGGGTGAAAGCGCATGTCTGAGCAACCTCGGCATCGTTTACATGGATCTCGGCCAGTTCAGTGAAGCGGAAAAAGTCTATCAGGCGGCTTTGTCGATTTCTCGCGAGCTCAAAGATCGCGCGGGAGAGGCCAGCGGACTTGCAGATGTCGGAATCGCCTTAGTTTCTCAGGGTGAAGACCAGAAAGCGATCAGCTATCTGGAGCAGGCATTGGCAATTTTTCACGAACTGGGAAATGCCGGGGCAGAGGCCTCCGTGCAGAACAATCTGAGCGGAGTGTACAGCAGGTTAGGTCAATCAAATAAAGGGTTCGCGGCCCTTGAACGTGCCGTGAGTCTCACGCATCAGGCGGGTGACCTATCAGGTGAAAGCGTGGCACTCGACAATCTGGGATCCGCCTATTCCGCCAAAGGCAAATATGCCCAAGCGATAGCCCGGCACCAGCAAGCGCTCGGAATCGCGCGTGCGATTAAGGATCCGCGGGCCGAGGCGGGCGCCTTGGCTAGCCTGATGACCGATTTCAGGCTCTCCGGAAAAGCGGGTCAGGCGATTTTTTACGGCAAACTTTCCGTCTCAGCCTGGGAGAGAATTCGCGTGGGGGTACGAGCCCTTGGAGAAGAATCCGGAAAGAGTTTTATTCGGGAGCAGGCAGACATCTACCGCGAACTAGCGGATCTGTTAATTTCCCAGGGACGGGTCCCCGAAGGCAGCCGGATTCTCGATCTCCTGAAAGAGCAGGAGTATTCACAATACATTCAGCGCGGGGGAGCGGAACCGGCGCCACCGGCGCCATCCGCTTTAACGTCGGAGGAATCCGAATGGGAACATCGTTACCAGGAAGGTGCTGATCGAGTGGCAGCGTCGGCGGCGCGGCGCAGTCAATTGCGCGCGCAGCCATCGTTAACTCCGCAGGAATCCCAGGAACTCAAACGACTGGACGTTGAGTCCGAACAGGCGATGGCCTATTTTCAGAAGACCCTGGCCGAACTGGAGCGCAATGCGCAGCAGACTCCATCTAGAGGAAAAGTCGATGAACTGCGTGAGTCGGAAGGCCTCATGCAAGACGTGCGTGACCTGGGTGCGGGCGTGGTAGCAATCTGCACGCTTGCCGGCGAAACGACCTTACACATTGTTCTGATCACCCCGGATATTGTGATCGCTCGGGAATATCCGATCGGGCGCGCCGCGCTCGAGAAAAAAATCCAGACATTTCGCAAAAGTTTGCAGGATCCAAATGAAGACCCGCGAACACTGGCGCACGATCTTTACAGCATCGTCGTTGGCCCGATCGCCAAAGACCTCGACGATTCGCACGCGCGAATCCTGATGTGGTCGCTCGATGGGATGTTGCGATATTTGCCAATTGCGGCGCTCTACGACGGTCAGGCGTACATGCTCCAACGATACTCGAACGTGGAGTTTACGTTGGCCAGCCGCACACGACTCGCAGCAACACCGGCTCCCGGTTGGAAAGCACTGTGCATGGGCGTGTCGAAAGCCGAGCCAGGGTTTGTGGCGCTACCGTCGGTGTCGGAAGAATTGCACGACATCGTTCGCGACGGAAACGGCAAATCCAATCTTGGTATCCTTCCTGGCAAAGTGCTTCTCAATGAAGAGTTCACAGAGGATCAACTGAAAAATTCGCTGCGAGTCAGCTACCCGGTCGTGCATATCGCGAGTCACTTCGAGCTTCAACCTGCAAATGAGGATAGCTCGTTTTTGTTGCTTGGCGACGGCGCTCATCTCTCCCTGACGGAACTGAGTTTAATCCCCAATTTGTTCGCCAACGTGGATCTCCTGACCTTGTCTGCCTGCAACACGGCCGTCGGACTGACGAACGCTTCCGGAGCCGAATGGGAAAGTCTCGGGATGATCGCGCAGCGGAAAGGCGCCAAGGCAATCATTGCCACACTCTGGCCGGTCGCCGATGACAGCACAACGCTGCTGATGCAACAGTTCTACCGCGTGCATGAAATGGAGCGCGGCATCTCGAAGGCGGAGGCCTTGCGAAGGGCGCAATTGGCCCTGCTTGAAGGCACCGGCGATCCGAATCGAACCCGTTTCGCGCACCCGTATTTCTGGGCGCCTTT
>DATHPZ010000045.1:0-10752 GCA_035483355.1 Chthoniobacterales bacterium | reverse complement strand
CGGGGAGGAGTTGAGAGTCGTCTCCAATCGCGGTTTTAACCAATGAGGTGGAATGCGCAAGCACGCGCCGTCACGGTCTGTTTCGGATTGGTCGGCCTGTTCAGTGTCTTCTCGGTTCGGCTGATCGATCTGCAGATCGTGGAGCACGAGAAGTTCACGACGCTTGCGGCGGAAAAACACAACCATAAACAAATCATCTATGCCAGACGGGGTATCATCCGTGACTCCCACAATGAGCCTCTTGCCGAAAACATCCCAGTCAAAACCGTCGTTGCAGACGCATCGCATATTAGGGATCCGGGGGCTGTGGCGGCGGCAATCGCGGATAAGCTTGAAATGGATCCGCGCGACCTCGCGGATAAGCTGAGCCAGAGCGGTAAGGGCAGCAAACACCTTGTCCTGAAGACGGAAATTCCGGAGCAGACCGCCGAAAAGATCAGGCAATCTCTTTGGACGACAAATTTGCGCGGAATCTATTTCGACCAGGACTTTGTGCGCGTCTATCCGAATGGACAGATGCTTTCGCAAGTGATTGGGTTTGTGGATCACGATCACAAGGGAACGATGGGTGTTGAGCGGACCATGCAGGATTTTTTGCAAGGTACGGACGGCTTTCGTTATATCGAGACGGACAGAACCGGGAAAGAACTGGTGCCTTACCGCGGTCAGGAGAGTCCGGCCAAAGATGGTTGTGACGTCAAGTTGACCGTCGATCTTGGCCTGCAAAATATCGTCGAGTTTGAAATCGATGCGGCGTGCGCGGAGTTCAAACCGAAAAACGCCACGGTGATTATGATGCGGCCGCAAACCGGCGAGATTCTCGCCATGGCCAGTCGTCCATCGTTTGATCCGAACAAACCAGGAGATGCCTCCCCGGACCAGGAAAAGAATCGGTCGGTGGTGGACATGGTCGAGCCTGGTTCGACATTCAAGATCGTCACGACCTCCGCTGTCCTGGAAGAAAAGCTGGTGACGCCGGATACGACGGTTTTCTGCGAAAATGGACATTTTCAGTACGCGGGTCGTGTCCTTCGGGATGCGCACCCGATGGGGGTTTTGACGGTGCACCAGGTATTGATGAAGTCGAGCAACATCGGCGTCGCCAAACTGGCTCTGCAGCTCGGCGAAGCGAAATTGTACGAGTACGTCCGCCGATTCGGCTTTGGGCAGAAGACCGGCGTCACGTTAAGCGGCGAGATCTCCGGTTTGGTCAATCCCCCCTATCGATGGAGCAAGCTCGATATCACTCGGATTCCCATGGGCCAGTCGGTGGCCGTCACTCCGTTGCAACTGGTGACAGCGATGTCGTGTATCGCGAACGGAGGCAAGCTGATGAAGCCGATGATTGTTTCGGATATCACCGATCAGAATGGGCGGCCGGTCGCGAATTTCACTCCTGAGACCGTGCGTCAGGTCGTCTCCGCAGAGACCGCTCGCAAAATTACCTCGGCACTCAAAGATGTGGTCAGCAAACAGGGAACCGCTCAAAAGGCCGAGGTGCCGGGGTTCCGGGTGGCAGGAAAAACAGGAACCGCACAAAAGGTTGATCCGCGGGGCGGCTACATGTCCGGCCGGTATGTGACTTCCTTCGTTGGATTCATGCCGGCAGACGATCCGAAATTTACGTTGCTCGTGCTGCTGGACGATCCGACGATGAAGGAAGGAGCAGCATTTGGTGGCGTTGTGGCAGGGCCGGTTTTTGCGAGGATCGCCCAAAAAGCGGCACGTTATCTTGATTTGCGGCCCACGGAGCCGATTCCTCCCGAGCCGGGTGCGAACGGATTGAAAAAAGTGGCGTTATCCACAAGGAGTCGCGATTAGTCCAATCACGATGCAACTGGCAGACCTAGTCCAACGGTTGAGCGCGAAATCGATCCACGGATCGCTAGATCGAGAGATAACCGGTGTCCGCTACGATTCGCGCCGGGTAACCCCTGGCAACCTGTTTGTCGCGGTGCGGGGCACGACGTTTGATGGGCATTCGTTCATCGAACAAGCCGTCGACAAAGGAGCTGTGGCGGTGGTCGGAGAGCGGGCGGCTCTTTCGCAGCGAGCGACGGCTATCGTAGTCCCGGATTCACGTGGAGCGCTCGCGCAATTGGCCGCGACTTTTTTCGGTGATCCCTCGCGCAAATTGAAAATGATCGGTGTGACGGGCACGAATGGCAAGAGCACCACCACCTTTCTGATCAAGCACCTGCTGGAGCGCGCCAGCCAGTCGACCGGCCTGATCGGCACGGTCCAATATGAGGTTGGCGAACGTCGATTGCCCGCATCGCGGACAACTCCGGAATCGCTTGATCTGCAGGAACTCCTGCTTCAGTGCGTCGAGGCAGGTTGCCGGAATGTCGTGATTGAGGTCTCTTCGCACGCGTTGAGTCAGGGTCGGGCGAACGAAATTGAGTTTGATATCGGTGTTTTCACAAACTTGACCCGCGACCATCTGGATTTTCATAACGGAATGAAGGATTACTTCCTGGCGAAGGCGCGCTTGTTTGAGAGCCTGCGGCAAAGCCAAAAAAAGGATCGAAAAGCAATTGTCAACATCGACGATCCGTATGGTCAGCAATTAGTCGCGCGATTTGGCAGGGATCTTCCGATAATCTCCTACGGCATGGGTGCGAGAGCGGACTTTCGCGCCAGTGATTTCAAGGTGGATATGAACGGGACCTCTTATCGGTTGGACGCGAAAGACAAGAGTTACCTGGTGCGTCTTCCGTTAATCGGCAGGTTCAATATTTACAATTCTTTGGCCGCGTTGGCGGCCGCGCACGCGGTTGGTCTGGATGTCCGGAACGCGGTATTGGCCCTCGCCAAAGCACCCCAGATTCCCGGCCGCCTTGAGGCTGTGCCGGCCAAGCGGAAGTTCCAGGTCTTCGTCGACTATGCTCACACTGACGATGCGTTATTGAATGTCGTCAAAACCTGTCGCGATCTGAATCCAAACCGGCTGATTCTTGTCTTTGGATGCGGCGGGAACAGGGACAGAGCAAAGCGCCCGTTGATGGGAGCTGTCGCAGACCAATACGCTGACTACGCGTTCATCACCTCAGACAACCCGCGAAAAGAGGATCCGGAAGCGATCGTTCGCGATGTTGAAACCGGGTTCAAGCATAAGAACTATGAAAAGATCGTCGATCGGAAACTGGCGATTACGCGGGCGATCGCGATGGCTCAGCCCAGAGATATTGTTTTGATCGCAGGGAAAGGCCACGAGAAATACCAGGAGTTCAGCGATCACACCGTCCCGTTCGATGACGTTGAAACAGCCGCCCGGGCATTGGAGGAACATCCGGTGGAGTTGCCGAGGCATGGACCCTAGAACCTTCGAAGAGATTGCAGCGCTGGTGGGCGGGAAGCTTCACGGCGCCGGTGCCGGGGAAGTAACGCGGGTCGTTACCGATTCGCGTTTGATTCGCGCGGGCGAATTTTTTGTGGCCCTGCGCGGCGAGCAATTTGACGGGCACGCTTTCCTGCCAGCCGTCAAGCAGGCGGCTGCAGCTGGAGCGTTGGTAAGCGACGTGAATGCCGACCTGAACGGTTTCACCCAGATCGAAGTGTCAGAGACCCTGGATGCGCTGCAACGACTTGCCCAGGCATATCGAACTCAGCTTCCGCTCAAAGCAATCGGTGTTACCGGAAGCAGCGGCAAAACCAGCACCAAAGAGATGATCGCTTCGGTGCTGGTGGAGAGATTTTCTGTCATCAAGACGATCGGAAATTATAACAACCATATAGGATTGCCGCTGACTGTCCTCGGGGCGAGTAGCGCGGACGACTTCGGCGTCTTCGAAATGGGCATGAATCACGCGGGCGAACTCGCGCCGCTTTGTGCGATCGCACGGCCGGATGCTGCAGTCATTACCAACATCGGCATGGCACACATCGGTCACCTCGAAACGCGCGAGGCAATCGCGGCGGAGAAAGCGGTCGTTGCAGAGTCGATTCCAGCGGAAGGATTTGTTGTCCTCAACGCGAACGACGATTTCACGGACTGGATAGCGGCGCGCTGCCAGGCGCGGGTGGTGCGAGCAGGCCTCAGCCGGGGGGATGTCACGGCGCAGAACATTGATCAATGTGTCAAAGGCGCGAATTTCACCTTGGTCCATGGTGCGAGGACAACGCAGGTTTTCCTGCCGGTGCACGGTGAACATATGGTCGCCAACGCATGCATGGCGGCCGCTGTCGGCCTCGAGTTTGGCCTGACGCTCGAAGAATGTGCGGCCGGCTTGGCTAAGACCACGATTCCCGGAAATCGTCTCAAGGTCCAAAGTCTTGGGCCGCTCGTGGTGATCAACGATGCTTACAACGCGAATCCCGACTCGATGGTGGCAGCGCTGAAAACCGCGACGCAATTCAGCGTCAAAGGCCGACGGGTAGCCGCTCTAGGCCGAATGGGAGAGCTTGGAAAAGAATCTGAGGCGGCCCATCGACGCTTGGGCAGAGCGGTGGCGGTGTTTGGCTTCGACCATCTGGTGACAGTTGGGGAAGAAGCCCGGTTGATCGCGGACGCCGCGCGCTCGGCCGGTCTGAAATCTGCCGAACGGGCAGACACCCACGAGCAAGCGGTCGATGCGCTGCTCAACTACCTGGAACCCGGTGATCTCCTGCTGGTGAAAGGGAGTCTTTCGTCCGCGATGGATCGTGTCGTCCACGGGCTGGAAGCTGTTTTCGATCAAGCGAAGTGGAGGTCGCCATGATGTTCTATTTGTATTACCTGAGTCAGGGACCAAACGCTATCGCCGGCGGGTTCAATGTTTTTCAATACGTATCGTTTCGGGCGGTGTGCGCTGCGATCACGGCCTTTTTGCTTTGTCTTGTTTTTGGGAATTGGTTGATCCGCAAATTGACGTCCCTCAAATTTGGGCAACCGATTCGTACGGCGGACGAGGTCCACCGCCTTTTTGAACTTCACGGGGCCAAAAAGGGCACGCCCACGATGGGCGGAGTGTTCTTTATGGGCTCGGTCGTGATCTCCACGATCATTTGGGCGCGGCCGGACAACGGCTTCGTCTGGCTTTGTCTCTTTACGATTATTTTTACCGCCGGCCTTGGATTCGTGGATGACTATATCAAAGTCACAAGGAAAAAATCGGACGGTGTCCCCGGCAGAATCAAACTGATCTGCCAATTTTTTCTGGCGGCAATCGTGACCGCATTTTTTCTGCTGAACCCTTCTCTGGAAGTCCAGGCGAAGGAGCTTTACATCCCGTTTTTCAAAGAGCCGATCATCTCCAACCTGGGGTGGTTCACGTTGGCGTTCTTTGGGATCGTGATTGTAGGAACATCCAACGCGGTGAATTTAACCGACGGCCTCGATGGGCTCGCGACCGGGTGTACCATTACGGTGGCTTCGACCTATGCGATCCTGGCGTATGCTGCCGGGAATATTGGGGTGGCAACGTATCTTGATCTGCCTTTTTATCGCCAAAGCGAAGAATTAACAATCCTTTGCACGGCACTGGCGGGCGCAGGGCTCGGGTTTCTTTGGTTTAACTGTCACCCTGCGAAAGTGTTCATGGGCGATACCGGATCGCTGTCAATCGGTGGAACCCTGGGGGTCATCGCGATCTGTTGTAAGCAGGAGCTCCTCTTGATTGTCATTGGAGGAATTTTTGTGATCGAGGCGCTCTCCGTAATTCTTCAAGTGCTGAGCTTTAAGCTCACCGGCAAACGGATTCTCCTGATGTCTCCGTTGCACCATCACTTCGAACTCAAGGGCTGGAAGGAAAACACCGTCATTGTCCGGTTCTGGATCATGTCGCTGATGTTCGCATTCCTTGGACTTGCCACTTTGAAATTGCGATGAATCTCAATCGTACACGAGCGGCCGTTCTTGGGTTAGGGACCAGCGGAGAAGCCGCTGCCCGGCTGCTCCAGCAGCGAGGCGCCAGCGTAACCGTCTTTGATAGCGGGAAACCGGATGCGCAGAAAATTCGGACGTTGCAGGATCTGGGAATTTCGATAATCACCGGCGAAGCCGCAGACATGGCAAAAGCCGACTATGATCTGACGATATTAAGTCCCGGGATTGATCCGGTGGTTCCACTGATCCAGAATTTTCGCCGGCAGGGTGCTGCATTGGTAGGAGAACTCGAGCTGGCCTTCCGTTTTTGTGAGCGGCCGGTAATCGCAATTACCGGCACGAACGGCAAGACGACGACTACCCAGTTGATTGAGTCCATGTTAAACTCGGCAGGCTATCGCACGGTCGCTTGTGGGAACATCGGAATGCCGTTTGCCGAAGCCGTGCAACGCCAAGGGGAATTTGATTTCTTCACGGTCGAAGTTAGCTCCTTTCAATTGGAGACGATTTCGACGTTTCGTCCGGAGGTGGCGCTTTGGCTGAACCTGACGCCGGATCATCTGGATCGTTACCCGAACATGGCGGAGTACCGGACGGCAAAACTGCGGATCTTTGAAAATCAACGATCAAGTGACTACGCAGTGACCAACTACTCGGATGATTTGCCCGGCCTTGTCGCCAGGCAAATCACGTTCAGCGCCTATTCGGAAGGAGCTGATTTCATTTTGCAAGGAGAGACGATTTGCTTTCGAGGCGAACCGATCCTGGAGATGAAAGAGACCCAGCTGTCCGGATTTCATAATGCCGAAAATCTCATGGCGGCGTTGGGCGCCGCGCACGCCATCCATATTCCCTGGGAGAAGGCGAAAAGCGGGCTAACAAACTATCGGCTGCTCCCCCATCGCTGCGAGAGAGTTGGCGAGATCGATGGTGTGATCTACATCAACGACTCGAAAGCAACCAATTTGGACGCCCTGGTCAAAGCGCTGGAATCGCAGCCGCAACCGGTCGTCTTAATCGCTGGTGGAAAAGATAAAGGCTTTGCCTTCGATGCTATCGCCGGTCTGGTGCACGAGAAGGTGAAGTATGCCGTTTTGATCGGGGAGATGGCTGACCGGATATATCAGGGTTGGTCAAAGGTCGTGCCGAGCTCCTGCGCTCAGACGCTGCCAGCGGCGGTCGACCAGGCGCGACAGCACAGCATTCCGGGAGGGGTGGTGCTTTTCTCGCCGGGGACATCTTCCTTCGACATGTTCAAAAATTATGCCGATCGCGGTAATCAATTCCGCGAAATCATCCAGGAGTTAGCAAGGTGAGAATACTAAGAAAACCTCTCAAAGTAACACCGAGGAAAAGACTTCGAACCGCAGCGCAGCGATCCGCGGCGAAATACGCGGAAGAAGACTATTCTGCGGATGAGCCAAACGTAAAATTATCGCGAGCCTTCGTGGTCGTCCTGTTGCTGCACGTTGTCGCCGTGGGCGGAATTTTCGCGTTCAGTGCTCTCAAGGATCATCAAAGTGGAGGCAGTGGGGGAAAAGCGGAACTCGGCAGCCAAAAGCTTACGGCGTCACAAGGCAACGCGGCACGAGAGTCAGGGAGTGCGGATAAATCTTCAGGCAAAACGGTTCCGGCCGACGTGCAAAAGTTGGTGGATTCCTCCCGCGCCTCGGGCGGCAGCGGCGCTAAGACTCTGAATGGCGGCATCGCGCAGGAGGGTTCAGGCGAGACCGGGAAAGTGTACGTGGTCCAAAAAGGAGATAGTCCCGCCGGGATCGCCAAGAAATTTAAAGTTAGTTACGCAGATTTGCTAAGGACGAACAACATCGAAGATCCGAAGAAACTGCAGATCGGTCAAAAATTAGTGATCCCATGAATGATGTTTAGCCCTCCAGGGCGGCCACGCGGCGAATGCATAAACAAAGCGCATATATCCTGGTCCTGGCGGTTGCTGTTTTGGTCACTATTGGGCTGGTGATGCTGTACAGCACCGGCGCTTTCGCGCCTGACAGTCACGGCGACCAATTCAATTTCCTCAAGAAACAAAGCTTCTGGCTGGGGGTCGGATTCCTCTTTTCCATTCTCTTCGCGCTGCTCGATTACCATCGGCTGGAGCGTTCGTGGTACGTGTTGTTTCCGATCGCGCTCGGATTGTTAACTCTTTGCTTCATTCGTCCGGTCGGGATGCGAATCAATGGTTCCTGGCGTTGGATTCATGCCGGACCAGTGACCTTTCAACCCTCGGAATTGGCCAAGCTGGTCGCGATCATTTTTATTGCGTGGTGGTTCTCGAAATTTGAGGCCAAATGCAAAGGGATCCTCATGGGGTTGATCTACCCGGTTCTCGCGGTCGTGACGCTTCTGGTACCGATCGTGATGGAGACCGACCTCGGAACGACGCTCCTGATTGGCGGAACCGTTCTTCTCATCATGTTCGTTGCCGGCGCCAGCCCGAAATATTTGGGCCCCTTGGTGGTCCTCAGCGTCGCTGCACTGCTGGGCATCGCCTGGCACATCTCTGAACGTCAGGGGCGCCTCCTGGCGTTCCTGCATCCAGATCAGTACCAGGAGAAGGAGGGACATCAACAGTGGATGGGATTAATCGCTTTCGGTTCCGGAGGAGCGGAAGGCCTTGGTCTGGGGAACGGACGACAGAAAATGCTCTACCTTCCCTACGCACATACCGATTTCATCTTCCCGGTGATCGGCGAAGAACTCGGGTTGCGCGTGACGCTCGTCGTGGTGTTTTGTTACCTTTTAATTGTCACCTCCGGAATTCTAATTTCGCTGAACGCCAAGGATCGGTTTGGCATGTTGCTAGGGTTTGGTTGTACAGCCATTCTCGGTTTGCAAGCCGCGATTAATGTGGGGGTGACTACTTCATTGTTCCCGAATAAAGGGCTTCCGCTGCCGTTTATTAGCTATGGCGGGTCGAATATCTTCTTTTGCCTCGTGTGCATTGGAATCCTGATCAACATCTACCGGCAAGGCAAAGAAGACAAAACCACTGCAAACACCGAAATGATGGTTCGGATCAGACATGTTTCCCGAATTTAGTAGTCCCTGCTGATGAAAGTAGCGATCGCATGTGGAGGAACAGGCGGGCACCTGTTTCCTGGATTAGCCGTCGCCGAGGTCTTGAAAAACCGCGGCCATGAGGTTCTGCTGCTTATTTCCGAAAAGCAGATCGATACGATCGCGGTCGGAAATCGAAAAGAGTTTTGCATTCAGAAGCTTCCTGCCGTTGGTCTGACCAAGCTGATTTCGATCCAGTTCTTTTTGTTTCTCGCGAAGTTCATCAATGGTTTGCTCGCCTGCCTGCGGATGTATCGTTCGTTCAAGCCGGACGCGGTTCTCGGCATGGGTGGATTCACTTCCACTGGACCGATTCTGGCCGGTCGGATGACCGGTCTGCCGACCTTCATCCATGAATCAAACGCGATCCCGGGCAAAGCTAATCGGTTGAATGCGTTGCTCTCGAAAAAGGTCCTGCTCGGGTTCGAGGAGTGCGCGCGCTATTTCCCGAACAAGGTTATTGAAGTCACCGGCACACCCATCCGCGACAGTTTGCGGAATCCGGTTGATCGCCGCCGGGCGTTGCAGCACCTGAGCCTGGAGAGCGGTTGGCGGACTGTCCTGGTGATGGGTGGAAGCCAGGGAGCGCATGGCATCAACGAAGCCGTGGTAGGCGTTTTATGCCGCTTCGCAGGGAAAAACGTGCAGTTTATCCACCTGACCGGAAAAGAGGACGAGAACTTTGTTGACGAATGTTATCGAAGGGCCGGAGTCCCCGCGTTTGTTAGTGCTTTTTACGATCGAATGGAGGAAGCCTATACCGTGGCGGATCTGGCGGTCGCCAGGTCCGGCGCGGCCAGTCTGACCGAGCTTTCCTACTTCGATTTGCCGACCATCTTGATTCCCTATCCCTTCGCGGCCGAAAATCATCAATTTTTTAATGCGGAAATATTTGCGAGACATGGTGTTGCTGAAGTATTAGAAGAGTCGCGTGTCAACGGAGACACTCTGAGCTCATTGATAGATCACTTTTTGAATAATGGAGCAATGGTGCGCCGGGCGATCGGGCGACCTGCTGCTCTAGGACCGGAGAACGCTGCCAACAGGATTGTAGAAATCATCGAGAAATCCCGCAAATGACGTTCGATCTGCCAAAGAAACTTGCTGAATTTCTGCTGACAAATCCGAAACGGATTCATCTGATAGGAGTCGCCGGCTCCGGAATGAGCGGGATCGCCGGTTTATTGCTAGCTCTTGGCCATCGCGTGAGCGGATGCGACCGAGTAAGCACGCTTGAAACAAGGCGGCTGGAGACGCTAGGTTTAAAATTTTATCTTCCCCAAACAGAGGAGACGGTGCGCGGCGCGGAACTGATAGTCTATTCTTCTGCGATCCGCAGTGGAAATCCCGCCTTCGATGAAGCAGCCAAGTTGGGACTCCCGATGGTGCGGCGCGCGGAAGCATTGGCCGCGATGATGCAAATCAAAAAAGGGATCGTGATCGCCGGGATGCACGGCAAGACGACGACCTCCTCGATGACCGCACACGTTCTGCGAGTCGGCGGGCTGAACCCTTCGCATTACGTGGGCGCCGAGATCCCGATTCTCGGTACCAACGCGCACTGGGAGCCGAGCGGAGAATATCTGGTGGCGGAAGGAGACGAGAGCGACGGCACACTTCGCATTTATCATGCGCAGCACGCAATACTTCTTAACATCGAGGAGGAACATCTCGATTACTATTCTAACCTGGCTGCCATTGAGCAGGTCTTTAACGGGTTCATGGACCAGGTCACCGGTAAAGTCGTCTATTGTGCCGACGATCCACATGCGGCGCGACTTTGTTCTACCCGTTCCAACTCCATTTCCTACGGGAAATCCGATACGGCCCTCTATCGGTATCGGAATTTTGCAGGTGGACCGTCCGGATCG